>CAYQLM010000011.1:0-47186 GCA_964418365.1 uncultured Dehalococcoidia bacterium
CTCGTGGATGCCGACGCCGTTATCGAGGATGCGCGTCGCGCGCCACCAGAAGAAGAAGTGGTCGGGATACCAGTGCGTGCTCTTGTAGGGGACTAGGAGGTCCCCGTGGTCGATGTTCGCCCACTTCCAGAAGGCCATCGGTCCGAAGTCGTGCGCGGCCAGCGCCTCAAGCAGGCCCTCCAAGTTCCCGATTACAGTCAGCAACAACGCCGCGATCGCGGCGAAGATGATCGGCCGCCAGAGCACTTGCGACGTGTCGAAGCCCGCGGCGGGTGTGCCCGGGCCGACTTCGGCGGCGCGCCGCTCCTGTGGCGCCGCCAGGTTGTACACGAGACCGAAGACACCGACCACGGCCAGCGCGACGATCATCGAGAGGCCGAGGTTGAAGCCGACGCTCGTATCGAGCGCGCTCAGCCGGGTCACCACGGACACAAGCAGATAGCCGAAGTAGTAGTAGCTGACGTTCTGGCCCGCGAGCCAGGGATCGGGTGGCGGGAAGTGCTTGCCGCGCGTGACCGCGTTCAGGAACATGAAGTCCATCGGCTTCTCCGTGCCGCCCAGGTCCGCGACGTAGGAGCGCAGGTAAGCGGCAGTGATGAAGGCGAGGAAGAAGATCACCTCGGCCGCGACGATGAGCCACCAGCGTTCTCGGGCGAAGGCGAGCAGCTCCTCGCGGCGCAGCCAGTACACCACGGCCGAGATGGCGATGAGGACGAAGACGACGATCCAGATGCCGCCCGCCGTGTTCGGCAGGATGTGAATTACGTTCAGGATCCAGAACCAGTAGCCGACCAGCAGCAGCGCGAAGGCCTTCGAGAGCGTGTATCCGCGGTCAGGCAGACGGCGGAAGAGAAGAAGGCAGAGCGGCAGGGCGGCAAGCCCTACCACCTGCATCATCAACCACCAGACGAGCGTTTCTGACATCCGTCCCGGTTAAGATAACGGCTACCCAGGGGCTACCCCATCAGCGAGTGCCCTATCAATAGGACGAGCATACCCGCACAGAAGTTCCTAGCGAAAGAGCGCCTCGACGAAGGCCTCGGCGGAGAAGGGGGCCAGATCCGCCTCCCCCTCGCCCGTGCCGACGAAGCTTACCGGGATGCCAAGCTGGTCGCAGATGGCGAAGACGATGCCGCCCTTCGAGGTGCCGTCCAGCTTCGTCAGGCAGACCGAGGTGACCTCGACGGCCTCCGTGAAGGCCTGGGCCTGGATCAGGGCGTTCTGGCCCGTGGTGGCATCGAGGACGAGGAGCACTTCGTGGGGCGCTGTTGGCTCCTTGCGCTCGATGACGCGCCGAATCTTGCGCAGCTCCTCCATCAAGTTGAACTTCGTATGAAGCCGCCCTGCCGTATCGATGATGACGACGTCCGCACCGCGGCTCTCGGCGGCACTGAGGGCGTCGAAGACCACGGCGCCAGGGTCGGCGCCAGGCTTGTGGGCGATGACATCGACGCCGATGCGCTCGCCCCACTCCTTGACCTGATCGATCGCGGCGGCGCGAAACGTGTCGCCCGCGGCGATGACGGCTTTGCCGCCCTCGACCTGGTAGGCGCGCGCAAGTTTGGCGATCGTCGTCGTCTTGCCGCTGCCGTTGACGCCGAGCACGAGCACCACCGCGGGCTTCGGCGGCGCTTCGCTCGCGCCATCGAGCCAGATCTGGCCCTTCGGCTGGGGCGTTTGGAGGATCTCGATCAGCGTTTGCTTGAGCGCGTTGCGGACGCCTTCGGCGTCTCTGATGCGCTCCTTCGCGACGCGCTCACGAACACTGCCGAGGATGTGCTCCGCTGTGGCGAGTCCGGTGTCGGCGGCGAGGAGCAGCTCCTCGAGCTCCTCCCAGAGCGAGTCATCGAACGTACCGCCGCGGTCGAACAGACCGGAGATCTGGCCGAAGAAGCCGCGCTTGGTGCGCTGGAGCGCCTGCTCCGTCTTCTGCTCGATCTCGTGCTCGAGCTGCTCATCGGTTGCGGCCTCGGCCTCCAGCTCGGCGACGGGCGCGCCCGTGGCGTCCGGCTCGGCGAGATCGGCAGCCTGCTTGGGCCTGCGGAAGAAGCGCATGCAGATGGATCGTAGCGGTGGGGTAGGGCGGGAGCAACCGCGCGTTGTTGGCCGAGCGGCGGGCTGCTATCGTGCGCTAGATGAGTGGCTTGCGGGTCATGCTGCCGATGTCGGCGGTCATCCTGGTGATCTTCGCCGTGATCCTGGTGATCTACAAGGTCGTCGGCAGCGGCGATACGAGCGCCAACAGGCGGCACACTCCGACCGATACGCCGGTCGCCGTGGAGACGCCGACAACGTCGGCTTCGCCAGGGAACGGCGTGCTGCTGCCGTCCGATCCGAGGGCTCGAAAGGACTGCCTACAGGGCTGGCTTAGTTTCGTTGACCCGGAGGGCGCGTTCTCCATCTGCTTTCCGTCCGGCTGGCTGCTATTTGTTGATGCACCTCACATCGGCGGGTTCTTGGGAAGAACGCAATCCGTTGGAAACCTAAGCGATGCTGGAGTGCTCACCGTGTACTCCAGGGGAGCTAGCTACTTCGCGGTCAACCCGGATCGTTGTGGCGGAGCACCTTATGCGGACGACTGGACCGATCTCGAGGTGGCCGACATGTCGATTGGCGGGACGGAAGTGACCGCGTGTAAAGCGCACTATCTGGCCCACTTTGCGGATGCACCGCCGCAGCAGAATGTTGTGGAATTCGCAGAACTTCCCGCCCATGAGCCTGGCCGGTACATCGATGTGACTCTAACCGTGCCTGAGAACAGTGCTGGCAAGGTAGCATCGGCCACATGGGACGAGATTCTGGCGACGTTCCGACGCTAGTTCTTCGAGGCCGGGATGTCGGCGATCTTGAGCGAGAGCACCGTCGACGTACTGTCTTCGCCCATCGAGACGCCGTAGATCGTATCGGCCATCTCCAGCGTGCGGCGGTTGTGGGTGATGATGATGAACTGCGTCCGCGGCGCAAGCTCGTGCAGCACGGCGGAAAAGCGCTCGACATTGCTCTCGTCCAGCGCGGCGTCGACTTCGTCCAAGACGCAGATGGGGGACGGGTGCGTCTGCAGCAGCGCGAAGAGCAGCGCCAGCGCCGTGAGCGACCGCTCGCCGCCGGAGAGCATGGCCAGGCTGCGCACGCGCTTGCGAGGCGGCGTCGCGGCGATGTCGACGCCCGGCAGCGAGTTCTCGTCCGGCTTGGTGAGCACCAGCTCCGCAGAGCCGCCGTTGAAGAACGTCGTGAAGTAGCGCTTGAACTCGGTGTTCACGCGCTGGAATGTCGTCGAGAAGCGCTCGCGGATGATGAGCTCAAGCTCGTCGATCGCGCTCAGCAGCGCGCCTTCGGCTTCGCGCAGATCGCCGAGCTGCGTGCTCAAAAAGTCGTACCGTTCTTTGTTTTCGGTGTAGTCCGTGCCCGCCTGCTCGTTCACCGGCCCGAGGCGGCGGATCTGCGCGCGCAGCGTGGTGATGCGCTCCTTCAGCGCCATGGTGTCGACCGGGGCGCCACCGCGCATCGGTGGCACGCCGTCGCCATTGTCGCTGGTCAGCCATGACGGCGCGCCGTCGTCTCCGCCTGAGGCGAACGACGGCACGATCTCGCCCTCCGGTGTCGTGCGGAAGCCTTCTTCTTCGAGCCGCGACCGGAGCGACTCGAGCTCTTCGCTGCGCAGGCTCACGGCCGTCTGGCCCTCCATCAGCGCCCGCTCCGCGGAGAGCGCGCGTGAGCGCGCAGCCGTCAGCTCTTCGTTCATCGTGCGGTGGCGCGTCTCAAGCTGTTGCAGCGAGTTGTGCGCGGGCGACAGCTCCGTGCGGGCGGCTTCCTCGACGCGCGCCTTCTCCGCCAGCTCGCTGCGCGCCGACTCTAGGCGCGCGCGCACGCCGGCGAGGTCCTCGTCGAGCCGCGATGCCAGCGCTTCGCGTCGCGTCAGCTCCTGCTGGATGCGCTCCAGCGCGGCCGCCTGGATCGCGCGCTGGCCTTCGAGCCCCTGCTGCTCATCGTCGAGCGCGATCACGCGTGATGAGCGCTCCGTTTCCCAGCGTGTCAGGCGCTCGCGTTGCTCAAGCAGTTGCGTAGTGTAGCCGGAGGCCTGGCGACGCTCGGCTTGATGCTCAGCGGCCTGCGCGCGCGCCTGCTCGACATCGTCCTCGATGCCGCGCAGCGCTTCGCCGACATCCTGCAGGCTGCGCTCCGCGTCCTGGCGGTGGATGCGCAGCGCCGTGAGCCGGGCCGCGGTCGACGGCAGGCGCGCTTGATGCTGGCGCAGGGCCAGCTCGGCGGCGGAGAGGTCTCCCCGCAGGCGCTCTGCCTCGGGCGACAGCTCGTCGTGAGCGCTCCGTGCATCCGCTAGGTCGCCCCGTTCCTGTTCGAGCGCGCTGGAGGCCTCGCCGTGCGCGGCGCGCAGCTGCTCGACGTCCGCGGGCAGCTCTCCCACTTCGCGCTGGTGGATCATGGCGCGGCGGATCGCCTTGGCGCTGCCGGCCGTGAGGGCGCCGTCCTGCCGGAGCAGAATGCCGTCTAGCGTAACGACGGTGCCGAGTCCGCGGCGCAGCACGCTCTTCGCAATCCCGAGGTTCTGCGCGACGATCGTGCGGCCGAGCAGTGTGTTGACGAGCTGGCGGTAGCGCTGGTCGCAGCGCACCAGCTCCGACGCGACGCCCACCACGCCGCGCTCTTCGATCAGGTTGAGGGGATGCGCGACGCGAACGTCGGTCAGGGGGAAAACCATGGCGCGCCCGTGGTCTTCGCTGATCAGCAGCTCAATCGCGGCCAGCGCATCCTCCTGCGTCTCCACGATCACCGCGTGCAACGCATCGGCCAGGGCGGCTTCGATCGCGCGCTCGAGGCCGGAGGGCACACGGATCACTTCGCCCAACATGCCAAGCACGCCTTCGATGTGCGCTTCGGGCGCCGCTTCTTCGCCGGGGATTCGCCCGCCCGCGGCCAGGATCGCGCGCACGCCGGCGTCCGGCTGCGGCAGGTCGACGTCGGTGCCCTGGGCTAGCTCGAGACGTGTCTCCGCAGCCTGGCGCTCGATGGACAGCGTCTCCATCTCCTGCGAACGCCGGGCGACCGAGACCGTCAGCTCATCGAGCCGCGCCTTCACCTCGCCGAGCCGCCGTTCGGTGCGCTGCACCTCGGGCGCGAGCTCGAGGACCCGCGCGCGTCGCGCGGCGAACTCCTGCGCCCACGCCTTGAGCAGCGCGAGCGGCTGGCGCCGCGACTCTTGGAGGGACGCCAGCTCCGCCTTAAGGCGCTCTTGCTGACCGGACAGCGCCGAAGCCTTTCCCTCCGCCTCGGCCAGGCGCGAGCTCGCCTCGGCCAAGCGGGCGTCGGCGTCCGCGAGAGCGGCCTGTGCTTCGCCGATCTGCCGGTCGAGCTGCTCCAGCTCCGTCGCGTCGGGGCCGGGCCCGCGCGCCTCCGCGAGCTGCTGCACAACGCGCTGCGCGCGCTCTTCGAGCTGGGCGACCAGCGCGGCGAGATGATCGCGGTCGGCGCGCGACGCCTCGATCTCTGCCGCCAGGTCGTGCCGGCGGCTGGCGAGCAACGTCTCGCGCTCTTCGTCGACGCTGACGCGCTGGCGGACGTCACGGACGTCATTCTCGATCTGGCGGAACGCTTCCTCACGCGCAACGATGTCGCGCCGGCCGTCATCGATCGCAGCGACGAGCGCGGCGCGCGCTTCCTCGCAGGCGGTGAGCTCCCTCTGCGCGCTTTCGAACTCACCTCTGCGCTGATCGGCGGCAGCGCGCGCGCCCGTCAGCGCGTCCTGCGCTTCCTGCCACTGCTGTCCGTAGAGCGATTGCAAGGATTGCGCCAGCTCGCTGCTGAGCCGCGCGTGCGAGATCGCGCGCTCCGCCTGGCGCTCGAGTTGGCGCAAGCGCGGCTCGATCTCGTTGACGATCAGCTGCGCGCGCCCGAGGTTCTCGCGCGTCGCCTCGAGGCGGCGGCGCGCTTCGTCGAGGCGGTCGCGGTGCAGGCGGACGTCGGCAGCATCTTCGATCAGGCCGCGCCGCTCGTCGGGCCGGAGTGTGAGCACCTGCTCGACGAGCCCCTGGCCCATGAAGGCGTAGCTGTTCTGGCCGACCTGTGCCTTTAGGAACAGCTCGTGTACGTCCTTGAGACGGACGCGCGACTGGTTGATGTAGTACTCGTTCTCGCCGCTGCGATACGCCCTGCGCGAGACGATGACCTCTTCGAAATCGAGCGGCAGCCAGTGGTCGCTGTTGTCAAGCGTGATCTTGACTTCTGCGAGACCGAGAGCGGGACGCTTAGCGCTGCCGCTGAAGATAATGTCTTCGGTCTTGCGGGCGCGGATGATCCGGCTGGCGTGCTCGCCCAGCACCCAGCGGATCGCTTCGGCGACGTTCGTCTTGCCGGCCCCGTTCGGGCCGGCCACGCAGGCGACTCCGGTGCCAAACGCGAGCGTCGTGGGCGAGGCGAAGCTCTTGAACCCATGGAGCTCGAGGCGCTTCAAATACATACGATGGACAATCCCTGCCCTTAGTCTGCCAGTTGTTCCTCCAGATGCGCCAGCGCCTCGCGCGCTGCTTGCTTTTCGGCTTCTTGCTTGCTCAGACCCTGGCCCGTGCCGAGCGAGTTGCCGTCGATGAGCACCTCCACCGTGAATCGCCGCGCGTGGTCGGGCCCCTCCGCCTCGACGAGACGGTAGTGGGGCGGCGTCTGATAGCGCGATTGGCTGACTTCCTGTAGCCGCGACTTCGGGTCGAGGGGGAACTGCCGCTCGGGCAAGGCCTTGAACTCTTGCTCGAGCGAGCGCCGGACGAATCGTCGCGCCGCCGCCAGGCCGCGATCGAGGAAGATAGCACCGACGAGCGCCTCGTAGGCATGCGCCAGGTTCGTCGGCCGGCTGCGTCCGCCGCCCCCCTCCTCGCCCCGCCCCAGATACAGCGCATCGCCTAACCGAAGCCGCCTGCCGGCCTTCGCCAGGGTGTCGCGCCGGACCAGGAGCGTGCGCAGCTCGGTGAGCTCGCCTTCGTGCTGCTCTGGGTAGGCGGCATACAGCTCGTCCGCCACGACGAGGCCGAGGACAGCGTCACCCAGGAACTCCAGGCGCTCGTTCGACTCCGGCGCCTCGTGTGGATTCTCGTTGACGTAGGAACTGTGGACGAGCGCCTGCGTGAGTAGCTCCGCGTCGTTGAACTTGACGCCGAGTCGCTCCTCCAGCGCGCTCCGATCGCTCCCCGCGGCCACGCTGCTGCCCCCTCTCTGCGCGCGACGGACGCGCCCGCGAGTGACGCGCGCGTCCACGCCCGTGCCCGATTCGAACTGAGAGGAGGGCGGGGAAGAGGAACAGTCGGCGGCTACCGCCTCGCCGCTCGAACGAATGTGTGATCGGTGCCGAGAGACAGGCACGGAGCGCCCTGCCCGGCGCCGTGCTATCTCCCGCTGCCGATCACCTGCTCGCAGCGATCTACCCTCCCTAAGATGCCTTCGCGTTGCGAGACATCGTGCCGGGCTAGCGCCATCTTAGGAAGCGGCGTCCGAGTTGTCAAGAATCGGGCAGGTTATGTCCGAAATGCGCTCTGCTACACTCGACGGCATGGCAGATGCAGGGCTTGTTCACCGCCTCTATCGCCGGATGCCCGGCGAGCTCGCCGCGGCGGTGCGCTCCGCCGTGGCGGTCGCCGAGCGGCGAGGCGAGCCGCTGTATCTTGTCGGTGGCGGCGTGCGCGACCTGCTCCTCGGCACGGCGCATCTGGACATCGACCTCGTCGTCGAGGGCGATGCGATAGCGCTCGCGGGGGCCGTTGCGAAGGCGGTGGACGCGCGCGTGGTCGCCCATCCGTCGTTTGGCACCGCCGTCGTGCGCGGCGACGGCTTCCGGCTCGATTTCGCCCGGGCTCGCTCGGAGCGCTATCAGCGCCCGGGCGCGCTTCCGACGGTCGAGCTGGCCTCGCTGGCCGACGACCTGGCGCGCCGCGACTTCACGATCAACGCGCTGGCGCTGCGGCTAGACGGCCCGCACGCTGGCGCGCTGATCGATCCGTTCGGCGGCCGTGAAGATATCGCGAGGCGGCGCGTCCGCGTCCTGCACGACGGCAGCTTTCGTGACGACGCGACGCGCCTGTTGCGCGCCGTTCGCTACGCGGGCCGCCTCGGCTTTCGTATCGAAGCGCGCGCCGCCCGCCTCCTGCGCGGCGATCTCTCATATGTCGACACGATCAGCGGGGCGCGGTTGCGCAGCGAGCTCGAGCGCATCGCCGATGAAGATCGCGTCGGCGTCATCGTGCGCCTGGCGGCTCGGCTGGGCGTGCTGCGCGCGCTGCATCCCGCGCTTGCGGCGGACGATCGCGCGCTGCGTGCATTGCGCCGGCTGCCGCGAATCGCCGCACCGCAGCGGAGCGCGGTGCTGTTCGCGCTGCTGCTCGCGCGGGCGACGCCGTCGAGCGCAGACGCGGCGATCGCGCGCCTCGTGCTCACCCGCGAGCAGTCGGAAGCGGTGCGAGGCGTGATCGCGCTGCGGCGTCAGGCGGTGCGGCTGGCGCGGGTTGCCCTGCGCCCCAGCGCCGCCGCGCGCCTGCTCGATGGCTATCCGCCGGCCTCGATCGAGGCGTTCGCGCTGGTCACCGAGCGCAAGCTTGCCGCGGGGCGGGCGCGTCGATACCTTGATCGGTGGCGGCAGATGAAGACGCTTCTAGACGGACATGACGTTGTCGCGCTCGGTGTCCCACGCGGCCCGCGCGTGGGAGAGGCGCTCTCTTGCCTGCGCGACGCGCGGGTGGATGGCGAGGTGAAGACTCGCAAGGACGAAGAGGCGCTGGTACGCAAGATGTTTGTGGAACGTCCCTCGCGCGCGAGGCGACGCCGTGGCTGAAGTGCGGCGCTGCGTCGTCTGCGGAGAGCCGGTGGATGAAAAGAGCTCGTCGATCTGCACTAGCTGCGGCGAGCCCTTTCACCTCAACCAGCGCAACGATCAGCCCGGGAAGGACTGCGGCGCGGTCTGGATCAACGAGCAGCACCTCGGGTTGGAGTTCGCTTGCCAGCGTTGCATCGATGGCAGCCCGCCGGCGCAGCCGCCGCGCAAGCCGCAGGTGCGCCGCCCACGCATCGGCCAGCGGCGCTACCGGAAGCGGGAGTAGCGATGCGCGACTCTCAGCACGTCCGCCGGCGGCGCCGTCCGCGCACCGCGCGCCGGGCGGAGGAACCAGCCGCCGCCGCCGCGCCGCAATCGAGCGCACCGGGCATCCTCTCGCAGTGGCAATGGGCCACGTTTCCCGTGTTCGTCGCCTTCGCGCTGGGCGTCGTCGTCATGGGGCTGTTCGCGTCCACGGCTCTGGCGCTCGTCGTCTTCTTCGCCGGCGTCTTCTGTCTCAGCCTGAGCGTCGCGCACGTAGTGAGAAGACAGATCGTCGCGAGCCGGCGGCGGCGCTAGCGCAGATGTCTCATCATCCACGCCGATGCCTCGCCCTCGCGCGGGGCGGGCCAGTCGTGTTGCAGAAGCGGACGATAGCCTAAACGAAGCCAGAAGTAGAGTGCCAACCCCATCTGCGACGGCACTCGAACGTAGACCCGGTCGGCCGATCGCGCGAGCCGCCGCTCCAGCGCCAGCGCCGCGCGGCTCCCAATCCCGAGACGCCGCCGCTCGCGCGCGACGGCGACGAGATCGATGCGTGCGGAACCCGGCAGAGGTGCGCCGGCTTCGTACGCGACGAACGCCTCGCCAGCGTCGTCGCTGTAGAGCAATGCGGCGTGCGCGCCGACGCTCTCGCGCAGCGATGGCTCGCTGCCCCAGCGCTCGCAGCCTAGCTCCGTGGCTAGCGGCGAAAGCCACGCTGACAGCGCGGATACGTCGGACGCGCGCAGCGAACGCAGGGGCATCAGTGATCGAGCCGAGGGTCAACGGCCGTGTCGGCGGCGAGCCAGTGCGTCACCAGCGACGGCATCTGGCGCGCGGGCACGCGATGCACGGTGCACGTGGGCAGCGAGCGCAGGAAGGATTGGCCGTACGGTTTCGTATGGATGCGCCCGTCCAGCACGACCATCGCGCCCCTGTCGGTCTTACGACGGATGAGCCGCCCGAAGCCCTGCTTGAATCGCAGGACCGCCTGCGGCACGGCGTACTCACCGAACGGATCGTCGAACAGCTCCGATCGCGCCTGGAAGATCGGGTCGTCCGGTACCGAGAACGGCAGTCGTGTGATCACGAGCAGGGAGAGCGCGTCGCCGACGACGTCGATGCCCTCCCAAAAGCTCGCTGCGCCGAGGAGGACCGTCTGCGGATGCTCCTTGAGCGCATTAATCAGCTGTCGGGGTGAGCCGTCCATGTTCTGGCCCAGCACCAGGATCTGCTCCTCTTCCAGCGGCTTCTTGATCCCGTTGTAGGCGGCGCGCAGGCTGCTGTGCGACGTGAAGAGCACCAGCGCGCGGCCGCCGCTGGCCCGCACGAGCTCGATCAGCGACTGCTGGACGGCCGCCATGTATGCGGCGTCGTTCGGCTCCGGCATGTCTTGCGGGACCAGCACGCACGTTGACTGGGCGTAATCGAACGGCGAGCCAACCTGGAGCTGCGTCGCGCCGTCGAGGCCGAGGCTCTGGCTCATGTAGTCGAACCGGTCGGCGACGGTAAGCGTGGCGCTCGTCAGCACTGAGGTCTCCTTTTGCGAGAACAGCCGGTCGTGCAGCAGCTCGGAGACGCGCAGCGGGGCGCTCGATAGGCTGATCCCGCCGCCGCGCTGCCCGGTGACCCAGCAAACGGTGTTGATGTCGTCGTATAGGACGATCTGGCTGATGCCGAGCCGCAGCGACATGCCGGTCTGGTACAGCTCGAGCGCCTCAGCTATCAGCTCGTCGTGCGTGAGCAGCGTCGCGTCGGTCATCGATTGGAGCCGCTGTAGCAGGCGCTCTAACGCGCCAAGCATTCGGCCGAGCGCCGCGCTCACGCTTTCCCAAGCCAGCTCGACGTCCGCCCAGTCCGGCTGCACCCGCATGGCGCGGGTGAGTCGCAGGCGGTCATCGAAGTCGCTCGCCCCGTCGCTCTGCTGGCGGACGAAGCCGGAGACACGCAGGAAGAAGTCGGGCAAGTCGCCGCGCGCGCGCTCCACCTCGTCCTGTAGCTGGCGCGCCAAATCGAGCAGCTCGCGCACCTCGGGGAGCTGGGCCGTCTGCCCGCGCGCCGCGTTGCGCAGGCTGGCGACGAAGCTCGCACCGCGGCCCGCTCCGATGCGGTCGACGAGATCGGCCAGCTCCTGCTCGTTCGCCTGGAAGCCGAAGCGCTCGGTCGCCTCTTCCTCGAGGTGATGCGCTTCGTCCACGATCAGGTGGTGGTATTCGGGGATCACGCCGCCGCCCACCGCGACGTCGGAGAGGAGCAGCGCGTGGTTGACGAGCACCACGTGCGACGTCTCAGCGCGGCGACGCGCACGCAGCAGGAAGCACGAGCCATCGCGCACAAACGCGCACGGCGTCGCGAGGCAGGCCTCGTTCTGCGCGCTCAGCCGGCCCCAGATCGACTCCTCGCCTTGCGAAAGGCGCAGCTCCGCGCGGTCGCCCGTGTCCGTGTTCGGCAGCCAGAGGAGCAGCCGCACGAGCAACTTCGCCTCCTCAGCGCTCCGTGTTGCCGAGCGTCGCAAGGCGGACCAGCGCAGCAGGCAGAGGTAGTTGCGCCTTCCCTTGAGCTGCGTTGCGCGCAGGTCATCGATGGACCCGAGGAGCTGCCGCAGGGCGGGGATGTCTTGCCCCATGAGCTGCTCTTGCAAGTTGATCGTGTTCGTCGAAACGACGACGCGTTCGCCGTTGCGCCGGGCGAACTCCGCCGCAGGCAGCAGGTAGGCGAGCGACTTCCCGACGCCGGTGCCCGCCTCGACGAGCAGCTCGCCTCCGCTGTTCAGCGCATCGGTGATCGCTCGCGCCATGGCGATCTGCTCCGGGCGCTCCTCGAAGCTCTCGATCACATCGCGGGCGGCTGTTGTGAGCGCCCGTTCGATCGCGTCCGCGTCGATCTGCTCGCGCGCGCCGTTCGGCTGCAGAGGCGCGCCATACTTCACCGGCGGACGTACAGCGTCGTGCACGAGGCCGGTCTCCGGCGAGATGAGGGCTGGGTGCTCGTCGACGACTTCGCTTAGGAGGTGCCGGAGCGGCCAGTCGGTCGCGGCAGCGATGCGCGCCGCCTCCGCGACAAGCGCCGGCGGCATCGCCGCGAGCCGCTGGCGCAGCGCGAGAAAGACGCGCCCAGCGGCCTCGGCGTCGGCGAGGGCGCGATGCTGCACGGGGAAGTCGATCTCGAGGTGGCGCGCGATGCCACGCAGATTGCGCTCCAGGAGACCGGGCAGCAGGATGTTCGCTAGCTCCTGCGTGTCGTAGCTGGGGCCGGACGGGTAGACACGCGCGCGTTCCAGGAAGCTGAGGTCGAAGGCGATGTTCTGGCCGATGACCGGACTGTCGCTAATAAACGCTTCGAGTTGACTGGCGACCTCTGGAAACAACGGCGCCTCGGCAACGTCGGTGTCGCCGATGCCTGTGAGGCGCTGAATGCGATACGGGATTGAGCGCTTCGGGTCGACGAGAGAACGGAAGGTCTCGAATGCGCCGTCCAAATCGAAACGATAAGCACCGACCTCGATAATGGCGTCGCGGTTGGGGTCGAGGCCGGTCGTCTCAAGATCGAGGGCGACGTAGGTGCGGGGCATCATGCCTCTCCAGTGGCGCTTATTCTAGCAGCGGGATGCTCCTAGAACAAATGGACGGTTACGCCGGTGCTTCGGCTGGCTCGCCCATGCTCGTTTCCGTGAAGCGAGTGAGATTGCCGTCCAGCAGCCCGTGAGCGGCGTGGAAGCGGGCGGTGTGCAGCTCGGCCAGCACTTCTTCCTGTGTCTCGCACCCGTTGTCCAGCACCGCACAGAACACGCCGATGCCCTGCGTGGAGTGGGCGTCGCTGCCGCCGGTTCCCGGCTTGCCGAGCGCCTTCGCGACGCGCAGCGCGAACAGGTTCTCACGCAGCGTGTTCGCGCCGTTCAGCACCTCGACAGCATTGACGAGCTGAAAGACGGGTAGCTTTGCCGCCGCCTCCTCTGGCGTCAGCGTGAACGGTTCTTTGCCCTGCCTGCGAAAGTAGACCGGGTCGAACCAGTGGCGAAACGGGTGCGCCACGATGAGAAACGCGCCCTGCTCGTCGGCGACGCGGCGCAGTGTCGCGAGCTGACGGATGCCGCCGACATATTCCTTCAGCCCGAGGCAGAGGATGTGCCCCATGTCGGTCGAGACTTCCATCCCGTTGCAAACAACGAGATTGCTGTGGTCGCCACGATACTGCGCCAGCGTGTGCCGGTCCCAGAGGCGATCGTGCTCGCTGATGTGCACCGCGGTCAGGCCGCGCCGTGTCGCTTCCGACGCGAGGTCTTCCGGGTTGAGACCGCTGTCCGATGCGCCCCGCGTCGTGTGCAGGTGCATATCGATGATGATCTTGGGCATCGCCGTTAGTATACCAGCGCAGTTTGTCAGCTCTTCGCGTTGGCAGCGAGCGAGAGGTAGGGCATCGCCCAGCCGAACGTCGCGACAAAGACAAGTCCGCAGACCAACAGCGGCAGCCGCCAGCGCGGGACCACGATACCGATCGGCGTGACCGCAATCGCCGCGGTGGCGATGATGAACGCGGTAAAGACCTCGTTCGGGCTGCCGAGCCGGCCGGCCGGCCGCTTGTCCTCCATGGCGGACAGCACGATGCCGAAGAGGATGCCAATCGCGCTAAAGCTCAGGAGTGCGAAGACGTGGATGATGATCGACACCGCGATCAATGACGTGCCCTCCGGCACGAGGCGTCGCACGAGGTCGCTCGAGAGGCGCGCGCGCAGCATGGCCACGGCGACCGCGGGCGTCGCGAGCAGCGCTAAGGCATAGCCGCAGACGAGGCCGGCCATGACCTCTCCCACGCTAGGGGAGCTCCTCGATCGCGGTTGCCTCCTCAGCGGGCAACGTCTGTGACTCGATCGAGCGCATGCCGAGCGCTTCGAGCGCGGCCTGCAACGGCTCAATTGGCTGGCCGGGCTCCAGAAAGAAGAAGACGGCAGGCCCGCTGCCGCACAGATGCGGTCCGCCGGCCGACGGCATCTCTTCCAGCCGCTGCGCGTACGCCACGTCGACGCGCGCGATCGCCTGCTCGAACGCGTTGTACAGCGCGCGAGGGGAGACCGGCTTGCCGTCACGCAGGTGCGCGGCGAGCAGTCCTGTCCGCGAGCCATCCGTGAAGTCCTTCGGCCGCAGCGCCGAGTACATGCGCGCGGTCTTGTCGTTTGACGCGGGCCGATCCGGCCAGGCGAGCAGGAGGCGCTGCAGCGGGACGTCCGGCAGCGTGTCGAGCTTCTCGCCGCGACCGGACGCGAGCGCCGTCCCGCCGTCAAGGAAGAACGGCACGTCGCTGCCGAGCTCGCCGGCGATCGCCATGAGCTCGGCGTCATCGATATCGAGCTGCCAGAGCGCGTTCAGGCTGCGCAACACCGCCGCGGCGTCGCTGCTGCCGCCGCCGAGGCCTGCCGCGACGGGGGTGCGCTTCTCCAGATCGATGCGTACGCCGCGCGCACGATCGCGTCGCAGCAGTATCGCGGCTCGATGTGCCAGGTTCCACTCGAGCGGCTGGCCTACGAGCGCGCCGGCGTTGCCGGTGAGCGATAGTGAGATGTCATCGGCCGGCGTGAGCGTGAGGGTATCGGAAAGGTCGATCGTCTGGAGGATCGTACGGACTTCGTGGAAGCCGTCGTCGCGCTTGGCGAGGACCTCGAGCGTCCAGTTGATCTTCGCCGGCGCCCGCGTCCGCAACGATGTCATCGTTCGCCCTCCGGCCGGCCGCGCGCGATCCATGCCCGCGCGAGCGCCGCCCAGGCGTCGAGCGGTAGGTCCTGCGCACGCAGCGTCCGCTCGATGTGCGCGGCAGCGAGCAGCTCGGAAGCGAGCGCCGGCTCGATGCGGAGGCCGTTGGCGAGCGCGTTGCGGATCTGCTTGCGCTTCGTCGAGAAGGCCGCGCGAACGACGCGAAAGAACGCCTCACGATCAGAAACGTTGGCGCGCAGGGCTGGTGGGACATCGATCCGCACGACGGCGGACGAGACCTTGGGCGGCGGATGAAACGCCGATGGCGGCACGCGAAAGAGCAGCGTTGGTTCGCCATAGAGCTGTACGGAGATGCCGAGCAGCGTGTGCTTCCCGGGCGCGGCGACGATGCTCTCCGCCACCTCCGCCTGCACCATCACGACGAGCCGCGTTGGCGGCGGATCGGCCTCGAGGAAGTGGCGCAAGATGGGCCGTGTCGCGTAGTAGGGCAGGTTGCCCACGAGTGTGTACGGCGGCGCGCTGCGGGCCTGCGACAGCGCCTGCGTTGGATCCACGTCGAGTGCGTCCGCTTCGATCACGGTGACGTTGCTGCCCGCGAAGCGCTGTCGCAGGCGCTCTGCGAGCGCCGCGTCGAGCTCGATCGCTACGACGCGGCCCGCGCGCGCCGCCAGCTCCGCCGTCAGCCCACCAGGGCCGGCGCCGATCTCGATGACAGTGTCGTGCGGTGACAGCTCCGCGGCGTCCGCGATGCGCCGGAGCGTGCGTTCGCTGGTGAGGAAGTGCTGCCCCAACGATTTGCGCGCGCGAAGGCCGGCGTCGCGCAGCTCACGCGGGGCAGGGGGCTGGCGTTGTGTGCCGTGTTTGCGCGTTCGGCTGGAGCGTGTCGTTGTCAAGACACCGAAAGTCTAGCAACTGCCGGCCGGATCAGGCGTAGCGATACGAAGACGCGCCTACGGGCAGTTTGGCCAGGCGCTGGGGCCGTGAGAGGAGTAGATGGAGTACGCAGCAGCGATGTTCGTCGCCGGGTCACGCAGGTTAGCGCCGTAGTCTTCCCAGATCTGGAAGAGCCCGACATATCCCTGGGGGTTATAGGCGTCGGGGTTGCCGCCCGATTCGCACGCGATGACCGCCAGCGCCCAGTTGCAGTCCCAGTCGTAGGAGCAGACCATGTCGCGCCACTGGCCTGACGACTCGTGGGCGGCCACCGGCGGCGCGGGCGCCGTGGAGTAGTACACCACCGTATCGACGGCGACAGGGTCGTCCCACTCCGACGCGAGCTGGCGCGAGACCTGCGTGCCGTCTTCGGAGATGACCTCGTACTGCCGGTAGTGAACGCCGTCCTGGCCGATCACGGCGTGCTGCGTGCCGTGCGGCAACGTTGGGTCCGGCTGATAGACGACGTAGCTCTGGATCCGTTCCGTCTCCAGGTCCTGCTGCTCCGTGATGCCGATCACGTGGACGGCGAGCCCGGCGCTCACCACCGTCTCCGCCGGCGGATCGAGGCGGTAGTCGGCGGGTAGGGCGACTCCGCTGCCGGCGAGCGCGTCGCCGACGGTAGATGCGATAGTGTAGACGGTGCTCCGTCCCTCAGGCAGCGTGACGACCAGCTCGCGCGCGTGGTCGACGTGCACGTCCATACCGGCCGTAAGCGGCGTATCGAGCGAAGGCTCCACCTCGTCGCCGGCACCGAGCCGAACGCCGGCATCGCGCAGCGCCACCGCCAGCGTGCCGCGGCTGGAACGTAAGCTGAGCTGCTGCCCGTTCTCGATAACGGTGTAGGGAACCGCGCGGCGTACGGAGAGCGTCAGAGGTTGATCGGCGTGTGCAGACGTAGGCACAAGCGCCGCCGCCGTCACGACGAACTCACCGTCGCGCACCACACTGTCGTCCACGCCGAGCGTGACGCCTGCGCGATCGAGCAGCTCAGCGATCGTGTCGGCCTGGGCGCGCACAGCATACGTTTTGCCATCGACGGAGAGCAGCACATCGGAGGCGCGCCGTACGACGAGCGCATCGCGCTGGCGATCGACGCGGTCGCCGGCGCCTAGCAAGACGCCCGCTTGTTGCACGACGGCGTCGCTATCGACGTTGCGGCTGTGGACGGTGATCGTCTTGCCGTCGGCGCTGATGTGGAGCGTTCGGAGCGGCACCAGCAACGCCAGCCCCGCGATGAGCGCCAGCACTGCAAGCGCGCCGGCGTGCATGCGCGCGCCGCGGCGGAGGATGCGAGGGCGGCGTGTCGATGAGGGGAAGAGGCGACCGCCCGTGGTGGCGGCTTGTTCGCCCGTATGGCTGGGACGTCGGTCGGTCTCCTCAGACCCCGGTCCTTCGGGGTACCGGCCGACGGCCTCCAGGAACGGCAATCCTATCCGTCGATCCTTTCCCGCGCCGCTCCTCGCGGCGGAAATGCGGCCGTGCACCCGCTGTCGATCAGGTTTGCGAGCTTGTCGCCCACCTGGTCAGCTCCAACCCGGTAACCCTGCGGCACCCGAAGCTCTCTGCTTACCGCTGCTTCCTTCCGGACCTGACGGGGTTCACAGCGCCTCGCCGCGCAGGACCAGGCCTTCAACGCTTCCTGGCGGGGACAGTCCTCACAAAGTCGGACCTCGAGCGGGAGTTCAGCCCCGCTAGAGCGGCTTGCGGGTTACAGGGCACCGCTAGCTCCCCGCCTAGCACGGCCGCAGTTAAATGCTAGGCGCAACATCGAACGAGGTCAAGCAAACGGCCTTGACAGCTTATTGGTTTTCGTCGGGGAGTTCGTTACGTGCGAGTAGGGGGAATCACGTTGACCTCTTATCAGCAAGCTGCCTATCATGACTCCGAAGCCCCGCATCTCCGAGTTCTGCGCGGGAGCTAGCAGGAGCACTCGTTGCTACGTAGCGTCCGCGTGTGGATCGGGGTCGGGATCAGCGTCCTCTTCCTCGGCCTCTTTCTCAAGAGCACGGACTTCGGCGAAATCAAGCGCTCGTTTGAGCAGGCGAACTACTACGTCGCGATCGCCTCGCTTCCGGTCTATTTCCTGGGCATCTGGGTGCGCACGGTCCGCTGGCAGTATCTGCTGCGGCCGGTGAAGAAGCTCTCCGTCTGGCGGCTCTACCCCGTCGTGATCATCGGGCTGATGGCGAACAACCTCATCCCGGCGCGCGTCGGCGAGCTCGTCCGCGCCTACATCCTGGGAGAGCGCGAGAACGTGAGCAAGGCGGCGTCGCTGGGCACGATCGCCGTCGACCGGCTCTTCGACGGCCTGACGCTCATCCCGATGATGGTGATCCTGGTCGCCTTCGTCGGCAGCGGCGAGACGTTCAAGATCCCCTTCGGGTATCACATGAACTTGCTGGGCCTCTCGGTCGTAATGGCGGCGCTGTTCGGCGTGGCGCTGGCGGTCCTGTTCGTCCTCGCCTTCTCCGAGGCCTGGCGCATCCGCACCGACGCGCTGATTATGCGCCTCGCGCCTCAGCGCTTCCGCGCCGGTCTCGAGGGGCTGGCGCACTCCTTCTTCGAGGGGCTGCACTCGCTGCGCAGCCCCGTCGACCTCGCCATCGCCTGGATCATGTCGACGGTCTCGTGGCTGCTGGAAGCGACGATGTACTACATCGTCGGTCTCGCTTTCCACCTTCACGTTGGCTTCCAGTACTATCTGCTGGTGACAGCGGCCGCGAACCTGGCGATCTCGGTCCTCGCCTCGCAGGGCGGCATCGGCCCGTTCGAGGTCGTCACGAAACAGACCTTCATCGCTGCTGGTGTCACCCCGCTGGCGAAGGCCCAGGCGTTCGCGATCGCGCTGCACGCGCTCGTGCTGCTGCCGGTGATCATCGTCGGGCTGTACTTCCTCGGCACGATGGGCTTCTCGCTCGGCGAGATCTTCCGCCGTTCGACGTCGAGCGGACCCGGCGGCCCGACTGACGACCGCCTGCTCGCCGTGCTGCCGAGCGATGAGGGGTAGCGCGTGAAGGCCGGCATCATCGGCGGGGGCGTGGCCGGCATGGCGGCCGCCTACCGGCTGATCGAACAGGGCCACCACGTTTCGATCTACGAGGCGAGCCCGTACATGGGCGGCCTCGTGCGCACGTTCGACGCCGGCGGCGGGCGGCTCGAGGCGTTCTACCACCACCTGTTTTCCACCGACACCACCGTCGTCCGGATGATCGAGGACATGGGCCTCGGCGAGAAGATGGCCTGGATCGATTCGAAGGTGGGCTTCTATCACGGCGGCAAGCTCTACGACTTCGTCACGCCAACCGATCTGCTGAAGTTCTCGCCCGTCCCCTTCTTCGACAGGCTGCGCATGGGTGTGATGGCGCTCTACCTGCGTCGCCAAAGCGACGGATCGCGCTACGAGTCGATTACGGCGACCGAGTGGATTAAACGATACATGGGGAGGGGCGCCTACGACGGCGTCTGGGGCCCGCTGCTGCGTGGCAAGTTCGGCGACGCGCACGACCAGCTCGCGATGGTCTGGCTGTGGAGCAAGATCCACCTGCGCTTCGCGTCGCGGAAAGGCGTGTCGCAGAAGGAGCAGCTCGGCTACCTGATGGGGAGCTTCGGGCTGTACATCGATGAGCTGGAGCGCCGCCTGCGCGCGAGCGACCGCGCCGAGCTGCACACCGCCAGCGCCGTGCAGGAGGTCGCTGTCGAGAACGGACGCACGCGCGGGCTGCAGCTCGCGAGCGGCGAGCGCGTCGAGTTCGACGCCGTCATCGCCTGCATGCCGGCGCACGTGTTCGCTAAGCTGGCGCCGCAGCTGCCCGATACGTACATGCACAAGCTGACCGACACGCGCTGGCAGTGGGCGATGTGCTACATCATGGCGCTCGACCGGCCGCTCTCGCATCTGTACTGGATGAACATCGCGGACGATGAGATCCCGTTCATCGCCTGCGTCGAGCACACGAACTTCATCCCGAAGGAGAACTACGGCGGCAAGCACATCGTCTACATCTCGAACTACCTGCGGCCGGACCACCCGTACTTCGCGATGGACATCGAGCAGATCGAGCGCGAGTACCTGCCGCACCTGACGAAGATCAACCCCGCGTTCTCGCCGAGCTGGATCACGGACCGCTGGCTGTTCAAGGGCCCGTACGCGCAGCCCGTCGTGACGATCGGTTATCGCGAGAAGATCCCGGAGCACCGGACGCCCATCCCCGGCCTCTACCTGGCGACGATGAGCCAGATATATCCGGAGGACCGTGGCCAGAACTACAGCATCAAGATGGGCGAAGAGGTGGCCGCGATGGCGATGGCGGACTTCTCGGGTGCGCCGGCCCCGTCGGCGGAAGCCACGCCGGCGAGCTAGCACGCCTGGCCCTCTCCCTCGTCCCCTCTCCCCTAGGGAGAGGGGAGGATGCACGCTGGAGGGCGGTTTGTTTGGCGAAAGTGCTGGTTGCGCGGGCGCGCCCGACGAATTGTTTTGCAGAAGAACGAAAATAAATAGCCCTTTCTGAATCTGCGCACGGCGAATTTCTCGAATTGTTTGCGGCGGGCCGCGGCCGACCCACCCCCTAGCCCCCTCCCTTCGACGCGGCTCAGGACAGGCCCGACGCGGGAGGGGGAATGGTGCTAGAGTCGCGGCGCGGAATGGATTAGGAGCGCGCATCGATCTGTAGCGAGGCATGTGGCGAGGGTAATTGAGGCGGGGAAGAGGGCGAAGGGGAAGATGGCACGAGCAGGTTGCTGGTTGTTAGTCGCTGGTAGGGCCGTGCGAGTGGGAAATGTTGGGGGCGGTTCGCGAACCGCCCCTACGGGCGGTCTACGCAATGACTGCTCCGCAGGGCCACGGGGGTGACGCTAAGTCTACATAGCGTGCGCGAGCTCGGCGCCGATCTCGGCGCTCGCCCGCACAATCACCTCTAGATCCTCGGCACGGGTCCTAAAGTTGGTGATGCAGGAACGCAGAGCGACGCGCCGGTCGCGCAGCCGCGCGTTCGAGATCATCGCGATGCCGCGCTGCTCTAGCTCGGCGATCACGTTGGTTTGTAGCTCCTCTAGCGCCTCGCCTTGCACGTTTGCGGGATTGACTCGCCAGCACACGATGGACAGGCTTCGCGGCGCGGCGAGCTCCAGGCTAGGAGTCGTCCGTACCAGCTCTTCGAGGTATATCGCGAGCCGAATGTTGTAGTCGATCATAGCAGCGTAGCCGTCACGACCGAAGGCCTGGATCGCCAACCAGACTTTCAGCGCGCGCTGCGGTCTTGAGTTCTCCGGTGATCGCTCAAGCAGATCAACGTGCAGTCCACTCGCGGCAGTCTCCAGATAGGAGGCGTGGAAGGCGAATGAGCGCTCGAGCCGCCCCGGTTCGCGGACGAGCACGACGCCTGCGTCAATCGCGGAGTACAGCCACTTGTGCGGATCGCATGCGACGGAGTCCGCGTCGGCTAGCGCGCGTAGCTCCGGCGGGCAATGATCCGCAAGCGTGGCAAAGGCGCCGTACGCCCCATCGACGTGCAGCCAGAGGTCCTCGCGGCGCGCCGCTTCAGAGAGCTGCCGTAACGGGTCGATCGCGCCCGTGCCTACCGTTCCCGCGGTGGCCACGATGGCGATCGGTAGGTCGCCGCGGGCACGGTCCTCGGCGATCAGCTGGGCCAGCGCATCGAGGCGCATCCTGTACTGCTCATCGACAGGCACTGTGCGCACCGCCTCACGACCCATACCGAGTAACTCTGCCGCCTGCTCGTGGCAGTAGTGCAGTTCGCTGCTGGCGTAAATACGCACCTGTGGCGCGCTGCCATCGGGTCCGCGCATTCCGAAACGTCGCGTGTCCCAGGGCGTCTTCGCGTCGCGGAGCACCGCGTGCGCCACGATGTTCGCCATTTGCCCGCCGCTCACGAAGATCCCTTCCGCCGTCTCCGGCAGCCCCAGCATCTCCGCGATCCATCCCAGCGTCTGCACCTCGATCGCAGTCGCGGACGGGGTCACCCGCCAGAGGCCTGTGTTCTGGTTGAGCGCCGCGGCCGCGAAGCTGCCGAGCACGGAGATCGGCGTTGGCGCCCCCATGACGTAAGCGAGCCAGCGAGGATGGCCGTTGTATGCGCTCGTGGGCAGGATCTCCCGCTCGATCCGCTGCACGAGCTCCTCGAATGGCGTGGGCGATCTTGGAAGGGGCCCCTTGAACAGTTCAGCAGCGAGATCCAGGTGTTCCGGCGATGGACGTCGGGCATCCCACCCGGTCGAGGCTGACGCAATGACCTCTAGGAGGCGCGAGCCATGCTCTCGCCAGCCGGCGGCGTCCCAATCGAACCCTGTCGGTTGCTGCTCGACGCTGCGCCGCAGCTCAGCCAGCCGGTCACTCACGACGACCGCCGATCGCGGAGGCCATCGAAGAGATCGTCCTCCTTATCGCTGGTGGCCACGAGGGTATAGACGCGGTGAAATGTGAGCCGACCCCACAGTGCTTGGTGGTATTCGTTCGGGAGATCCAAGAGCTTCTGATATCCCGGTAGCTGCGATCGATGGCACCGGATCGCCTCCCAAACGCGCTCCCAATGAGCCGACGTATCGATCCAAGTTGATACGGTCCAAGGTGGCCAAGGCACGGCATGCCGTTCGACGCCGTCGATCTGCATTGCGAGTTCGCCAAACGCTAGCTCGTACGCCTCCTGAACCTCCTGCGTCCATGCGAAGTAGTACAGCTTCGAGACCGTGTGCGGCGCATACCCAGCGTCCTGCTGAAAGGTCGCGTTGGCGGCTGCCACGATAGCCGCTGTGGTGGCGCGTGTCACAGTAATGTGGTCTGGATGACCGTAAACGCCATTGTGATCGAACGTGACGACGACGTCGGGTCGGATCCGTCGGACGTGCCCTACGAGCTGGCGCAGCAGCTCGCTCTGGTCGGCTGCGTGGAGCTCGCCGTCGTGGTAGTCGAGGAGGACCACGTCGCGAAGGCCGAGGACGCTCGCAGCGTCGCGCAACTCCCGCTCCCGGATCTTCCCAAGCTCCGCCGGCCCGGGGTTTTCCTCCGGCGGGCCGAACCAGCCCTGCTCTCCCCGCGTGGCGGTGACGAGGTACGTCTCGATGCCTTCCGCGCCGTACTTCGCCAGAATGCCGCCCAGGCCGAGCGACTCATCGTCCGGGTGGGCCAGGATGCAGAGGAGCTTGAGGGGCATCGACTCGATGGGTTGTCAGGCGAATGCGGCGGCCGCGCTAACCCATCCTCTGGCGCTCAAGGGTTCCGTCGAACCAGTGGGGGTCGCTGATGAGGTACGACCGCAGCTGTTCATACCAGGCATGCTGTTCTGGGTCGTTCGAGTTTGCGTCGTACGTTTCCTTGTTGGCGAACATAGCATACGCCATGAAATCATCGGGATCGTTGATGTTTGAGCACAGGACTGTGCGGACGAAGCCCGGTGCGTCGGGCCGGCGCTCTCGTAGCCAACGGTCGAAATGATCGATGACCATCTGGCGTTGCCCCGGCTTGGCTTGCATCCGGAAGTGTGTGATGTGTGGGGGCATGGCGACTCCTTCGTTAGCGATGGGCACCCGCGTCGCCGAGCGCCCTCCTCCCTTCTCGGAATATAGCACGAGGCCATCCCGGCGCGTTGACGGCCAGCCGGCTCGTTGGCCCAGCGGCCCTCTCCCCTGCCCCTCTCCCCGAGGGAGAGGGGGAGCTAGCAATCGCTACGTCAACTGAGGGTTGGTGAACCGACATGTGCTCGGCCGGCGTATAATGCGGGCGCTATGGCGGATACCAACGTTTCGGCGGCTCCAACGGGTAGCGCCCCGGCGCGCGTACGAGAGGTTGCTGTACCCGTCGGGTCACTCGTCGCGGGTGCGTTCATGAAGACGTCGTACGAAGATGCGTGGGCGGTCGATCTGCCGTCCGGCGACGCGCATGACGTCGACGCGCTGGCGCGGCTGATGGCGACGTCCGCGCCGCGCTGGGCGGAGCAGCTGATGTGGCTGCGCGACCGCATTGTCTCCGTGTTCGGGCTGCGCACGGCGGACGCCAAGATCTCCGCGCAGATCTCGAGCGCGCCGATCCGCGCAGGCGACAAGATCGGCACGTTCAAGGTGCTCGCGCGCTCTGGCGACGAGATCATGTTCGGCGGCGACGACAAACACCTCGACTTCCGCGCATCGCTGCTCGTGCAGCGCGACGCCGTCCAGCCATCGGCGGTGCTCTCGACGGTCGTGCACTACAACAACTGGCTCGGCCGCTTGTACTTCTTCTTCGTGCGGCCGTTCCACCGGCTGATCGTCGCGTCGCTGCTGCGCAACGTGCGGCGGCGGTTGGGGGCCGGCGGGTAGGCCCCGCCGCCCAAGGGCGGCCACGCAGGGCCGCCCCTACGTGGACGCGGATCGCGACGACGGATCGAGTTCATGCAAGTGCGGGATCGGCGAGAAGAAGAGCCAGGCCGCAGCGAGCATGCCGCCGATCTCGGCTAGCCAGAGCGTTTCGCGGACGCCGATCGACTGGGCGAGCACGCCGGCAGTCAGCGCGCCGATCGGCAGTAGACTCGACTGCACGAGGTACATCGTTGACGTGACGCGGCCGAGCAACCGCTCCGGCGTAATCGATTGGCGCAGGCTGATCGACGTGATCTCGTAGGTCGCCCAGAACGGATCGCCGAAGAGCTGCGCCGCGAAGACCATCGCGAACGCGAGAGCGGCCGGGCCGCCGGCGAGCGGGATCAGGATTCCGAGCGGCGCAAGCTTCGACATGAGCAGCGTACCGCCGACGCCGAAGCGTCGCGTCGTGCGCCCGGCGAGCAGCGAGCCGCTGAGCGAGCCGATACCGCCCGCGCCGATCGTGATACCGACGACGAGGGGCGAGAAGCCGAGCGTCCGGATCAGGAACAGGGCGTAGAGCGCCTGGTAGAAGCCGCCGAAGAATCGGCCTGTGCCGCCCGCGCCGGCGAGCGCGCGCAGGATGCGGTCGTTCCAGACGGTGCGGACACCTTCGGCAACTTCGGTGAGCATGTTGGGCGGCTCGACAGGGCGCGCGCGCCCGTCGCGGTGCCGGATCGCACCGACACAAGCAGCCGACCAGAGGAACGTGAGTGCGTCGATGAACACCGCACCCGGCCCGCCCGCCGCCTGGACGACCGCGCCGCCGACGGCGGGCGATCCGATCTCTGCGACCGACTCGCTGGCAGACAGCTTCGCGTTCGCGTCGAGCAGCTCCTCGGGCGGAACAAGCGCGGGCAGGTAGGATCGATACGCGATGTCGAACACAACCTCCAGCAGCCCGAAGACGAAGGCGACGCCGTAGAGTTGCTCGATGTGGAGCGTGCCGAACAGCGCCGTCGCCGGGACGGTGAGCAGCGCCACAGCCCGCCCGACGTCGGCGGCGATCAAGATCGGCCGCAGCGGCAGTCGATCGACCCAGACGCCGGCGGTCAGCGCAAAGATCGGCACGGGCAGGCCCTGCGCCATCGCGAGCAGTCCGAGCTGCACAGGCGAGGCATGGAGGTACACGAGCGCGGTTAGCGCGAGCGCGCCGAACATCGATCCGAACGCCGAGACGGCCTGGCCTGCCCACAGCTTCGCGAAGTCGGGCTGGCGGCGGAGCCCTCTGAGGTATGAGAACACAACGGTCCCTCTCTCCGGACGCAACTATGCGTCAATCCGCATGTACCGACGAATCGAGGGGGCGAGAGGGCGGAATGGAGCTAGTTCCGCCTGAGGCGGACAGGTAGCTGTCAGCGACCAGTTGTCAGCTGGTGTGTGGAGGGAGCGGTGCTGCCTCCGGGGTCGAGGTCGCCCTCTACGCCCGGCAGGTTGTGATGGTGGAGCGGTTGCGAACCTTCATTTCGTAGACCTCGTGCGGGTAGGTTAGCAGGAGAGGCCGGCAGCCGGCCACCTCTCGCCCCTCCAGGCCGCCCTTGCTATAGTGACCAGAAGCACAATCGAAGGAGCAGGGTAGGGGCGCGTGCTCGATACCGAAGCTACTCTGGAAATCGCGCGGCTCGTCGCGGAGTTCAAGCCCGGCGACGCCGATCTGCTGCCTGCGCTCCACAAGGTCCAGCATCGCTACGGCTATATCCCGAAGGAGTCGATGGCGATCGTGGCGCGGCAGCTCCGCGTTAGCGATGGGCACCCGCGTCACCGAGCGCCCTCCTCCCTTCTGGGAATATAGCACGAGGCGATCCCGCGGGTTGCTGGCCGGCTGGCTCGTTGGCCCAGCGGCCCTCACCCCTGCCCCCCTCCCTGAGGGAGAGGGGTGACAAGAGCGAAAGACACGTCGGGGTGAGAGTACGAACGCGTGGGACGGGGCGCACAGCCGTGCGCCCCTACATGTCTGTCAACGATGTCGAACGGATAAACGGATTGGGCTCCCCCTCACCCCTGCCCCTCTCCCTGAGGGAGAGGGGTGACAAGAGCGAAAGACACGTCGGGGGTGAGAGTACGAAAGCGTGGGACGGGGCGCACAGCCGTGCGCCCCTACATGTCTGTCAACGGATGGGTGACGGATAAACGGATGACTACGCGGCTGAGCCCGAGGTGACACTAAGTCTGCATACCGTGGGCCGGACGTCAGCCTTCCGCGGCAACAACAAGTCGCCTTCGGTCTGACCGAAGGCGGCTTGCGTACGTTGACCTTTAGAGTCTGTTGCGTCCCCTAGCTGCAGTGCAGCGAACCCAGCGGGATGAACCCGGCCTCCACCTGGAGGATGAGCGCCGCGTCCACCGGGTTGACGCCACCGCTGGTGTTCACGTCGCTGCTCGGCAGGTTCGCCAGCGTCTGCACCAGGCCCGCGCTGTACTGCAGCACGAGCTGCGCGTCCACGGCGTCCACGCTGCCGTTGTCGTTCACGTCGCCACAGGCCCTCGTTGGCGCGGGCGTCGTCGGTACCGGCGTGTTCGTCGGCGTCGCCGTGACGGTGCGGGGTGGCGTCGACGTTGAGGGGCTGGTCGCCGTCGGCGTGACGGTGTTAGTCGGCGTCGTCGGCGTGGAGGGACTGGTTGCCGTCGGCGTGGCGGCGCTCGGCGGCGTCGATGTGGTGTGAGGTGGCGTCGTCGCGGCGGTGCACGTGATCGAGCCGCCGGTAAGGGCGTGCGCAATTGGCCCGGCAAGGTGGTTGGTGAGAGCTGAGCTGGCAAACGTGAGGCTCATGCTCCCGACGCTCTGGCATGTGTACAGGTAACGCGCAAAGATGCCACTGCCGTCTACGCCGGTCAGCGGCGTCCTGACGCAGCCGAACTCGACGGTGTGGCCGCTGTTGTCGATGGTGTCGGTCCCGATCCCATTGCACAACGGCGGGAACGCCGGGCTTCCGAGGCGGGAGTCGACGTTGATATGCGCGTCGAAGCCGATCTTGGAAGATGCTCCAGCGACGTCGTTGCAGTTCGTGATCACGACATCGAACTCCGACTGAACGCCGACCTGCGACTGAGCCGTGACCGGAGACACGGACATGGCGCATGAGGCGATCGTCGCCGTGGGCGATGTGGCGCCCGAGCCATTGGTGCAGTTGGCGTCAGTCGTTCCGGTTGAGGCATCGCAGTCGACGGCCATCGCGCCGTCGGTTGCATGAGCGGGCCCCACCAAGCCGCGCACGCCGAGGACTACGGCGCTGGCCACAACAACGATCGATATTAGCGTGATGAGCAGTCGCATCTAATTCCCCGAGGCGCAACCAGGCGACATGACTTAGGCAATCTTCGTGCCGTCGGCGCTGGTGCAGAAGCGGTATTGGGGCTCCATCGCGGAGACGATTATATCAGCGCCCGATAGCGTCGGGGTCTACGCTAACGAAGGCAGGAGACGCTTCATAGTCGCAGGTTCCTAGCCTTCAAGAAGTCGGTAGGCGGCCACAAGTGGGTTTCCAGTCCGGTGCTGATCGACTCTTCGCTGTTCACGTCACACGAGACGTTCGCGACTGCCGCTAGCTCACCTAGCATCGTTCTACACTCTTCAGTCACTTGCTCGTAGGATATCGCGACGTACGCGTCGGCTAGAGCTCGGCGCTCTTCGGCTCCATTCAGCGTCATCAGGAATGCCCTCTCGGCGGGAAGGAAGTCGCAAACCCAGGCGTCATACGGCAGCCACTTGGATATGAAGCGAAGCCGATTGGCGTGATGAACCATAAAGTGCTGATAACTCATGCGCTCGATCGTCGAGTTCTCGGCATGCCAAGCGATAGCCGTTGGGACGTAGACCACGGATAAGCCCAGTTCCCTGGCCCGAAAACAAAGATCAGGATCCTCGTAATACGCTGGGTAGAATTGCTGGTCAAACCCACCGATCACTTCTATCATGGACCGGCGAATACCAAGAAGTGCACCAGTAACGTAAGGTACTTCATCCTCTACGTCGAACTGATGCTCATCTGCCAGATACTTTCCGCGGTGACAAGGAACTGCAAGAGGATATGATAGGCTTGCACCAGCGTGCTGTAAGACATCGCTTGTCGGAAGAAGGAGTTTACATCCTACAACGGCCGCGGTGGATCGGCGATCCAATGCCTGCACAAGACTCGACAGGCACGCGGCCTGCAAGACAACATCCTGCGTAATAGTGATGACGATATCGCCTGTCGTTGCGCTAATGCCAAGATTTAATCCACCGGCGACACCAAGGTTTATATCGGATCGCAGGACCCTGACGTTTGTCGACTCGGCGTCAAATGGAGTTGTAGAGCCATTGTCTACAAGCAGAATCTCGTCGGGTTGCATCCCTTGCGACGCCAACGAGCTGAGGCAAGCGTCAATGTGCTGCTCACCGTTGTAATAGAGAAGAACTGCTGAGACCTTCACCGACTCCCCTGCGCAGATCAACGCCACAGTCGGCGCTTAGGGCAGCGCGCCCTAACAATCCCATGTGGGGAGCTAGTTGGCGGGCCAGCCAAACTTGGAAGGAGAAGCGACTAGCGTGATCCGCTTCTGTGGGGCCTCTGGTCGAGCGGCCGGTGCTGGCCGCGCGTCGTTCGCTCGAGGCTTGACACGGTTGACCAGCGCCTCGTACGCGTCGTCATACGGCGCCATAGCCGACTGTCCTTTCAGCTCGCGGGCGAACCGCCAGTAGGCTGTCTCGATCTCGCGCATGGTTGCTCCCGGCTCTAGTCCGAGCTTCACGTAGGAGTCGCGCTTGCGTTGATCACTTTGTTCCAGGGAGTCTGAGTGAGGCATAGCACGCCTTACTAATGGGCGCCGGCTTGGCGGCCCGCTTCACAAAGCCGTCGTCGCTCTTGGGAAAATCAGCGTAGAAGCAGCATCTCAAACGTGCTGGCTGACATGATAAGTGTAGCACAAACGCCGTGGCGGCAGGGGGGAACGGCGCTCTGCGGACCAGTGCGCCCGCGGGAAAAGAACCGCGCTTCTGATGTCCGCAGATTCAGAACCCTATCTTGCTTGCCGTGTGCGAGCACAGGAACGTAGAGGTTTGAACCAAAGCAATACTAGGAGCGGGAGACGGGACTCGAACCCGTGTCCCTCTGGTTGGGCGCAACTCGTGGGACCTGATCGGAGGTGACACTATGTGGGGATCGTGACGACAGCGCCACCCCTTCGGCCCCTTGGCCCGTGGCCCAGGGCCCCTATATAGTGACGGCAGGCACAATCCATGCTCGAAACGGAAGCGACCCTCGAGATCAAGCAGCTCGTCGCCGAGTTCAAGCCCGGCGACGCCGATCTGCTGCCTGCGCTCCACAAAGTCCAGCATCGCTACGGCTACATCCCGAAGGAGTCGATGGCGATCGTCGCGCGGCAGCTCCGCGTGAGCGAAGCGCACGTCTACGGGGCAGTGACGTTCTACGCCGAGCTGCGCACGACGCCTCCGCCGGAGACGCGCATCGATTGGTGCAGCGGCCCAGCCTGCCGGCTGAAGGGCGGCGAGCACGTCCGGCGCGCGCTGGAGGCGACGCTGGGCATCGAGATGGAGCAGAATACGCCGGACAACAAGCTGGGCCTGCACCTGGCCCAGTGCAACGGCACGTGCGACTTCGCGCCACAGGTGTGGGTGAAAGGCAAGGTTGTCGGGCCGCTGTCGGCGGCGCAGACGATCCGCATGGCGCGGGAGATGAAGGGTGGCAAGAAGTGATGTTCATCTTTCCCACCCGCCCGCCCCGAGAGGTTGTTGTTTCTGGGGACACCCCCCAGACCCCCGGACGAGGGGGCCAGCCCCCTCGTCACTCCCCCGATTGCGTCGGTGACGTTGGGCATGAAGTGAGAGATAAGCGGAAGTCGTAAGTCCGGGTCTTTAGACCCCGACAGCGAGGGTCTGAAGCCCCTCGCCTACGGAGGGATTCGGAAGGCACAAGATGCTGAAGGCGTACGAAGAGCTGCGCAAGCAGGCCAATGCGGTCTGGCAGGCGATCGAGAAGCCGCAGCGCACGCTCGTGCGCGTGCCGGTGGCGACGTGCTCGATCCCGGGCGGCGCGCTCGAGACGCTGGAGGCGCTGCGGCGCGAGGTGAAGGAGCGCGGCCTTGCGGTCGACGTCGAGCGGGTAGGCGAGACGGGGCTGTGCTGGCTGGAGCCGCTCGTCGAGGTGCGCAAGGCTGACGGCAGTATCGTTCTGTACGAGAAGATCACGCCGGACCGCGTGGAGAAGCTGCTCAGCGAAGCGATCGATGGCGTGTGCCGCGACTACGCGTTCGCCGTCGCCGCGGGCCCGCCGGTGGAAGGCGTGCAGCAGCTCGCGGACTACGACTACTGGCAGATCCAGGAGCGGCGGCTGATCGCGCGCTGCGGCCTGATCGATCCGGAGAACATCGACCACTACATCGCGACGGGCGGCTACGCGGGCGCGGCGCAGGCGCTGGAGCAGAGCCAGGAAGACGTGATCAAGGCGGTGGGCGACTCGACGCTGCGGGGCCGGAGCGGCTCGAACTTCCCGACGGCGCGGAAGTGGGAGTTCCTGCGCAGCAAGACGCGCGAGCCGAAATACCTCATCTGCAACGCGGATGAGGGCGACCCGGGGGCGTTCGTCAACCGTATCCTGATGGAGTGCGACCCGCACTCGGTGCTCGAAGGCATGCTCATCGCGGCGCACGCGACGGGGGCGTCGTTCGGCTACATCTACATCCGCGATGAGTATCCGCTCGCGATCGAGCGAATGGAGCTGGCGCTCCAGCACGTGCGCGAGCGGGGCCTGTTCGGCGACAACGTCCTCGGCACCGGCAAGGCGTTCGACGCGGAGATCTGGCGCGGGGCGGGCTCCTACGTCTGCGGCGAGGAGTCTGGGCTGCTGGCGTCGGTGAACGACAAGCGCGGCATGCCGCAGATCCGACCGCCGTTCCCGGCCGATTCGGGCGTCCTCGGGCAGCCGACGAACGTGAACAACGTCGAGACGTATAGCTGCGTGGCGCTGTTGTTCCAGAAAGGGCTGGAGTACTACAAGTCCCTAGGGACGGAGCGAAACCGCGGCACGAAGATCTTCAGCCTGACCGGACACATCGATCGGCCGGGCGTGCTCGAAGTGCCGTTCGGCTTTCGCTTCCGCACGTTCTACGATATGTTCGCGGTCGGACCGTGGTACGAGCGCAAGTCGTGGAAGGCGATCCAGGCCGGCGCGGCGCTCGCGGGCATCCTGCCGACGCACATCGCGCTGAAGCTGACCATGGAGCCAGAGGAGTTTCTCGCGCACGGCGTGCAGATGGGCGGCGGCGGCATCGTCTTCATCAATGAGACGGCGTGCATCGTCGATATGAACATCATGTTCTCGTGGTTCCTGGAAGACGAGTCGTGCGGGCGCTGCACGACGTGCCACGGCGGCACGCAGCGCATGACGGAGATCTTCCGGCGCGTCGCGCGCGGCGGCGGGCACCCGGACGACTACAACAAGATGCGCATCCTCGGGCAGGCGCTCCAGTGGTCGAACTGCGTGCACGGCTCAGCCTCGCCGACGATCATGCTCAAGAGCGCAGAGTTCTTCCGCGAGGAGATCGACGAGCACATCCTGCACCGGCGCTGCCCGGCGCAGGTCTGCCGCGACCTGATCCGCTACGAAGTCTTCGCCGACAGCCCCAAGCTGCCGGAGGCGGCCGAGATCTGCCCCACCGAGGCCGTGGTGCAAGAAGGCAAGGGCTGGAAGATCATCGACGAGCGCTGCATCCGCTGCAACGCCTGCCGGGAGATCGCTCCGGAAGCCATCCGCGTCGTCGATGCGCCCGCGGAAGCCCTCCAGATACGCGTCGAGGAGGTCGGCCTGGACGCGCGCGGCACCATGCAGCACTAGGCTACCAGCGGCCCTCGGCGGCAGGGCGCCGTTCCCAGCCGCTGGACGAGTCTAGCCAGCTTCGGCCCTCTACCTGATTTCCCCTACAGCCGAATATCTCTAGGTATGGACTCGTCAAGGGCTCTCAGCGGCCGATTGGGCAGTATTGTCCTCTACCCGGCGAGGCATATCCATTGGAAAATCATCGCTCCATACGTGCTGCTCACCATTGTGTTCGCGGGCGTGGGCACGTTCATCGCGGCCCGTCTCGTCACCGGCTCTCTGAAGGAGCGCTTCGACAACCAGCTCGTCGAATCGGCGCGGGTGGCGTCGGACGCTGTCGTCCGACGCGAGCGCGCGCACCTCGAGGTGGTGCGCGGCGTGGCGTTTACGGACGGCGTCGCGAAGGCGGTCGAGTCGGGCGATTCCGCGAAGCTCGGCACACTCGTCCAGCCGCTCGCGACGAACAACAAGACGGAGCTGGTGCAGGTGCTGAACGCGCAGGGCCAGCGCATGCTGGGCTTGCGACTGGCCGACCAACAGGCATTGCGATACGCACAGCTCGATGACACGTCCCAGCAGTCGAGCTGGCCGATTGTGCGCAGTGTCATGTCGGGTAAGCAGGACAGTCTGGGCGACAAGTTCGCGCAGATCGTTGGCACGAAGGACGGCTACGCCCTGTACACGGCGGGGCCGATCTACGACGGAGACAAGCTCGTCGGCGCGGTGCTGGTGGGCAGCCTGCTCGATTCGTTCCTGCCCGCGGCGAAGTCCGAGGCGCTGGCCGACATTACGATCTACGACTTCACGGGCGCGCCGCTTGCTACGACGTTCGCCAGCTCAGACAACCCGAGCGACGCGTCGCTCACGCCCGGGGACAAAGCGCTGGCCAGCTTCGACAAGCCGGACGGCGTGCGCGAGAGCAAGACGCTCTTCGGCCGCGGGTTCGATCTGGTCTACGGGCAGCTCGTCGTGCGGAACCAAGTCGTGGGTGTCTACTCCGTCGCGCTGCCGTCGTCATTCATCCTGTCCGCCGCCGGCTCCACCCGCTGGCAGATGGGGCTGCTCTTCGCCGTCGGCATGCTGGTCGTGCTCGCCTGCGGCTGGGGCCTGGCGCGCAGCCTGACGAAGCCGCTGCTGCGCCTTGTCCGCACGGCGCGCGCAGTGACGGAAGGCGACCTCACGATGCGCTCGGGCGTGCACACAACCGATGAGATCGGCGTGCTTGCCGAGTCGTTTGACCGGATGACGGAGCGGCTCCAGCGCCAGCACCTGGCGACGGTGCGCGCGCTCACATCGGCGATCGATGCGCGCGACCCGTACACGGCCGGCCACTCCGCGCGTGTGGGCCAGCTTGCGGTCGAGATCGGGACGTCTCTCGGCCTGTCTGAGTCGCTACTTCAGCACCTCGAGATCGGCGGCTACCTGCACGACATCGGCAAGATCGGCGTGCGGGACAGCGTGCTGCTCAAACCCGGAGAGCTGACACCGGAGGAGCGGGAGCTGATCGAGCGGCACCCGCGCGTGGGCCTCGAAATTCTCGCAGCCGTCGATCTTGCGCCCGAAGTGATCGCGTTCGTCGGCGGGCACCACGAGAAGCTGGACGGCAGCGGCTACCCGAAGGGCCAGCGCGGCGATCAACTGAGCATCATCGCCCGGGTCGCCGCCGTCTCTGACATCTACGACGCGCTCACCACGGACCGGCCCTACCGGCCGGGGATGACGCCCGCCGAGGCCGTGGCGATCATCAAGCGCGAGGCCGATCAGGGCAAGCTGGACAAGCGCGCGGTTGCCGCGCTGGACCAGGTGCTCTCCCGCTGGGAGCGACGCCGGCGGACGGACCCCGCCCTGAAGGGATTCCGCTTGCCGGACCGCCCCGTGGTCATGGCGGCGTAAGATGCGAGCGCGTGTCGGACAGCTCATCGCCACCATCGCCATCATCCTCGGCTGCCTGTTCGTCACGACGACGGCAGCCGCGCTCGCTCTGCGCCGCTCAGACTTCGAGAAGCTGAACGCCGACACGGGCTCGGAGCTCAAGGCGGATTACTCGAAGGACGCACACGGCGTGCGCCTCGCGCCGCTGCAGCCCGACGTGATCCACGCGGCCGCCTCGGACGAGAGTGCGCTCAGCGCGCCGCCGTCGGCCAACGCCCCGGCGGTGCGCGTGCCGATCGTCGGCGTGCCCACCGCGAGCCCGCCGGCGTCCCTGCCGTCGCGGCCGACCAGCACGGCGCGCGCGCCTTCACCGACAGCTGGGCCGAAGATCGCCGGCGCAAGCCCAACGCCGACCCGTGAGCGGCCGACCGAGACGCCGGCCTTCACGCCACGCGCGACGGACACGCCGACGCCAACGCCGCCGATCCCGACACCGACGTTCACATCGACATGGACGGCCACGCCGACGCACACAGCGACATCGACCGCGTCGGCCACGCCGACGGCGACGCCCTTCTCCCCCACGGCCACGCGCACCATCCCGCCGTCATCGACACCGACGGCGACGAGCGCGCCGCCGACGGCGACATCGACAGCCGTACCGTCCACGGCGACGTTCACGTCGTTGCCTACAGACACGCCGACGGCGACGCGAACGAACACGCCGACCGCCACAGAAACGCCCGACGGAACACCCACGGACACATGGACGCCTGCAGCGACCCGCACACCGCGAACGCCGATGGGCACTCCTACGCCCCGGACGCCGACCCGCACGCGCATGCCGACGCGCACCCCGAGCTCGGCGCGCACGCCGACGCCGACACCGATCGATGCGAAGCTCTACGTCTCGCCCGAGGCGCAGACCGTACTGCCAGGCACCGTGACAGTCGACATCAACATTGAGAACGCCGTCGATCTGGGCGGATATCTCTTCACGGTGACCTGGGACGACACGATCCTCGACTTCGTGAGCGTGAGCGACGGGCTGTTCCTGGGATCGACGGGCCGGGCTGTCGTCTGCGCGCCCGTGACGCTGCTGCCGGGAAGCGCGACGTTCACCTGTACCAGCATCGGGACCGATGCCGGGCCTTCTGGAGCTGGCACGATCGCCACGGTCCAGTTCGTGACGCTGGCGGACGGCAAGACGCTGATTGTGCTCGCCGACGCCAAGATGAAGACGACGTCGGATGTGCTCTTCGACATCGTGAAGCAGGACGGCTCGGTGACGGTCGCGTCTCCTACCCCCACGAGCACGCCGACGCCGGTGCCCACGAACACGCCCACGGAAACGCCGACGCCAACCCAGACGCCCACGCCGCCGCCGACGCCTACGCCGCCGTGTGTTCCCCCGGACCCGGTCTACGGTTTCGTTCAGACGATCACTCCACCAGATGGTGCCACCGGCGTCACGGTCTCCACGGACGTCGTAATCAAGTTCAACCAGCCAATGGACGCGGGAACCGTCAATACGACAAACGTCTACATGACTGACGGCATCAACCCGGCTGGGGTGTGGGCCACGGTAAGCTACGATGCAAATACCTACGAGGCGACTTTGAATCCCGACGCCGACCTAACTCCTGGCGCCACCTACTACCCGGGGGTTTGGAGGAATATCAAGAACGCCTGCGGCATTCGGCAAGACGTGGATGTCACAACCGCCTTCACCACAGCTCCCTAGCAGGGTGCTGAAAAAGCGGTTCTGAGGGATCGCCTCTGTGGCGGATCCGCTGCAGCATGGCAGCGGTGGGATTAGTTGGAGGTAGACGACTTGTACCGCGCGGGCCTTTGCCGCTAGCATAGGGCAAACGTTCTGGTGACAAGCCGTCACCGCGCAAGGACGCCGTCCGTTGACCCCCATCCGACGCCAGTACCTGGATATCAAGCGGCGCTATCCGCACGCGATCGTCTTCTTCCGCCTGGGCGACTTCTACGAGACGTTCGATGACGACGCGAAGCTCGTCGCGCGCGAGCTGGAGATCACGCTCACCTCGAAGCCGATGGGCGGCGGCGAGCGCGTGCCGCTGGCGGGCGTGCCGTACCACGCCGTCGAGGGCTACCTGTCGCGGCTGATCGCGAAGGGCTACAAGGTCGCGCTGTGCGAGCAGATGTCGGACCCGGCGGCGAGCAAGGGCCTGGTCGAGCGCGAGGTCGTGCGCGTGGTGACGCCGGGCACCGTGCTCGAGTCGAACCTGCTGGACGAGCGAGCGAACAACTACATCGTCGCGCTGGCACCGCTTCGGCGTGGCGCGCGTAACGGTTCGGATCCGTTCGCCGACCCGCAGGCAGTGATCGGCCTCGCCTACGCCGACGTCTCGACGGGCGAGTTCGTCGCGGGTGAGATTACGGCGGGGGCGCTCGCGGGCGAGCTGACGCGCCTGCGCGCGGCCGAGCTGCTGCTGCCCGAGAGCGTCGACGCGCCGGAGGGCCTCGAGACACCGGTCACGTCGGCGGCGGACGATTGGTGGCTGGGCGAAGTGGCTGAGGCGGCGCTGCGCGAGCACTTCGCCGTCGCGTCGAGCGAAGCGTTCGGACTGGCGGGCCAGCCGGGCGCGGTCGCGGCGGCAGGTGCGCTGCTGCAGTACCTGCGCGAGAACCAGCGCTCGTCGCTGCAGCACATCACGCGGCTGCAGAGCTACCGCCCCGACGGCTTCATGCTGCTGGACGCGGCGACGCGGCGCAACCTGGAGTTGTTCGCGGGCGGCCGGCAGAGCAGCCGCAAGCACTCGCTGCTGGGCGTGCTCGATCTGACGGAGACGGCGCTGGGCGCGCGGCTGCTCACGCGACGGCTGGGCCAGCCGCTGCTGTCGCGCGCGGCGATCGACGCGCGGCTCGACCAAGTCCAGTTCTTCTTCGAGAGCGCGGTGCGGCGCGGCCGCGCGCAGGAGCTGCTCGGCGGGATGCCGGACCTCGAGCGGCTCGTCGGACGGGTAGGGACGGGGCTGTGCTCCCCGCGCGACCTCGTCGGCCTGCGGCGCGGCCTCGAGCTGGCGCCGGCGCTGCGCGCGCTCGTTTCGGAGGAAGGCGTGTCTGGCGCAGTCGCCGAGCTGGCATCGCGCGTGCGGCCGTGCGACGACGCCGTCGCGGCGATCGCGCAGGCGATCGCGGACGAGCCGGGCGCGACGCTCGAGCACGGCAACGTGGTGCGCGCGGGCTTCTCGCAGGAACTGGACAGCCTGCGCGCGATCACGCGCGATACCAAGCGCTACCTCGCCGAGCTGGAGACGGCGGAGCGCGAGCGCACCGGCATCAAGTCGCTGCGCGTCGGCTACAACAAGGTGTTCGGGTACTACATCGAGGTGAGCAAGCCGAACGTCGCGCTCGTGCCGGACGCGTACGAGCGCCGCCAGACGCTCGTCGGCGCCGAGCGGTACGTGACGCCGCAGCTCAAGGAATACGAGACGCGCATCCTCACCGCCGCCGACCGCATCGCCGAGATCGAGGCGCAGGTCTTCCGGCAGGTGTGCGCGCAGGTCGCCGCGGCGAGCGGCCAAGTGCTCTCACTCGCGGCGGCGGTCGCCGAGCTCGATGTCGCCGTCGCGCTGGCGGAGGCGGCGTCCCGCTACGGCTATACCCGGCCGGAGCTGCACGACGGCGACGAGATGGACATCCACGACGGCCGCCATCCCGTCGTGGAGCGCACGCTGGCGGAGTCGACGCTCGCCGCAGGCCTGCCGAGCGCGTTCGTGCCGAACGACACGCAGCTCGCGAAAGGCGAGGCGCAGATCGCGATCATCACCGGCCCGAACATGGCCGGCAAGTCGACGTACCTGCGACAGGTCGCGCTGATCGTGCTGATGGCGCAGTGCGGCAGCTTCGTGCCGGCGTCGTCGGCGCGCATCGGCATCGTCGACCGCTGCTTCACGCGCGTCGGCGCGCAGGACGACCTCGCGTCCGGCCAGTCGACGTTCCTCGTCGAGATGCTGGAGACGGCGAACATCCTGCACAACGCGACGCCGCGCTCGCTCGTGATCCTGGACGAGATCGGGCGCGGGACGAGCACCTACGACGGAATGGCGATCGCGCGCGCCGTGGTCGAGTACCTGCACAACAAGCCGGAGGTGGCGGCGAAGACCTTGTTCGCGACGCACTACCACGAGCTCGTCGAGCTGGCGCATGTGCTGCCGCGCGTGCGTAACGAGAACGTTGCCGTCGCGGACGACGACGGCCGCATCGTCTTCCTGCATAAGATCGTGCCCGGCGGCGCCGACAAGAGCTACGGCGTTCACGTGGCGGAGCTGGCCGGCCTGCCGAAGCCCGTCGTGCAGCGCGCGCGCGAGGTGCTGGCGGAGCTGGAGCGCGGGGCCCTCACCCCTGGCCCCCATCGACCTAACCCCCTGGCCCCCTTCCCTTTAGGGAAGGGGGAAGAGAAGGCCGACCAGCTTTCGTTGCTGACGAGCCGGTCGCCGCTGCTCGATGACCTCGCGGCGCTGGAGGTGGACGGCATGACGCCGCTCGATGCGCTGACGAAGCTGTATGAGCTGCGGGAGCGGGCGAAGGAGTGAGCCCTCACCCCCGGCCCCTCTCCCCGAGGGAGAAGGGTGACGGCAGTCGGGGTGAGGGAGACGCTGAGAGCTGTATGAGCCGCGGGAGAAGGCGAAGGAGTAGGCCCTCTCCCCCGGCCCCTCTCCCCGAGGGAGAGGGGTGACGGCAGTCGGGGTGAGGGAGGCGCTGACGAAGCCGTACGGGCTGCGGGATCGGGCGCGGGAGGCTGACAACGGATGGGTAACGGATAAACGGACGGGTTGTCGCCTATTTCAACGCTACGGCGAGCGCGACGATCCCTCCGATCAGAACGGCTGCCAGCATGCCGCCAGAGACGAACATGCCGAGCAGCGCCATGCGGCGCATGACCCTTCGATACTTTCCCCAAGCGAGAGCAGCCGAATCTGTTGGCTCTGACAGATCGGATGGATGAGCTACGAGGTATTCAATAGCGTCGGCCTGATCGTTCAGCGATAGCCTTACACCTAGGATTCGGGCAGGCCCGATTGTGAAGACGCTCCACACAGAGCGTACTGCTACGTTCGTTCGCGGATCCGCCATCCGGCGAGCCAGGCTAATGAATAGCTGGTCGGCTTGTTTCCCCGCGACGAGTCGATTGAACCCAAAGAACATGCGCGTGCCTTGCAAAGGGTGGCTATACATCCACAGCCAGTAGAAGAAGGAACCCGTCATGAACGGCACCCAAAGGACGAAGAATAGGATTACATTGGCCACGACCACGCGTCCTTCGCTGTCTGCGTCATCTGTAGACAGCGGACAATCGTCAAGGGATTAGTCTAACGGATATACGGATGTGTTCGAGATGAGTCGGAGGAGTATGTAGGGCCTGGCTGTCTCGCCAGATTCCTCGCTGCGCTCGGAATGACAGTAGGGCGGCCGTCCGTTTATCCGTTCGGTATCCGTTGTCGATTTGCCGCTGCCAGCCCCGCCAGGAGCTCCCGCACCTCTCGCGGCGAGTGAAGCTCCACGACGGGCGTGTGCGGCGCGTACTGCTCGAGCGCGGTGGCGGCGTTGCGGAAGTGGGCGCGCCAGTGCGTGATGCCCCAGAGCAGGATCGAGTCCTTGCTGGTGAACGAGAGCCGCCACGACTCGCGGTTGCCGTGCCACAGCTCTTGCTTGCGCCAGGCGCGGCTCACGGTGCGCCAGAACAGCCTCGGATACACGACACGGAATGGCAGCTTGAGCCACACGACGGCCTCTGCGCGCGCGAGGACGATGTCGCGCAGCACCATCTTGTAGTTCCCGTCGCAGACCCAGCCGTCCGCGCACTCATCGAGGCGGCGCGTGACCTTCGCGCGGAACTCGTCGTCGGGCGTGGGCACCCAGTTCGGCTGGTGGTAGAGCGCGTCGAGCTCAATCGCGGGCAGGCCGAGCGCCGCGCCGATCTGGCGCGCGAGCGTCGACTTGCCGGAGCCGGAGGGCCCGGAGACGGCGATGCGTCGCTTGCCCGCGAGGGGGTTCGTCGAGGGTGCGGTTCCCACGGGTGTTGAGGCTACAGGATTGGACCGTATCGATCTACGGGCGTCGCCTGCGGCGACAGGGCGGGCACGCGGGCCCGCCCCTACGGCGTCGCCTGAGGCGACAGGGCGGGCACGCCGACCCGCGTCTACGGGCGTTGCCTGAGGCGACAGGGCGGGCACGCCGGCCCGCCCCTACGGCGATACCTAAATCCCTGTGCCGGCGCCGATCGCGGTGCCGATGCCGTAGGTGATGGCGGCCGCCGCGGCGCCGATGAGCAGCTGTCGCAGGCCGCTGTAGATCGTGTTGCGTCCGGTGAAGAGCGAGACGCCGGCGCCGATCAGGAAGAGCGCCACGCCGCTCAGCGCCGCGCTGATGCCCAGATGCAGCCAGGTCGCGCCGAAGAAGTACGGGAGCACCGGCACGACGGCGCCCAGCGCGAACGCGACGAACGAGCCGCTCGCGGCGCCCCAGGGCGACCCCAGCTGCGACGGGTCGAGCCCGAGCTCCTCGCGCACCAGCGTCTCGAGCGCGGTCTCCTTGTTCTCGAGGATGCGGTCGGCGAGCTGCTGCGCTTCGGCCGCGGGCACGCCCTTCGCCCGATAGATGAGGGCCAGCTCGGCGCGCTCCTCCTCCGGCGAGAGGAGCAGCTCGGTCTCTTCGAGCTGGATCTGCCGCTCGAAGAGCTCCCGCTGCGCGCGCATCGAGACGTACTCGCCGGCGGCCATCGATCCCGCGCCCGCGAGGAGCCCGGCGACGCCGGCGAGCACGACAAACTTCGACTCCGCCTGCGCGCCCGCGAAGCCCATCACCAGCGATAGGTTCGAGACCAGGCCGTCGCTGACGCCGAAGATGGTGGCGCGCAGCGTGCCGCCGCCACCGCCGCGGTGCCAGGTCTCGTGCTGGGCGATCTCGACCGTGGCGGGCGAGGGGCCGCCGCGCGTCATCCGGCCGAGCGCGCGGTAGTGGCCACGCTCGTCGCCGGCCAGCGCCTGCACGGCCGGGTCCTGCTCAGGCTGGCGGTAGGCGTTCACGCCTGTCGCCTCCATCGATTCGATGACCGGCAGCACTGACGTTGGCCCGAAGATGCGCGCGAGGGCGATGATCAGCCGAGTGCGCAGGCCCAGGCCGTGCTTCGGAAGGGGAACGCCCATCTCCTCCAGCCGCTTCGCCATGACGGCGGCGTGCCGCTCCTCGGTCTTGGCCATGTCGGTGAGGATGCTGGCGCGCTCCGGCTCGCGCTCGCGGCGCGCGAGCGAGCGATAGAGCGCGACCGCGTCCAACTCGGCGCGCCAGTTCTCGATCAGCAGCTTCGGCGCGATGTCGAGCTTGACGGAGGGAGGGGGCGGGGGGGTCTTCGTCTGGGCCATGCGAGACCATTATAACGAAGGACGTGTTGGGGCCTTGTTCGTACGAGGAAGAGATCGCCCGAGGAGAGCGAATTCTCAGAGGTAACGTGAGATTCCTCGCTCTCGGCCGACTCGCGTCGGCCTTACCGCTCGGAATGACAGGGTGGGTACAATTCGGTCGTGCCCATCCGAGTGCTCACGCCGCAGGAAGCCGCGCGCATCGCAGCGGGCGAGGTGATCGAGCGGCCGGCGTCGGTCGTCAAGGAGCTGATCGAGAACGCACTGGACGCGGGCGCGACGGCGATCACGGTCGAGACGCGGCAGGGCGGTATCGCGCTGCTGCGCGTCACCGATGACGGCAGTGGCATCCCGCCCGACGAGCTGCGCTTGGCGTTCGAGCGGCACGCGACGAGCAAGCTCCAGTCCGAGGCGGAGCTGTGGCGCATCGCGACGCTGGGCTTTCGCGGCGAAGCGCTTCCCAGCATCGCGGCCGCGGGCGATGTCGAGCTCGCGTCGCGGCCCGCGGGGGCGCTCGTCGCGGGACGGATCGTCCTGCGCGACGGCGAGGTGGAGCACCAGGGCAGTGCCGGCACACCGCCGGGCACGACGATCACTGTGCAGCACCTCTTTCGCCGCCAGCCGGCACGACTCAAGTTCCTGCGGTCGCCGGCGTCCGAGGGCGCGCAGATCGCCACCGTCGTCTCGCATTATGCGCTGGCGTACCCGGAGGTGCGTTTCGGCCTGCGCGCCGACGGCCGCGCCGCGCTCCAGACGCCCGGCAATGGCGACATGCGCGACGCCGCGGCCGCCGTCTACGGTGTCGATCTCGCTGCGGAGCTGCTGGCGATCGATGGGGAAGGACAGGGCGCGATCGAGGTGCTCGGGCTGGCCGGCTCCCCGGCGGTCTCGCGCGCGAACCGCAACTACATCTCGCTGTTCGTGAACCGGCGCTGGATCCGCAATCGATCGCTCACGTTCGCCGTCGTGGAGGCGTACCAGGGCATGATGCCGAACGGCCGCTTCCCCGTCGCGATCATCGAGATCCGCCTGCCGACGGACGAGGTCGACGTCAACGTCCACCCCACCAAGGCGGAAGTGCGCTTCCGCGACGAGCGCGCCGTCTTCGCAGCGCTGCAGCGCGCCGTCCGGCGGACGCTGTCGTTTCGATCGCCGGTGCCCGGGTTCGATACTGGACGCTGGACGCTGGATGCTGGAGGTGAGCCCCGCGAGGAGGAAGGCGGGAATGCAACCGTCGGTGCGGCAACGATTCCGCGGTCGGTGCCGTCTGGCCTTAGGTCGGCGGTACCAGGGACCAGCGACCAGCAACCTCGAATCGCTCCAGCCCCTAGCCTCCAGCTTCCAACTTCTGAGCCGCTGCCCGCGCTGCGTCCGGTGGGCCAGGTGGCGAACACGTACGTCATCGCGGAGGGGCCGGAAGGGATGTACATGATCGACCAGCACGCGGCGCACGAGCGCGTGCTCTACGAGCGCTTCCTCACGCAGCGCCGGGAGGGCGTGCGCGACGTGCAGCCGCTCTTGCAGCCGCAGCCGGTCGATCTGACGGCGCGCCAACGCGCGCTGCTCGATAGCTTCGGCGACGAGCTGGCGGCGGCTGGGCTCACGGTCGAGCCGTTCGGAGATGGCGCGTATCTTGTGCGCGCGGTGCCGCCCGCGCTCGCCGGGCGAGACGTCGCGCGCGCGGTGGGCGAGCTGCTCGACCTGCTTGCGCGCGAGGACGGGCCGGCGGAGGAGCCGGCGCATCGCGTCGCGGCGTCGCTCGCGTGCCACGGCTCGGTGCGCGCGGGGCAGACGATGACGGGCGACGAGCAGCGCGAGCTGCTGCGCCTGCTCGAAGCGAGCGAGCACCCGCGCACCTGCCCGCACGGCCGGCCGACGATGATCCACGTCAGCTCGGACGCGCTCGCGCGGCAATTCCGGCGACGTTAGCTCGCGGCCTAATACACGATCTCCATGCGCAGGCCGCGGGAATCTCGCGGTGGGTTATCGGGGAGGCAGGATGCTTTGCCAGTCGCCCAGCGCCACGCCGTCCACGCCGCCGCGCACGCATCGTAGAAGTCGTCGCGAGCGGCGGGGATAGGGACTTCTTCTTTGGCTAAGTCGTCTACAAAGACGGTGGCGAGGAGCCGCAATCGCTCGTACTCACCAGCCTGCGATCGCTTGGGATCTGGCAATGGCTGGTTACCATTAAGAGCCCAGAAGCAGACCTCAGGGTGAACTTCACAGACCCGTTGCTGTAGGTCGGGCGACATGAGGCGATCGACTTCATGTATCTTCGCGCTGATGGCGTGCGTTTGTTTGGAAATCTTCTTCCCATCGCGATGAACCGTTGCGCTGATCGAGCATGCCTCCCTATAGTCTGGCACACCTAGTACTGCCCGGACCGGAGCGGGGAACACGCTGTTGTGACGAAATGGTCGCAGAACCGCGCGCGCCTCGATGTCTGCTAGACGGCGACCGTCATCGCTGAGGCCGATCGGGATGTCGATGCCAACGCGATCGCATTGGCGCGTTCTGTCGAGGACATCGGCAAAGGAAGGTGCGAATCGAACGCTGAGCAGCCGCAGAACGGTGTCAGCTTCCGCACAAACCACAAGCCATCCGCCCGGGCAGCCGTCGACGCCCGCCACCAGCATGGTAGCTATGGGGTCTCGGGCGCCGGGAGCTGCGCGCCGGCCTTGACGAACACCGGGATGCTGGCCAGCGGCGTATCGACGGTGATCGTCGTCGGGCCCTGGTACGTCTTGCTGCTGTCGAAGAAGTCCTGCCACCGGCCCGCGGGCAGGTACACGTCGCGGGAACGCTGGCCGGTCTGCCAGACCGGAGCGACGAGCAGATCGTCGCCGTACATGAATTCGTCCCACAGGTCGCGCACCTTCGTGTCGTCCGGGAACGCGATCGCGAGCGCGCGCGCGACAGGGAGGCCGCTCTTGCCGGCGATCTTGGCGTACTTGGACGTGTACGCGACCAGGTCCTGGTGGATCTGGACGTAGCGCTTGTAGATCGCGATCATCTCCGTGTCCATCTGCGGGCTCGTCGGCATGTCCCAGGGCGCGTGGGTGCCCTTGCCGCCGATCTCCATGAGCGGCGTGAAGGCGCTGAACTCCAGCCAGCGCGCGAAGACCTCGCGGTCCTTGAACTGATAGTAGCCGCCGGTGTCGCTGCCCCAGATCGGGAAGCCCATGAAGCCCGCGCGCTGCAGGCTGATGATCGCGTTGCGCAGGCCGAGGTCGGTGCCCGGCCCCTGGCCGAGCACTGTGCTGCCGGGCGAGTCGCCGCCCCAGAAGATGCCGTACTGCTGCGCGCCTGCGTATCCGGCGCGGCTGATGACGACGAAGTCGTTGCCGCGCGCCTTGAGCATCGCTTCGTACATCAAGTGGAGCTGGAAGTTCACGTACTGGTTGTGCACCTCGCGGCCGGTCTCGCCGTCCGCCCAGATGTCGGTCGTTTCGGAGGGGATCATCTCCTCGCCGCGGTCCAGCTTCAGCGCCGCGATGTCCCACGTGGTGACAAAATCGATCTGCTTCGCTTCCCACCACGTCCACGCCTCCGGGTTCGTGAGGTCGATGACGCGGTCGCTCCCCGGCGCGAGGTAGTTGTCCGCGACAGCTTCCGTACCGTTGTCGCCGGCGGCGCCACCCACCGCCCAGAGCGATGTCCACACCGCGAGGTGGTAGCCGAGCTCCTTGAGCTTGTTGAGCATCTGCTCGGCGTTGGGGAGGCGCGCCGGGTCCCACTCGAAGCGGTCGAAGCCGAAGTCGCCGGGGCTCCAGGGCCGATCGATCATGTACACGCCGGGCGGGATGCCGTACTTGTCGTAGTTGTTGATGTCGTCCGCCACCCAGGCGTTCATCTCGACGCCCTCCGCCGTGTCGGTCTGGCCGAGGGGCAGCTCGTCGCGCCAGCGCCAGCTTTCGAAGGCCCAGTCGGGCGGCACGAACGGCCGGCCGGTGATCGCGGTGTATTCGTCGAGGATCGTGCTGTAGGGCCCGGCGAAGAGGTGGTACGTGAGCTTCTTCGTCTCGTCCTTCGTGCCGGTCTCGAAGTGGAAGCTGAGGACGTTCCTGTCCGCGACGCCGACGTCGAACTGGCCGGGCGTGTAGCCCTCGACGTAGAGGCCGTAGCCGTTCGAGCTCTGGTAGAAGGGCGTATAGAGCGCCATCGTCGGCTCGACGAACATGTCGACGACCTCGCCGCGCCGGTTGAGCGACCCCGCGGTCTGCGGCTGGAGCTCGCTCAGCGGCGGAATGCCGTTCGCTGTCGGCTCGCTCGGCGGCGGCGAGACGCGCTCCGAGAGCCCGTAGATCACCTCGTCCGGGACGAGCTCGTAGGCGTCGACGAAGTCCGTGACGCTGTCGCGCGCGGCGTCGGGCGGCGTGAGCTGGACGGTGAGCGTGCGTTCGGTGCGCCACGAGAGCGACACCTCGCTCGTGCCGTCCCCGCTGTGCACGTCGAGACGGACGCTGCGGCCCGAGTGGTGAACGTCCATCACGTTGCCGAGCGTGACCTGGCGGCCAGCTTGCTTCCAACCCAGCGCGCTCGCGTTCTCGCCGGCGAGCAGCTTGCCCGAGCTATCGAGCAGTGAGAGCCGGAACGGCTCCTTCTCGATGACGGCGACGGCGTTCGGGCCGGAGAAGCGCAGCGTCGTGCCGGACGAGCTGAGCTCGAACTTCTCTTCGCCGCCGCACCCGTGCGCGACCACGACGAAGGCGATGAGCAGCAGCAGCGGCAGTCCGCGCCGGAGGCGAGGCGGTACCTTCATGGCGGTGAACAGAAGGATACGAGAGGGGGCGGGTAGGGGCCAGGCGGATGCCCTCTCCCCGACTCGCTAACGCGAGTCACCCCTCTCCCCGAGGGAGAGGGACGGGGGTGAGGGAGCGCAGCGAAAGCGTGGCGTAGCCATCGTGACCCTTGACGCGGAGGGATACCGCGAGAATGTCCCCTGGTCAGGTTGGTGACGGATCCAACGACCTGACCTTCCTGCCTCGCGGCGAGCGGGTCATGTTTTGATATCGCTCACCATCCGGGGGGAGGTACAGCGCCAGGGGTGGCTGGTTCGAGAAAGGCGCTCATAGCAAGATCGAGGCAACCCGAGATATTGGCTTTGTAGTAGTCATCGCGCCCTACATCGAGCTGCGCGCGCTCCCAGTCCCACGGCGCCGGACCTGGGTACATGAGATCAGCGTGGCTATCTGAAACGTGACCGTCAGGAGTCTTGTGCGGAGCGCAAGTCGCCACGAAGCCGATGGTGTGCATGATTTCGTGCAGCATTCCAATATCGATGTACCCGGGCACGTCCTAGGCTCCGACAGGGTTGGCCATGCAAGGAGTGAAACCAGGCGGAGTGCCCAGCAGATACTCGGGGCCGAGTCGATCATCGCCAAAGTGCAACGACGCCGAGTCGCACTCAACAAAGCGCTGAATCAACAACTGGACGCTACACGAGTCGGCGCTACACGGCATCGACCGTGGGCCACGGTGGACCCTGGCGAAAGGCGCTGAGCCATTCTGCCCTTGCTCGACGACTCGGGTGTTGGTCGTCTCGACGCCAGCGGCACGCTGCGACTATCGCCAGCATGAGGCCCCGGCACTCGCCGAGCAGTTCTTGATCAGCGTCCGGATAGTGTTCGCTGACCTCTTCGGGCACCCAGGCGAGGTCGAACTCGACAGGCCCGCGGCAACAGTTCTCGAAGTCTATGAACAGCAGGCCGTTGTTCGTGCCGAGCACGTTCCACGGGTGCGGCTCGCCGTGCAGCAGTTGCTCGGCGGCGCCCCGGTCGCCGATCGACCGCCTCAAGCTTCGCAGCGTGCTGCCGAGAAGCTCCCGGTCCGCGTCGGCGAGCTCCGGAGTGACATCGCGGCTCGCAACCCCTTGTTGAGTGTCCGCGACTCGATCCATGAAGTGCGGCGTCGTGACGTCGATCTTCCGCATGCCGGCATGCAGGCGCTCGAGCGCGTGCGCGTAGTCGGCTGGCGGAAGCTCTCGAGACGGCACAGGTTCGTAGTAGGTCCACATGTCGATTACGAAGCCGTCACGCACGTAGACGCGTGG
>CAYQLM010000012.1:0-47057 GCA_964418365.1 uncultured Dehalococcoidia bacterium
CCGATATTCGGGCAACGCGCTTCCTCGCAGACGGTGTGTAGGTCGTTGTCGCGCAGGAGCGACTTGATGCGCTGGTAGCGGTCGCCAGCCGGGAAGCGCACCTTGAGCCACTCCGGCTTCGGTTCGCGGGCGGACGTCGCCGTGCGCGGCTGCAGCGGGATGACGGTCGATTCCATAGCTACAGCGCCCTCGCCGGCGTCCAGGCCTCCGGCGCGACGATCCGATCGCCGTCCTGCATCTCGATCTCGAAGACGTTCGCGAACGCGCGCACGACAGCGTCCATGACGGCGTGTATGGACGGTGTAGGGGCGGGCGGCTGCCCGCCCAGGGCGACTGGCGGATGCTGGCTCATTCGCGAGGGGCCAGATTCCTCGCGGAGTTTATCCTGAGCAACGCCGAAGGGCTCGGAATGACAGTTCGCCTTTGTCACCCTGAGCGAAGAGAAGGGTCTGATCCATCGAGAATCCGCTCCGTCTGCTGAGTCCAGTACTTTCGCCATCGCCGTCATCGACACGCCGGGCAGGCCGCACGGGATGATGTGCGAGAAGTACGAGAGGTCGAGATCGACGTTGAGCGCGAAGCCGTGGCTCGTGATTCCGCGCGAAACGTGCACGCCGATCGATGCGATCTTCTCGCGCCCGATCCAAACGCCGGGCCGCCCGGGCTGGCGCGCCGCATCGATGCCGAACGACGCGAGCGTTTCGATGAGCACAGCCTCGAGTGAGCGCACGTACCAGAGCGGCCCCTGGCCCCAGCGATTCAGATCGAGGATCGGGTAGCCGACGAGCTGGCCCGGGCCGTGGAAGGTAATGTCGCCGCCGCGATCGATGCGATGCACTGTCGCGCCGAGACGGGCCAGCGCATCGTCGCCGAGCAGCAGGTGCTCCTGCTTGCCGCGCGCGCCCAGCGTGTACGTAGGCGGGTGTTCGAGGAGGAGGAGGTGCTGTTCGCCACGGTCGCGGCACGCGTCGCCGAGCCTGCCCTGCAGCTCGGATGCCTCTTCGTAATCGACGAGGCCGAGCCGGTGGACGGCACAGCGTTCCGTGGTGGGGAGGGGGTCCATTCGCGCTCCTGCGTAGTTATCGGCCAGGACGCGGAGCGGCGCCCCGGCACATCGATCCTAACATACGTGGTTCGGAACTCTTAGGCGAATCCTCTACTCCCCGCCGATGACGCTATCGATGATCTGGGGCGGGGTGAGGAGCGTCTTGCGCACCGGGCAGCGAGTCGCGATCTCCCGCAGGCGCTGGGTCTGCTCCTCGGTGAGGTTGCCCCGCAGCGAGATGTCCTGCGTGATGCGCTCGACGCGGGCGCCGTCGTTCTCGGCGTTCTGCGAGTCGTCGGCGTGGACGCGGTCGTGCGTGAGGTGGACGGAGACCTCGGTCAGGTCCCAGCCCTTGCGCCGCGCGTACATCAGGAGCGTCATCGCGGTACACGAGCCTAGCGCGGAAAGGAGCAACTCGTACGGGCTTGGGCCCAGGCCATCGCCGCCGGACTCGACGGGCTCGTCGGAGACGAATGCGTGCTGGCCGGTCGTGGCGAGCTGCGCGAAGTTGTAGTCGGCGAGGTACTGGACGGTGACTTTCTTGGCCACGGGCGCCTCCTACAGTGGGATCGCTCCATCCTAGCGCGACTGGACGAGCAGGAAGGGCCTTGACAGCTAGACGCTAGTATACTAGGATACTAGGAATGGCAGACGAGCAGCCGGAAGGTCAGCGGGACGCGTTTGGTAAGCAGCAGTTCAACGTCTACCTGCCGCCAGACCTGGTGCGTGAGATCAAGCACACGGCGATCGACGAGCGGGTCTCGCTGAGCAGGCTGGTCGAGCGCGTGTTCCGCCAGTACCTCGCACAACGGGGGAGGAAACGATCGCGATGACGGCACGGCTGGGGGTGTACGTATACACGCAGGACTTGCAACGGCTCCGTCGCTTCTACGAGCAGGGCCTGGGCGTGGCGCCGGCGGACCGGGGCGGCTGGCTGCCCTTCGAGTTGGGGGGCGGTGCGTTCGCGTTGCATGAAGCGGGCGACGACGCGTCGCGCGATCCTGCCGGCATCCAGCTCCAGTTCGTCGTGGACGACATCGACGAGGCCCTCGTGCGCTTCACGGCGGCAGGCGCGAAGGTGCTCCGTGGCATCGCAGACGAGGCGTTCGGCAAGCGGGCATTCCTGGAGGACCCGGAAGGCCGGGCCTTCCAGCTCGTGAAGCACGAGTTGCCGTGGGAGGATCGACCATGACAATGGCAGACGCATCGTTTCACACGCTTGTGATCTACGTCCGTGACTTGGAGCGGATGGCCTCGTTCTACCGCAACGTCCTCGGGATGGCGGTCGAGCACGAGACCGATCACTACGTGGAGCTGCGCCCGGCGGGCGGCGGTGCCCACGTCGCGCTCCACTCCGGGCGCGCCGCCGGCGCAGTGAGGGAGCCGCACTGGTTCATAGAGCTGAACGTGCGCAACATTGACCTGGCGGCCGCAGAGCTGCGCGCCCGCGGGATCGAGGTCGGCGACGTTCAGGAGCGGCCCTTCGGGCGGTTCGCGCCCTTCGTCGATCCCGAGGGCAACCGCCTGGAGATGGAGCAACGCGCGGGCGATTGAGGCTGTGATCACGACGGTCATCTTCGACATCGACGATACGCTGCAGGACTGGCAGGCCGCGATCGACCGCGCCCTGCGGGAGGCGCTTGCGAATGCGTCGCCGGAGCTTCGCGCTGGCGCGCCGGAGCGATTGCAGCGTGCGATCGCGGACCGCTACTTCGTGGTCCGGGGCGGCTGCGTGGTACACCGGGAGCACTGGCGGTTGCTGTTCGAGTCGCGAGCCGTGTGGACGGCCGCACTGCCGGAGCTGGACCCGGCTGCCGTGGAGGCGCTCGCACGCCGGTTTCAAGATGGGCTGGGCGCGGTGGCGTACCCGGATGCGCGGCCCGCGCTGGAGACGCTACGAGATACGTGCGCGCTCGCGACGCTCAGCAACAATCCATACTCGGAGGACTGGCTGCACAGGCTGGGCCTGCGCGAGTTCTTTCAGGCCGTTGTGCCCGCGCTGGAAGGGTACAGGAAGCCATCGCCGGAAGCGTTCCAGCGGGTGTGCGGCGAGTTGGCGGTGGCGCCGGGCGATGCGGTGTACGTAGGTGATAGCATCACGCACGACGTGGAGGGGGCGCTCAGCGCCGGGCTCACGCCCGTCTGGGTGGACCGGCACGGCGGCGCGGAGTGTGCCCTGCCGCCGGGCGCGCACCGCGTGGAATCGTTGAGCGAGCTGCCGGGCTTGCTCGCTGAAGTGCGGCGTTCCTAGCCTGCGCCTCTTCGCGGAGCTTGCCCAAGTGATCGGGTTGTGCTGTCGGGCCAACAGGACGGCCCTATTCGCTGTTTTCGAGCGAAATGGGCTGGGAGCTGTGGCCGTTGCGCCGCTCGCACTTGTGGCCCGACTTCTCGATGGGCGCGCCGCAGAGGACGCAGATGGGGCGTCCTGCGTTGATCGTCTCCTCCGCGCGCTCGGCGAAGGTCGCGCACTGCTTGAGGTTCACCTGACAGGCGAACGTCGGCGGCGAGTCCTCGGCGTCTTCCGGCGCGTAGGCGAAGATCGTCACCATGCGCAGGTCGTCGTCGTAGCCGATACCGAGGCGGCCGAGCTTCATGTCGACCTGCGGGCGCTCGGGGAAGGGCTGGCTGGGCGAAGGCGCCGGAGCGTCCGACGCACGCTCTTCGGTCTGTTCGAGGAGGTGGCGAAAGGCGAGCGTGAGCGCCGCCAGCTGTTCCTTCTCCAGCCAGAGCGACGCGGTCTCTGTGCCGCTCATGATGCGCAGACGGAAGACGCGCCGGCCGGCCTCGCCGATCGCTTCTGGCTCAAGCAGCTCGGCGTGCCCGAAGTCCCACATTGCCTCTGTATTGTATGACGCAGCGTCGAACGGAAGCTAGGCGAGCGCCTTCGATCGCGCGTTGGCGAGTGTGTCAATGAGTGACTTTTGCGAATCGAGGCTGGAGCCAAACGCCTCCGAGACGAGATGCGTCACGCCGATCTCGCGACAGCGCTCGAGCTGCTCCGCCGTGCGATCGACGTCCTTCAGCGGCAATCGCGTGCGCACGGTCAGCGCGACGCTGTCGGGAGCGCGGCCGGCCTCTTCGGCGTGGCGGCGCACCTCCTGGTACTGCTGGCTCACGATCTCCGGACCGCTGTACGCGGCGTGCCAGGCGTCGCCCAGGCGGCCGGCGCGCCGCAACGCCGGCGTGCTGTGTCCGCCGATCCAGATCGGCGGGTGCGGTTGCTGTGCCGGCTTCGGCGCGAAGCCGACGTTCTCGATCGAGTAGTACTTGCCCTTGAATGAAGGCTGGTCTTCCGTCCAGAGCGACTTGATCACGCCCAGATAGTCATCGAGGCGCGCGCCGCGCTTCTCGAATGGGACATCCAGCATCTCGAACTCTTCCTGCATCCACCCCGCGCCGGCGCCGAGGATGCAGCGGCCGTTCGAGAGGACGTCGAGCGTGGCGAGCATCTTCGCCGTGATCACAGGGTTGCGCATGGGCACAACAAGGATCGTCGTGCCGAGCATCGCGCGCTGCGTGACGGCCGAGACGAAGAGCAGCGTTGCGAGCGGCTCCAGGAACGGCAGGTCGGGCGGCAGCGGGAAGCTGCCGTCGGGACTATACGGGTAGCGCGACGTGATCGTGCGCGGGACGATGACGTGGTCGCTCACCCAGAGCGAGTCGAAGCCGCGCTCCTCGGCGAAGCGGGCGAACTCGATGAGGTCGTTTCGATTGCCCAGCGGGCCCACGTGCGGCAGATGGAGGCCAATCTTCACGAGCTGCTCCTTTCGTTGGCCAAGCCATCATACTACGGGCCGGCCGTGACGCAAGCGCGGGCAGCTTCTATCATGAAAACATGGCGAACGAGGTGAGGACTTCGTGGTGGTGAGCGCGGCGGCGACGACGACACGCCTCTCGGCGGACGCGCTCTACTGCGTCTGCAATCCCGACGATCTCGGCTTCGAAACGACGGCGGAGGTGCCGCCCGCCGACGGGACGGTCGGCCAGGACCGCGCGCTTCGCTCTCTTCAGTTCGGCCTGGAGATCGAGGCGGCTGGTTACAACCTCTTCGTCTCGGGCCCGCCTGGTACCGGGCGCAACTACACGCTACGGGTGGCGGTCGAGCGCATCGCGGCCGGCCGGCCGCTGCCGCCCGACTGGTGCTACGTCCACAACTTCGACGACCACCGCCAACCTTCGGTGATGAGCCTGCCCGCCGGCCGCGGCCCGGCGCTGGCGCAGCACATGGACGGCTTCATCGATGCGTGTCGACGCGAGATCCCGCGCCATTTCGAGACGGACGCCTACGTGAAGAACCGCGAACAGCTCATGCACGAGTTCGGTGGGCAACGCGAGAAGGTGTTCGAGGGCGTGGAGCAGGAAGCGCGCAAGCGCGGCTTCACCCTCAACGTCGGGCCGATGGGCGTGGCGACGGTCCCTGTCAAGGCGGACGGCCAGCCGATGAGCCGCGAAGAGTTCGCCGCCCTGCCGGACGAAGAGAGGAAGAAGCTGGAAGAGCGCGGCGAGGAGCTCCAGTTGCTGATCAGCCAGGCGCTGCTGCAGACGCGCCGGCAGGAGCGGGAGGCGCAATCCCGGCTGGAAGAACTCGATAAGTCAGTCGCCAAGTACGCCATTGCGCCGCCCCTGAACGAGCTGCGGCAGGAGTACATGGACATCCCGAAGGCGGTCGCGTACCTCGATCAGGTGGAGAAGGATATCATCGAGCACCTCGACCAGTTTCGGGCGACCGATGGCAGCGCACAGCAGGTCCCGCCGATGCTGAGGGGGGTGGCCGATGATTTCTTCACCCGCTACAAGGCGAACGCCATCATCTCGCGAGAGGGCGGCGGCGGCGCGCCGGTCGTCATCGAGCACAACCCGACCTACTACAACCTCTTCGGCCGCGTCGACTACCGCTCGCAGCTCGGCTCCATGACGACGGACCACATGATGATCAAGGCCGGCGCGATCCACCGCGCGAACGGCGGCTATCTCGTGCTGCAAGCCATCGATGTGATCACGACTCCGCTGGCGTGGGAGACGCTGAAGCGCACGATCCGTTGCCGCGAGGCGCAGATCCTCAACCTTGGCGACCAGTTCAGCGCCATCCCGGTCGCGACGCTCACACCCCAGCCTCTGCCTCTCGACGTGAAGATCGTGCTCGTGGGCAACCCGCGCATGTACCAGATGCTCCAGAGCGCGGACGAAGACTTCCGCAAGCTGTTCCGCGTGAAGGCGGACTTCACGGTCGACATGGACCGCAGCCCGGACTGCGTGAAGCTCTACGGCGGCTTTATCAGCAGCCAGGTGCGCGACGAGCACCTGCGGCCCTTCCACAAGACGGCTGTCGCGCGCGTTGTCGAGCACGGCTCGCGGCTCGTCGAGCATCAGCACAAGCTATCGACGCGCTTCCTGGACATCAGCGACCTGCTGACGGAGGCGAACTTTTGGGCCGGCGACGAGAAGAGCGATCTCGTACATGACCGGCACGTCGAGCGCGCGATCGAGGAGAAGATCTACCGCTCCAACCTGATCGAAGAGCGTGTGCAGGAGATCATCACCGACGGGACGATCATGATCGACACCGCAGGTGCGGTGGCCGGCCAGGTGAATGGCATCTCGGTGCTCGAGCTCGGTGACTACCGCTTCGGCCGCCCGACTCGCATCTCGGCGCGCGCGTCGCTCGGGCGCGGCCAGGTGACCAGCATCGAGCGCGAGATCAACCTCTCCGGCCCGATCCACAACAAGGGCTTCATGATCCTGAACGGCTATCTGCAGGGCACCTTCGCGCAGGAGCGGCCGCTCTCGCTCACCGCATCGATCGGCTTCGAGCAAACGTACGACGAGATCGAAGGCGATAGCGCCTCGGCTGCGGAGCTGTACGCGCTCCTTTCAGCGGTGTCAGGCGTGCCGATCAAGCAGGCCATCGCCGTCACCGGCTCGGTCAACCAGGCGGGCGAGGTGCAGGCGATCGGCGGCGTGAACGAGAAGATCGAGGGCTTCTACGCGGTGTGCAAAGCAAAGGGTCTGACCGGCGAGCAGGGCGTCGTCATTCCCAGAGAGAACGCGAAGCACCTCATGCTCAAGAAGGAAGTCATCGATGCCGTGCGCGCCGGACGGTTCAACGTCTGGGCTGTCACTAACGTGCGCGAAGGCATCGAGATCCTGACGGGTGTTCCGGCCGGCGAGCCGGACGGCCGTGGCAAGTACCCGCCGAACACGGTGTACCGCAGGGCCGTCGACCGGCTGTCGGCCATGGCGCGACGCATCGCGGCGATGGGCCGCCAAACGCGGGCCGGCACGAACTCCAAGCACAAGAACGATCAGGACGAGCTGCAGAAGACGTGAAGACCCGCCTGGAGATCTCGGCGGGCGGCGTGATCTACCGCCGCCGGCGCGAGGGTCCTGACGTCTGCCTCATTTCCACCCAGGGCGGGAAGGCCTGGCAGCTCCCAAAGGGGCTGATCGAGCGGGGCGAGCAGCCCGAGACCGCCGCCGCGCGTGAAGTCGCGGAGGAGACGGGGCTTCACGGCGAGCTGGAGGCGAAGCTGGAGCGCATCGAGTACTGGTACGTCGCCGACTACGGCCCCGAACGCGAACGCGTCCACAAGCTCGTCTACTTCTACCTCTTTCGCTACACGCGCGGCTCGACGAAAGACCACGACGCCGAGGTCGATGACGCGCGCTGGGTGCCGCTGAGCGAAGCGCAGCACCTGCTCTCGTTCGAGAACGAGCGCAGGGTGCTCGAGCAGGCGGCCAAAGCCATCGAGACCCCCTAGAAGGCCAGGCTTCAGCCTGGCCCCTTGTCATTCCGAGCGGCGCGAAACCGTAGGGGCGCACGGCTGTGCGCCCTATCGCCGCAGGCGATGCCTATCGATGCCGGGGCCCCCTACAGCGCGCGGATGCGGCGAGAGCCTACCCCTAGGTAGCCCGCCAAGACGAAGCCCGCTAACGCGAACGCGGCGACCGCGGTCTGCACGCCGGCGTAGTCGGCCGCGATGCCCATCCCCAAGTTGCCGAACGGCGTCAGGCCGTTCGACATGGTGTAGAACGTCATGACGCGCCCGCGCATCGCGTCGTCCGCGATATGGAGCTGGAGCAAGATCTGGTTGAGGATCGCCATCATCGACCAGCCAACGCCGGCGAAGATCAAGATCGTGAACGAGAGCGGGAACCAGATCGAGGCGGCGAAGCAGGCGACGAGGCCCATGTACGCCAGCGCGGCGATGCTCATGACGAGCCCCTTGTTGCGCGCCATGCCTGCGATGATCAGCCCGCCGGGGATCGATCCGAAGCCGACGCCGCTCAGCAACACGCCGTACCCGATCGAGCCCGTGTGCAGCACATTCTCAGCGAAGGCGGGCATGAGCGAGACGTATGGGTAGATCAACACACTCGGCACCATGTTGAGCAGCACCAGCCGCGTGAGCACCGGGTCGCGCCGGACGTATTCGTACCCTTCGCGGACTCCCTGCCACATCGGAATGTGGACGCGACCACCCGTTTGCGATACACGCAGCGAGAACGTCGCAACCGTCGCGAGCACCAGGAAGCTCGCCTCCACGAAGTATGCCGGGCCGATGCCCGCCGCGGCGATGATGCTGCCGCCGAACGTCGGCGCGGCGATACGCGCGATGTTCGCCACGACGGAGTTGAGCGCGATGGCGTTCGTCAGGTTCTCGCCGCCGACGACGTCGTAGAGCAGCACCTGCCGCGCGGGCATGTTCACCGAGGCGCTGAAGCCGCTGATCACTGCTGTGAGATAAAGCTGCCAGAGAGCGATGTGGCCCGAAACCACGAGCAGCCCGATCGTGAGCGCCACGATCGCCGAGACCACCTGTGTTGTGACGGCGAAGGTCCTACGGTCGATGCGGTCTGTCAGGACGCCGGCGGCGGGCGAGAAGACGAGCGAGCTGCCGCCGAACACAAACGCGATCGCGCCAAGGTGGAAATACGAGCCCGACAGGTCGAAGACCAACCAGCCCCGCGCGACCATCTCCATCCACTGCGCCACCTGCGCGGCGGCTGTGCCTGCGAGCAGCAGGCGGAACTGTCCCAGCGAAAGCGAGCTGAAGGTGTCGCGTTGGGCGGCACGCCTAAGCAGGGGCTGGCGCTCGGCGGGCGCGGCTTCTGTCTCGTCCATAGTCGTGCTCGGCGAGTTGGGACGCGCCACGGTGCCACCACCGCGGCTCGCAGCATTGTAGCCAGCAGGCTACTGCGACGGCGACTCGACGGCCTGCTTCAGGTTCGCCAGGCCCTGTACGAGGACCAGCTCGTAGTTCGTGTTGACGCGGCCGAACGAGACGATGCGCGCGAACAGATAGCGCAGCCCGCTCGGCTCCATCGTCGCGACGACCTCAGTGTGGTCCTCGCGCGGAATGAGGCGGTACGTAAGCCGGGCGCGTACGCCGCCCTGCAGCTCGACCCAGAGCGAGAGCTCTTCGTTCGTGACACGCCGCTCGACCTCGTACGCGTCGCGTTCGCCGAGGGAGAGATCGGACATGAGCGCGCGCCAGATCGCCGCCGGCTGCGCCTTGATGGCGAAGGCTTTTTCAATCACACCGAAAGTCTAGCCGTTGGAGGCTGGTGGCCGGAAGCTGGAGAGCGCGGTGGCTCTACGGTGCCTGGGTTCTGTATGGTGCTCGGCATGAAGGCGAACAACACGCTCGTCGAGATCGGCGATGCCGTGGTGCCGATCTTCGGCGACCCGGAGCGCGAGTACGACTTCCTCGCCGCCGTGACGGCCTGGCGCGCCATCGCCGGCGGAGTGGAGCTCGATCTGGAGACGCACGAGGAGCGGAAGGCCAAGGCGCGGTTCCGCTTCGTCACGCCGGAGATCGTGCGCGTGCAGTACGTGCTCGACCATGAGCCGCCCGCGTCGACGCCGATGCTCGTCGAGCCGCTGCCGCCAACGCCCGATGTGCACATCGAAGAGGATGCGTCGTCGATCACGCTGCTCAGCTCGGCGGTCAGCCTGCGCATCGATCGGAAGCCGTTCCGCTGGTCGCTCCTCGCCGGCGGGGAGGTCGTCGCCGCGCAGGAGGTGCACGACGGCGCGATGCTCACGCCGGTCTCGTTCCCCGCGGGCTGGTCCCAGCGCGGCGCAGGACCGCCGGACTTCCACGAGACGCTGGCGCTGCGCCCGGACGAGCAGCTCTTCGGGCTGGGCGAGTCGTTCGGCGCGCTCAACCGGCGCGGCACGCGCACGGTCGCCTGGTCGCGCGACACCTACGGCACAAACACGACACCCCTGACGTACATCAACATTCCGTTCTTCTGGAGCACGCGCGGCTTCGGCGTGTTCATCAACCAGACGGGACGCATCGTGTACGAGCAGGGCTACCCCTCGCAGGTGGTGAACGCGTTTCGCGTGGAACAGCCGTACCTGGACTACTTCGTGATCTACGGCCCGAAGCCACGGGAGATCATCGATCGCTACTGGCTGCTGACGGGCCGCGGCCGCGTGCCGCCGCTCTGGTCGTTCGGCGTGTGGGTCTCGCGTTGCATGTATCGCGACGCGGAGCAGGTGCGCGGCGTGGTCGAGCGCATGCGCGAGCTCGATATCCCGGTCGACGTCGTGAACATCGACCCGCGCTGGCTGGAGAACCGCAAGCACCACGAGCGCGACGGCTGCGACTTCATCTGGGACGAGGCCGCGTTCGGCCCGATGGAGGAGTTCACGGGCTGGCTGCGCGATCGACACGTGCGGCTCTGCCTGTGGGAGAACCCGTACGTCTGGCGTGACTCGCCGGTGTATGAAGAAGGCGCGGCGAGCGGGCACTACGCGCTCGGGCCGGACGGCCATCCCGCGCCGACGCTCGACAACGGGCGCGAGGCCGTCGTCTTCGACTTCACCAACCCGGATGCTGTGCGCTGGTGGCAGGACCAGCACCGGCCGCTGCTGCGCGCCGGCGTCTCGGCGTTCAAGACCGACTACGGCGAAGGCGTGCCGGCGGACGCGCGCTTCTCGGACGGCACCACGGGCCGCGAGACGCACAACGTGTTCCCGCTGCTCTACAACCGCGCGGTCTGGGACGTGATCGAGGAGGAGAAGGGCGAGGCGGTCGTCTTCGGGCGGTCGGGCTACGCCGGCTCGCAGCGCTACCCGCTCAACTGGGTCGGCGATACGCAGTGCACGTTTGAAGGCATGGCGGCGGCGCTGCGCGCGGGGCTAAGCCTGAGCTGCTCCGGCCTGCCGTTCTGGAGCCACGACATCGGCGGGTTCTGGAACCCGCGCGACATCGGCCAGGGGCCCGACCCCGTGCTCTACATCCGCTGGGCGCAGTGGGGACTGCTGTCCTCGCACGCGCGCTTCCACGGCATCCGCGGCCGCGAGCCCTGGTGGTACGGCGACGAAGCGATCGAAGTCGTGCGAAAGTTCGCGCGGCTGCGACAGCGGCTGCTGCCGTACCTCTGGTCGTTCGCGCACGAGGCGGCCGCAACGTCCGCGCCGCTCGTGCGCCCGATGATGTTCGCGTACTCCGACGACCCGACAGCTATGCACGTAGACAGCGAGTACCTGCTCGGACCGTGGCTGCTCGTGGCGCCGGTCTTCGACCCGCAGGGCCGCGCGCGCGTGTATTTGCCCGCCGGCCGCTGGTTCGACTTCTGGTCGGGCGAGACGCTGGACGGCCCGCGCTGGCTCGACATCACGTCGCCGATCGATCGGCTGCCGCTGTACGTGCGCGACGACTCGCTCCTGCCGATGGGCCCCGAGCAGAGCTACGTCGGCGAGCGGGCGTGGGACCCGCTCGAGATCTCCGTGCGCGTATCGGACGCGGCCTCGCTGCGCGTCGACGGGGAGGGCGCACAGCTCGAGGTGCAGGCCCGCGTGCAGGACGGGGGCGTGGCGATCGACCTGTCAGGCCGCGCGAACGTCATCCTGCGCTTCGTTTCGCCTGCGGCATCGTCCGCAGAAACGTCTGGCAGCGTCTCCGGCGTGCGCCAAGAGCGCCTCGACGGCGCGCTCACTCTCTCACTGCATGTAAACGGTCAGGCCCATGTCACCGCGAATTAGCAGGTGATGTAGGGACAGAGCTTTAGCTCTGTCCTGGCGAGCGCTGGCTCGCCGCTCCCCTCTCCCTCTTTGAGGGAGAGGGGTCAGGGGTGAGGGAGTCGAACCTACGCGGCCGGCGTCGCCGGTCGCGGGCGGCGGTTCAGCCACCGGCGCCCGGCGAATGCAAGCACCGCGATCGGCGGGACGAGCCACCACGAGAAAGCTGCGATCACGAGCGCTGCGGCGCCGAGGGCGACCAGCGTGTTGAGTGAGTACTCCCACGATTGTTTCGCTGCCCCAAGGGGGTGAATGCCGCCGCCTGCCCCGCTGGACGCTGCGCCGATCGGCCGCAGATGCACCGTGATCGTCGCCAGGTTGGTGAGCTCGTCGAGCAGGTTGATCTTGCCCTGCAGCTCCTCGATCTGGCCGCGTACACCATCGAGCCGGTCCTGCATCGTGAGAATGTCGTCGATCGTCGTCGCTTGCGCGAGCAGGTCAAGGTAGCGCTGTTCCGTCGCCTGCAGCGTGCGCAGGCGGGCCTGCTGGTCGGTGTACTCCTCCGTCACGTCGTTGGCGTCCGACGTCTCGGTCTGCACCTTGCCGAGGGCGCGAATCTTGGCGAGCACGTCCTGGTACTGCGTCTCCGGCACGCGAATCGTGAGGTCGGCGACCTGCGTGTCATCTGCGTTTGAGAACGCGGAGCTGGCGACGAAGCCGCCGGCAGTGGTGGCGAGGCGGATGATCTCCTGAAAGCTACCGCCCACTTCCTTCACGCCGACATCGACCGAGCTGCTCTGCACGATCTTGCGATCGAGGACGCTCTGGAGGCTGGAGTTTGGAGCTTGTTGGCCGGAGCTTCCAGGGGCGGCTGCCGGCTCTCCAGCGCTGCTGCTCCTGTCGGCGGCCGAGCTAGAGCCGCCTCCTGGCGCAGCGGCGTTGTGGGAACTCGCCGTCTTGCCCCCGGACTGGCTGGAGCAGCCCAGCGCGGCGACTGCCGCCAGCAGGAGGAGCGTACACATCGCTACGAACAGTGTGGTGGGCGTTCCGCTTCGCTTCACGACTGCCTCCTTCGCCCAGGCTGCGTTGCCCCTTATTATATTTCGACGAAGCGAGACGAGCAAAGGTTCCCAGGCTCCTAAGGGATCGCCCTTGTTAGAATGGCGCGCATGGGGGGACCTTCGGATGAAGCGGACCTAGTAGAGCGCAGCCGCCGCGGCGACCTGGACGCGTTCAATCAGATCGTACTCACGTACCAGGACCAAGTGTACAGCGTCTGCTTCCGCATGCTCGGCTCGCGGCAGGCGGCGGAGGACGTCTCGCAGGAGACGTTCCTCTCGGCGTTCCGAAATGTGCGCAACATGCGCGGCACGACCCTTCGCGCGTGGCTGCTGCGCATCGCATCGAATGCCTGCATCGACGAGCTGCGGCGCAGGCGGCGGCAGCCCCAGCTCTCGCTCGACATGCCGGCGGAGGACGGCGACGGCGGGCGCGCTATCGAGACGCCGGACGCCTCGCCGGGACCGGAGCACGTCGTGCTGGGCCTGGAGCTGCGGGAGGCGCTGCGGGACGAGCTGCTACGCCTACCCGAAGACCAGCGGTTGGCGGTGGTGCTGTGCGACATCCAGCAGCTCAGCTACGAGGAGATCGCCTCGGCGATGGAGACATCGGTCGGCACGGTGAAGTCGCGCATCAGCCGCGGGCGGGCGCGGCTGCGGGAAGCCGTGCTGGCACGGGGGGAACTCTTCGGCGACGCGATTCGTCTTACTAGTGAGACCAAGACTGGGGAGTAGCTGTGCTGTTTCAGCGATCGATCCACGCCTCTGACGACGACCTGAGCGCCTACCTGGACGGCCGCCTTGCCGCCGGTACGCGAGAGCGTATCGATGGCCACTTGTCCGGCTGCGCGATCTGCCAGCGCGCCCTCGAGGGGCTGCGGGCCGTGCGCTCGGCGCTGCAGGGTCTGCCCGCCGTGCGCGCGCCGCGCTCGTTCGCGCTGCGAGAGGCGGACGTGCGGCCGGCCGCTCGTGCCGGTGGCGTTACGAGGGCGATGCCGCTGCTCAGCGGCATGACTGCTGCGGCCATGCTCGCCTTCTTCGCCCTCGTCGGCTTTGACTTTGCTGGCGGCGGATCCTCATCGTCCTCATCCGCCGGCAGGCCGGCGATTCTCGCGGCCGGAGCCGCCTCAGACACCGCCAAGAGCCTCGCCCAGTCGAACAACGTGGAGCTGGCGATGACGGCAACGTTCGAGAGGGCGGCCGCCGCGCCGAGCGGGTTCGGATCAGCAGTTTCGACTCCAGACCTCGCGACCGCGAACACCTTCGCCGACGACTCGGGGACGCTGGCGTTCCGGGTCGCGCCGTCGGTCGTCACCCCCGAGCCCGCGACCACTCGCGCCGCGTCCGAGTCCTCGAACAACGACATGGGCATGCACGTGGCGGAAGCGGCGCTGGCGGCGGTCGCGCTCGTCTCGGGCGCGGGCGTGATCATCGTCTCGCGCCGGCGCAGCACCTAGCCCAACGGCCTCGGCCGACTCACATTTCTCTCCTGTGCTACAGTGTGGCGTTCGTCCAGTGTCGTTCGCACGGAGGTGGCGATGGCAGAATCGCCCGCGTACCAGCACATTCTGTCCGAGCAGCGCGGCCGCGTCGCGCTGATCACGCTCAACCGTCCCCAGAAGCTGAACGCCTGGACCGGCCTGATGGAGAACGAGTTCATCGACGCGGTGAACCGCGCCGCGAACGACCGCAGCATCGGCGCGGTCGTCGTCACCGGCGCCGGGCGCGGCTTCTGCGCCGGCGCCGACATCGGCGGCTGGGACGCCGACCTGCAGGGCAGGGTAGAGCGCCCGCCCGATTCGCCCGTGCAGGCGCGCGACGGCAGCCCCGAGGTGCCGATCGCGCTCAGCCGCGGCAAGCCGATCATCGCGGCGATCAACGGCCCGTCGATCGGCATCGGCCTGACGATGCCGATGGCGTGCGACATCCGCCTCGCGTCGGACCAGGCGACGTTCTCGGCGCGCTTCGTGAAAATCGGCCTGACGCCCGAGTGCGGCAGCACGCGCTATCTGCCGCTCGTCGTCGGGCTGAGCAATGCGCTGTATCTCGCGATGACCGGGCGCATCATCGACGCGCGCGAGGCGAAGGAGCGCGGCCTCGTCGACCGCATCGTGCCGCACGACGAGCTGCTCGACGAGGCGATGGCGCTCGCGGAGGAGATCGCGGCGAACCCGCGCGAGGCCGTCTGGTCAGCGAAACGGATGTTGCACGCGAACGCCACCGAGGGCGACCTGCGCCGCGTCACGGAGCAGGAGGTGCGCATGATCCGTGAGATGCGCCGCCTGCCCGATCACGCCGAGGCCGTGCGCGCCTTTGTGGAAAAACGTCCGCCGAAGTTCCAATGATCGTAGGGGCGGCCCTGCGTGGCCGCCCTGGCGACCGGAGGTTGCCGCTGAATTCGGCTGATTGTCATGCGAACAGGAACGCGATAGCCGTAGGGGCGCACGGCCGCCTGGCCGCCCATGGCGACCGGAGGTTGCCGCTGTTGTCATGCGAACGGCAACCGGCAGCTGTAGGGGCGGCCCCGCGTGGCCGCCCTGGCGACCGAAGGTCGCCGCCCAGCCCACGCAGCACTTCACCACAGTTGGGCGGCATCAGAAGGAGTCGATCATGATTGCACAAGATGACCACAGCGACGGCGAGGGCCACGTGCGAGGCGTCGATGTCTTCCGCGTGCGCGATGGCAAGGTCGCCGAGAAGCTCTCGTACGTGAAGGGCTAGCCGTGGACCGCTGGGGGATCACCTTCCCGCTCGACGGCGTGTCGTTGCCCGCGCACCGCGAGGTGCTGCGCGAGATGGAATCGATCGGCTACACCGACGCGTGGACGGCTGAGGTCGACGGGCCGGACGCCTTCACCCCCGCGACGCTCGCCGCGGCGTGGACGGAGCGCATCCGCATCGGCACGGCGATCGCGAGCGTCTTCACGCGCACGCCGACGGTGATCGCGCAGACGGCGTGGGCGCTGGCGGAGGCGGCCGAGGGGCGGTTCTGTTTGGGCATAGGCTCCAGCTCGCCGGCCATTGTCGAGAACTGGAACGGCATGCCCTTCCGCAAGCCGTACACGCGCGTGCGCGAGACCGTGACGTTCCTCCGCCAGGTGTTCGATGGGCAGAAGGCGGCGAGCGACTGGCTCCACGTGCGCAACTTCCGCTACTCGCGGCGGTTCACGCCCGCCCCGCCGATCTACATCGCGGCGTTGCAGGAGAAGATGCTCGCGCTCGCCGGCAGCATGGGTGACGGCGTGATCCTGAACTGGCTCGCGCCCTCGGACGTACCGAAGTGCGTCACCGTCGCGCAGGAGGCCGCGCGCGCCGCCGGCCGCGATCCCGACGCGCTCGATGTCGTCGCGCGCATCTTCGTCATCCCGACGACGAGCGACGCGCTGATCAAAGGGCTGGGCCGCCGCGCGATCTCCGGCTATCTGACGACGCCCGTGTACGGCGCGTTCCACCGCTGGCTCGGCCGCGGTGAGGCGTTCCGGCCCATGCAGGAGGCCTGGGACACCGGCGACCGCAAGTCGGCGACCGAGCTCGTCCCGGACGCCGCGATCGATGACCTCTTCGTCACGGGCGATGCGCAGGCGTGTATCGATGGCGTCGAGGCGTACGTGCGCGCCGGCGTAACGACGCCCGTGATCAACATCATGCCCACCGTGCCCGATCCGGCGCAGCTCGGCGCGCGCAACATCGAAGTGATGCGCGAGCTGGCTGCTAGACGTTAACAGGGTGCCGAGAAATTTGGTAGCCGAGCCTTTCTAGGCTCGGCCGTCACACTCGAAAGGCTAACAAAATCAGGGCAGATGAGCCGCTAGCGACTGCATGAACAGGCGGACGTGATTCCACACTGTCCGAGCTTCGGGTTCATCATACGTAGTTCTCGCGTGCGAGACATGGTTCCTCCAAGCGTCCTTGAAGTATCTAAAGTTGGTCGCGGCCTCTGAATAGAAGGTCATCTCTTCATCCATTGGCCGCTGTTGCGGCGGCAGATTTCGCAAACGCTTTATCTCATCTTCGATAGCCTTGATACGCCTATGCCACTGTTCTTTAGGGAATAGCGGCAGCTTTAGTTGGGCCTCGATGCTGCTTAGGCCGATTTCAAGCCGCATTGAATGAAAGACGCTTGCTGTCCATTCCTCTAAGGCCAGACAGCGGGCAGTCGCAGCAATGTCGGGATTGGCGTCACCGAGTCTGTCTGATACTTTGAGACCGAACGGTGGTTCCTTCTGTTCATACAGTTCTTTGTCACTCGGATCGATCATGAAAAAACGGGCCCTGACTAACTCTGCCATGATGTCGTCTTGGAGTTCTCGGAAAAGGATATTGACTTCGGTTGGATCGTAGAGTTTTGTGGGGTCTACGATGATCTTCTTTAGTCGCCGGTATCGATCATTGAGCAAGGGGTTCAGATGAAGGTCGCCGAGTTGAAGCTCGATAAGCCCTAACGCCATACCGACATTTTTCAATTCAAGATTCAAAATGGGCGACAGCTTGCCCTCTTCGTCGACAAGAGGGTCGCCCCGTCCAGCTCTCTCTATGAGAGATAGCTGAATCTGAACTTCATGCATCTTGGCGATCATCGCCGCTACGAGGGGAACAGAAACCTTCAACATATCGAGGGCGCTCCAGAGCTGATAGGGATTCTCCGCCCAGGGAGGTAGATCGGCTCTGGCTGTTAGTGTTGCAGAATCTCTGTCACTGAGCCAAGTATATTGCTGCCTCGCCTACGGTGCAGATCGAACCTCGAACGTCGAGCTTATTCCTTCAGCCAAGCGGGATTAGTGACGGTCAGCTTGTCGCGCACCGTCTGGCGCAGGTGCGACAGCACCGCGTTGCGGAACGCTCCGGCGTCGGCGTCGCCGGCTCGGATGCGCGCGCAGAGCGCCTCGTTACGTGTCGCGAGCGCCTCGCGTAGCCCAGCGCGGCCAGCGGGACGCTCGACGGCGCCCAGCAGCGCATGGAGCCCCTCCCACTCGCGCGCGAGCTGCTCGTCTTCGTGCTCCAGCTCTCTGCGCACGATGCGGATCACGTTCGCCGCGACGCGTCCCTGGTAGCGCAGCGCGCCTTCGCCTCGCGCGACGACCTGCTCGTCGAGCCAGCGCTCGACGGCTGAGAGAAGCTCATCGAAGGTTGGTCTGTCTTGCATGCTCCGCTAGACCACTGTGAGCCCACCAACAAGTGCCAACAAGGTTCGAGTGCTCATTCCTAAGCCTCCGAAGCTATCGGGCTCTGGGACGAGGTTAGCCATGTTCTCCTCTGAGCAAACTGACTGCAATCGCGGTGCGCTATGGACGTGGCGGCCCAAACTCGATGAAGAAGGCGGATGCGAGTTTGTCGTCGAAATCCAGCACGAAGAAGATTTGCATGTCGCTTCCGTCCGTCGATAGGGGGAGTTGTGCCATGATGATCTGTGAGTCGGGCGCTAGTGTCCCACTTTGTCGAAGATGGACTAGCTGAGGGTAGTCACTTGCAGGGCCAACGTGGAGGTGCGTGATGGAGTTAACCTCTAAGTAATCAGTGATTCGTTCAGCGGACGACCCCTTCGGGAGCTGACTCATCACATTATCAAAGGCTTGCTGGGCATCAGCAGACGAGGCACTCCCTCGACATGCGACTCCGGTGCTCAGCAATGCTCCCGTAAAGAACATTACCAACAACCATTTCGAGAACCGCGTAAACAAGAGCCACTCCTCACAAGAGGTATTTGCCTCATGCTCAATTAATTCAAGTAATTCAAGGCGTCATCCCAACCAGGGACGTGGAGGGCCCTAGCCGGGCCGGTGCCTTGTGCTTAACTACAGATGAACACTGGCTCTAGATCAACCGTGTCTATCTGTGTGTATCTGTGGCTTATTCTCCTGTCTCCCCTCTCCCGGGTTGGGGTGAGGGGCGTCTTCATCCCATCATCTCCAGCAGCTCCCACTCCGTCTCCGCGATGCGGCGGCCGATGCTGGCAAGCTCGACGCTGGCGCTCGCGCCGCGCAGGTACGTCGCGGCCTGCACGATGCACGTGATGCCCCAGCGCAGGTTGCCGTACGCCTCCCAGAAGCGCACGCGCTCCGCGTCGACGGGCGCGCCGCGCGCGGCCTCGTACGCGCGGGCGAACTCCTCGCGCGTGCCGATGCCGCCCACCGGCAGATCGTCGCTGCCGAAGCGCCAGGAGCGCACGCAGATCCAGCCGAGGTCCTCCATCGGGTCGCCGATGTGCGCCAGCTCCCAATCGAGCACGGCGCGCAGGCCCTCCGGCCCGACGATGAAGTTGCCCATGCGGTAGTCGCCGTGAACGAGGCGCTGGTCGTTGCTCGTGGGCGCCCGCGCGCGCAGCCAGCGAAACGCCAGCTCGAACACGGGATGCGGATCGGGCGTGAGCGCGCGGTAGATCTGCTCGTGGCGGTCGATCTCGTGCTCGGCGGGCGCGCAGCCGGCGGGCGGCGCTGGCAGCGCGTCGAGACCGCGTGCTCGCCAATCGATCGCGTGGATCTTGGCGAGCGTCGCGCCGAGCTGTGTGGGCATGACCTTGCGCGCCTCCGCGAACTCGTCGTCGCGGAGCAGCTTGCGCGGGATCGTCTGGCCCTCGACGCGCTCCATCAGATAGAACGGCGCGCCCAGCGACTCATCGCCCATGAGGTGCACCTTTGGCACCGGCACGCCCGCCGCGCCTGCCGCTTCGAGCAGCCGGTACTCCATGCCGCCCGCGATCACCTGGCCGCCGCGCGGATCGCTGCGCAGGATCAGCGGCAGCGTTTGGCCGTCAATCGTCGCGTCGAACGACCACGTCTGCCGCGACGCGCCGCCCGTGAGCAGCCGCAGGTTATCGATGCGCACGTCGCGTGCATCGTGCGCGCGCGTGAGGAACGCCGCCAGGCGTTCCGACAGCTCCTCAGGGATCATTTCGTGCCAGTTCCCCCTCTCCCTCTCTGAGGGAGAGGGGATGGGGGTGAGGGAGTCGTGATCACTGCACTTGGTCGAGGTACTCGGAGATGCCGAGCGCGCTGCGATCGCCCAGGCGGTACTCGGTCATGCCCTCGCCGATGTGCGTGATCATGCCCGCGCGCCGGTTGCGCAGCGGAATGTAGCCGATGACATCGCCTTCCAGCACGATCTCGTCGCCGCGCTCCAGGCCGAGGCGCGCCGTCATGCGCTTGTGGTTCCGCGTGCCCGACTCGAAGCCCGAGTCGATATCGACCTTGACGATGCGCTCGAAGCCTTCGCCGCGGATGACGACGCCGTTTTGCGCGCGCGCGCCGTCCTTCTCGCGCGTGATCTCGGAGACCATGATCGCGAGATCGTCGCCGAACGTGCAGGTCAGCCAGCGGTACGAGTGGATCGCCTGCCAGTAGCGCGGCCCCCACGAGTGGTCGCGCAGGCCGGTCGCTGAGAGCTGCGTCGTCTCGCCGTCGATCGTGATCGAGCCGTGGCAGCGCATGTGCTGCTCGTAGTGCGCGCGGCCGAACTCCTGGTCCGGGTTCTCGGCCGTGGCGGGCCGGCTGCCGCCCGCTGTGCCGTACACCGGCCCGACGGCGTCGTGAGAGACCTCGAGCTGGACGCGCTTCTTCGGGTTGTTGCGGAAGGCGTCGCTTGGGTCGGCCATCTTCGACGGGTCCGACAGGAAGACCGCGCCGCCATCGAACGTGGTGCGGTGCTTCACCAACGGATCGAGGATCTCAAAGCGCATGCCGCCGGCGTCCATCGCATCGTTGTTCTCGATCTGCGGCCGGAGATAGTTGAAGAGCGCCTCGCCGTTCGGCAGGTAATAGCAGAACGTGACCTCTGCGTAGCCCTCGTTCGCGCGGTTGCCGATGCGCACGAAGCCGCCCTGGCGCTTCTCCTGATCGAAGAAGTTGAAGTACATGCTTTCGTTGAAGTTCGTTTCGGGGCCGAGTGGGTGGGTGTAGTCGTCCTGTGTCTGGACATCGCCAAAGACCGCAACCATGACGCCTCCTTGGTTCGTGGACCGTTTTGAGCAGGCTGATTATAGCACCGAAGTGTGACAGCCGCGCCGTTGCCCTCACAGAGTCGCTCTGGAATACTTATCCGGCATGCTGAGGCGCAGTCTTCTCCAGCGCTGGTACCGCATCTTGGGTGCGGGCCCGCTCGTGAGCAGCGACGAAGGATCGACGCCGGGCGCGAACGAGACGCCGAGCGAAGGCGCGTCGACGCCGCACGCGACACCGTGGTGAGCAGCCTGCCGGCCCCCGCCTTAGGCGGGGGCCGGCAGCCCAACGTTGTAGGAGGCATCCCATGAGGTGGACGCACATCCACGCCCTGGGCGCGCTGGTGTTCATAGTAAGCGTCGCGTTGCTGATCCCTGCCGGACGGGCGTTCGCCCATGCGGGGTACGACCACTCGACGCCGGCCAAGGACGAGGTCGTCCCGACGGCGCCGGCGCAAGTCGATGCGTACTTCAAGCAGAAGACCTTCAGACAGACTGGCGCCTTCTACCTGCGCGTCTATGCCGATGACAACACCACGCAGGTGAGCCAGGGCGATGGCACACTCGATGACATCGATCGGCACCACATGTCCGCGGCGCTCCCCGCGGGTCTTCCCAAGGGGCGCTATATCGTTCACTGGGCTACCCAGTCCGATGAAGATGGTGAATCCGACAGCGGCATGTACTGCTTCTACATCGGTGTGCAGCCGACGGCCGCACAGCAGGCGGAATGCGCCTCCTTCGCGCCGACGGCCGTGCCGACGATCGGCGGCACCTCGCAGGCCACGAGCGCCGCGACCAGCTCGCCGTCGACAACAGCGGCGACGCCTGTCAGCACCCCGGCGGGCAAGAGTGACAGCGGCGGAGGCGGGAACACGGGCGTGATCGTCGGCGTTGTCATCGGCGCGATTGTGGCCGTGATCGTCGTCGGGGGCGCAGGACTCTGGTGGCGGAGCAGGCAGGCCTAGCGGCATGCGCGTGCGCGCCGCCTGGTCGTTCGTCGCGCTGGCCGCCGCCGTGCTGGCGGTCGTCTTCGCGCTGACCTGGCCGCGCACGGCGAGCGCGCACGCGATCCTGCAACGCTCGCAGCCGGCGCAAAACGAGAAGATCAAGCCGGACGCGCTTCCAAAACTTGTGGAGACGTATTACAGCGAGCCGATCGAGGGCTCGCTGACCACGCTCACCGTATTCGACAACACCGGCAAGGAGGTACAGCAGGGGCCGGTCATCTTCTCCGACAGCGATCCGACGTATGCCGCGATCGCGCTGCCGCCTGCGCTGGACAGCGGGATCTATACCGTCGCGTTCGTAAATGTCTCCAAGGTAGACGGCCATACCTGGACGGGCTCGTTCTCGTTTATCGTTCTTAATCAAGACGGGACCGCGCCGAGCGGTACCGGATATCAGCCGAAGCTCGCCGGTACCCAGGGCTTCCTGCCCGAAGCGGGCGATAGCACCCTGCGCTGGTTCGAGCTGCTCGCGTCGGTCACGCTGACGGGCGCACTCATCTTCTATCTCTTCATCGCGCGCCCCGCGACGGGCTTCCTGCAACCGAAAGAGATAGAGGAGGTCGATAGCAGCGCGCTCACACTCGCGGCCGACTTGGTCCTCATCGCGGCGCCGGTGCTCGCGCTGTCTGCCCTTGGACAAGTGCTGTTGCTCGCTGACCGTCTGGGCGGGCCGGGCAAGCTCGACGACATTCTGTTCAACACACGCAGCGGCGAGCTGTGGCTCTCGCGCATGGGGCTCTCGCTTGCCATCATGCTGCTCTTTCTCCCAGCCGCGTTCACCCAGAGCTATCGGGCGGGCGGCCGAGGCCACCTGGTGGCCGCCGTGGGCCTGATGGGCAGCCTGGGCCTCCTGATGACGTACTCGCTCGGTAGCCACGGCGCTGCGGACGGTGGCGCGTTCTGGGCGGTCTCAGCGGACTTCGTCCACTTCGTCGCGACGGCGGCGTGGCTGGGTGCCCTGCTGCAGCTGCCGCTGCTGTTCTGGTGGACGCGCGGGCGGCTCGATAACTCGAAGCGGCTGCTGTATCTCGCCAACGCGTTCGATCGCTACTCGTGGCTCGCGGTGATCAGCGTGGCGCTGCTGATCGGCACGGGCGTGTTCAGCGGCTTCGTCCAGCTGCCGAACCGGCCCGCGCTCTGGAACACGACGTACGGCCGCGTGCTGCTGGTGAAGCTTGGGCTGATCCTGCCGCTGCTCGGCGTCGCGGTGCTGAACGCCGTCTTCTTCAAGCCGCGGCTGGTGAGCGCGATCGACGTAATGCATGACGACGACGCGAACGCCAAAGACCGCGCGCGCCTGGACCGAAGTCTGGGCTGGCTGCAAGCCTGGCTCCCGCGCACGGCGGCGCTCGAGTTCTTGCTCGGCGCGGCGGTGCTCGCGAGCGTGGCGATCCTCACGCAATCGACGACGGCGCTCGGCGAGCTGGCGCAGGCCGCGGGCAAGCCATCGGGCCAGTATGAGGTGAGCGGGCTGGCCGCAGATCTCAACATCGACCTGCTGATCCAGCCGTTCGGCCTGGGCGAAAGCACGTTCACGGTGACGCTCGCGCAGCAGGGCGGCGGCTCGGTCGGCAAAATCTTAGACGTGCGCATGCGGGCGTTCTTCGACGACCCGACCGCGCCCGTTACGGCGGGAGTAAGCGGCACCGACCAGGAACTGACGGCGACGAACGATCCGGCGGTCTGGACTGCCCAGTCGGCGCTGCTCACCCGGCCCGGCGACTGGCGCATCCAGGTGCGCGTGCAGCGGGCAGGCGCGGACGACGTCAACTCGCAGCCGCTGAGCGTGCTCGGCGTGGGCGGCATCCTGGCGCAGCAGAACAAGCCGAAGGGCCTGTATGACCTGCCGTTCACGTTCGTCGACTGGAACGTGGTGGCCGGCGGCGCGATGATCGCGCTCGGCATCGGCGCGTTCCTGATCTGGCGCAACCGGCCGCCGAGCTGGGCCGGGTCGACCGCGCTGTCGGTCGCCGCGGCGAGCATCGTCGCGCTCTTCGCGGGCACGACGCTCCTGTTCGGCATCCACTCGAATGCGAAGATACGGATCCCGATCGACGACCCGGCCGCGATCGCTCGCGGCCAGGCGCTCTTCGAGGTGAACTGCGTTACTTGCCATGGCGTGGAGGGACGAGGCGACGGCGGGATGGCGGACCAACTGCCGACCAGGCCGCCCGATCTCACGATGCACGTGCCGTACCACAACGACGTCACATTGTACGATTGGATCACGAGCGGCTTGCCGCTCAACTCGTCCGAGAAGCGCATGCCCTCCTTCAAGAAGCTGCTCTCGGACAAGGAGCGGGCCGACATCGTCGTCTACCTCCGGCACGCGTTCGGCTCCGGAGAGTTCACGCCGGTGCTGCCAACGCCGCGGGAATCTCCGCCCGCGGGCCGAACATTGCGATAGACAACTAGCAACCTATCGAGTGATGTCTACTCCTCTCGATAGTGCGACGGCGCACGCCAGCTGTTTGAGTATCGCCGCCACGTAAGCGGCGCGCGTCCCTCTGCTCAGGCGATCGTTGTGCTCTGCTCGGTGTTGTGCTGCACGCCAATCGGGCGATGCGCTCATCGCCCGCATCCGCCGTTGCGCTGACAATGGAGGGAGAAGGAGGGATGATATGTCTAACGAAGTTCATGGCAACGCTGCGAGCGTCCGCGTGCTCGTCGTGGAGGGCTCAGAGCTGGTGCGGCGTGGCATCTGCGATGTGCTCCAGCGCTACGGCGAGCCGCTCGAGATCGCGGCGGAGGTTGTCGACGCGGGTGCGCTCAGCGAGGCGTGCCAGGTTGGAATGCCGGACGTTATCGTGATGAGCCTGTCGAACGACGGCGAGCTGCGAGCGCTGCGACAAGCGCTCGAAAGCCGGCCGGCGACGCGGGCGATCGTGCTGCTGGATCACGTCGCCGCGGGCGATGTGATCGAGGTGGTGCACGCGGGGGCGAGCGCGGTCCTGCTGCGCGACGTCTCTGCCGGAACGCTGCTGGGTGCCTTCCGCGACGTGCTCGCCGGCGGCTGCGCGATCGACGCCCAGCTCGCCCGCTGCCTGTTCGACCGGCTCGCGACGAACGGCGAACACGGGTCAGTGGACCTCGAATCGGCGGTCGCCCAAGCGCTGAGCCGTCGGGAGCAGGACGTGCTGCGCGCGCTGGCTCAGGGCTATCGGAACAAGGAGATCAGCGCGCAGCTCGGCGTCAGCGTCGGAACGGTGAAGACGCATCTGCGTCACATCTTCCGCAAGCTGCACGTCGCGGACCGCACGGCGGCTGTGCTGGTGGCGCTGCAGGGAAGGGCGGCGAAGGCGGGCGTGAGGTTAGGCGGCAGCTTTGAGGCGGGGCGGGACGCTCAGCGCTGCGTTGGTGCGGGCGGCCTGGATGAGACCGCCGGCCTGCGTGCCGTCGACGCCGTAGGTGGCGCCTCCGCTGCGCACATCGATGTGGCCGGGCTCTGCGACGAGGTCCGGGAGCGCCGTCGAGACGGTCTTCTGGAGACGCGCCTGCAGCAGGTGACGTCTCTCCCGGTCGACGCGGACCGCAAGCACCGCGAGCTCGCTGCCGCTGAGCATGCCGACGAGGTCGGACGTGTGGGTGACGCTGTTGATTAGCTCGGCGACTTTCCCCAGCGCGGAGTTCGAAAGCGGAGGCTTGGTCTTGCCCTTCGTATGGGGAAGCAGCGAGTGAAACTGCAGCACGATGATCGAGAACGCCTCAGGCGAGTTGGCGCCGCGATCGCACTCGAGATTGAGCCGGTCGTAGAAGTACGCGCGGTTGTGCAGGCCGGTGGCTTCGTCGTAGACCGTTGCCCAGGCCGAGAGCACCTGCCGGTTACGGCGCGCCAGCTCCTGCAACGACAGCACGAGCAGCCCGATGATGGACGTGCCGGCGAGGAGATAGACCGTGAATGCCAGCTGCGGCGTGTAGTCGGCCGTGTCGAGCCCGGTGGGTGACCAGGGCGCGAGCCACAACACCACGATGATGCTCATGAAGATGAACGCGCCGAGGGCGAGCCGGCTCAGGCGCATCCAGAGGAAATATCTGCGGTGAACGGCCCTGCCGCGCTTGACGCGCTCCGGCGTGATCGTCTCCTGCTCATCGAACGGGTTTTCGGCGGGACCAGCAGTCGCCGGGTCTGTGCCGTTCGGGCTGGAGGCCTCAGCTTCGCTCATGCTCATATGAGTAAGGTCGGCACTCCCATGCCAAAGCTGCATCCGTCCGGAGAGGGCCTACTTCTTGTATCGGCGGCGGCGCTTCGAGTCTGAATCCAGTTTCTTTCCCCCGTTCAGCAGGCCGTGGAAGTCGTGCTTGGCTTCCAGAATGTCCGTCCAGAGGTCGCCCGTTTCGGCCAGGCGGGCAGGGGCGGTCAGGATGGTAAAGTCGCTCGGGTAGACACCTTCCAGCTCGTCCCAGCGCACCGGCATAGAGACCGCCGCCTCCGGGATCACTCTGGGCGAGTAGATCGAGGCCAGGGTCTTGCCGCGGACGTTCTGATTGTGGTCGAAGAAGACTTTGCCCGCCCGCTTCTCGGTCGACCAGTCCATCGTGATCTCGCGCGGATGCTGCTGCAGCAGATGCCGGCCGATCGTCTCGCAGGCGGCGCGCGTCGCATCGTAATCGAGCTCGCGCAGGATCGGCGCATAGATGTGCAGGCCGGTCTTGCCCGTGGTCTTCACGAACGATGACAGCGACAGCGAATCGAGCACGTCCTTCAGCCACAGCGCGACCGCGCGCGTCTTCGCGAAGGCCTTGCGATTGAGCTCCGGCTCGGCCCCTTTCGCCTCCTTGCCGGAGTAGATGTAGGGATCGATGTCGAAGACGATGAAGTCGGGATAGTTGAGCAGCGACTGATCGATCTGCTCCTCGGAGCCGGTGAACGTCGTGGCGAGATGATGACCGTCGGGCTCCGGATCGACGCGCGAGTACCACGTGTGCAGCTCCAGGTCCCCCATCTGCCCGAGCCAGAGCAGCGTTGGCAGGTTGTTGCAGATCAGGTACTCCTGATCGCCCTCGTTGTGTGAAGAGTAGAGCCGCGCCGTATCGACGAACTCCGGTAGCGGCGCGTCCCAGTGCTTCTGATAGAAGAACTGGCCCGTGATGCCGTTCGGGTAGCGGGTGAGCGTGAGCGGGCGGTCGCGCAGGTGCGGCAAGAGGTACGGCGAGACCTGCGCGTAGTAGCGCAGCAGATCGCGTTTAGAGAGCGCGCGCCGGCGGCCCAGCTTGGGCCAGAACTCCTTGTTGAGATTCGCCAGCGAGATCCGTTGCCCCTCGACTTCGAGGATCAGCTTGTCTTTCGTGTTGTCGAGCTGCTCCAACACGTCCTCGAGCGCGGGCGCGGGGTCCGAGGTCGCTGCGCCGTTCTGCGCTGGCGGTTCCAGCGCTTCAATGTGCCGGACCTCGCTCGCAGGCTTGTCCTCCCGCAGGCGGAGGAACACCGGCGCGCGCAGGTTGCCCTCGCGCGTGCGCTGGGCGTACTTCACTTCAACGACGAGCTCCGGGCGCACCCACGTGACGCCGGACTTGATCGGCACCTCGTTGGCAAACGGCGAGCGCTTGGTCGCCATCTTGTCGAGGCGCTCCTTCAGCTCGGCCAGCAGGCGGTCGTTGAAGCCGCTGCCGACGTTGCTCACGTAGTGCAGCTTGCCGTCGCGATGCTCGCCGACGAGCAGCGCGCCAAAGGTGTCGCGCCGGCTGCCTTCGCCCTGGCTGTAGCCGCCGACGATGAACTCGTCGCTTTGCGTCGCCTTGATCTTGAGCCAGTTACGCGAGCGAACGCCGGGCTCGTAGACGCCGTCGCGCTTCTTCGCGACGACGCCCTCGAGCCCGTGCTCGACGGCTGCGCGATAGGCAAGCTCGCCTTCCTCGTCGAAGTGATCGAGGAACAGCACGTTGTTCGCCGTCGCAAGCACGCGCGCGAGCAGCTCCTTCCGCTGTTCCAGCGGCGCCGCCCGCAGCTCGTAGCCGTCGCAATGGAGCAGATCGAAGACGTAGTAGAGCACCGGTACCTCACTCTCCGCGCGGCGGATGTCGGGCTCGCGCGTGAGGTTGAGGCGCTGCTGCAGCAGCTCGAACGACGGGACGCCGTGCTCATCGAGCGCGACGATCTCGCCGTCGAGCGTGAGCCCCGCAGCAGGCTGCGCTGCGAGCGCCGCCGCGAGCACCGGGTACTGCTTCGTCGCGTCCAGGCCGCGCCGCGAGATCAGCTTGACGTCGCCGTCGCGGACGATCGCGATCGCGCGCACGCCGTCCAGCTTCGGCTCGAAGAACCAGCGCGCGTCGGAGAAGGGCCGCTCGGTCAGCGTGGCGAGCATCGGCAGGAGCGTGTTCGGCAGAGCCGCCCGTCGCGCGCCCGCGAGATCGTCCGGCCCCAGCACCAGCGGCTTCGCCTGAGCGCGATCGGGTAGGCGGCCGTTCTTGATGTCCTCGATGGTGAGCCCGGAGATCACGGAGCGATCGTCTTCGAGGATGTCGCGCTCCGCCGACGCCTGCGCATCCTTGTGCTTGATCAGCAGCCACTCCTTGTCGGTGCGCTGCATCTTTACGAGCGTCCAGGAGCCCTTGAGCTTGCGGCCGCGCATCGTGATCGAGATCTTCCCTTCCTCGATTCCGCCGCGCATCTGGCGCTCCGCTCCGTCGCGGTCGTCGAAGGGCAGGCCGTCTTCGTCCGGCGCATAGGTGCCGTTGTCCCACACGATCACCTGGCCGGCGCCGTACTGGCCTTTCGGGATCACGCCCTCGAACGGCCCGTAGTCGATCGGGTGGTCTTCGACCATTGTGGCGAGGCGCTTGTCGTTCGGGTCGAGCGAGGGGCCTTTGGGCACGGCCCACGACTTCAGGACGCCATCGACCTCGAGGCGAAAGTCGTAGTGGAGGCGCGTGGCGTCGTGCTTCTGGATGACGAACGTGAGCGGGCCTTCGCCGCGCACACGCTTCGGTGCGGGCTCCGGCGTGATCTCGAAGTCGCGCTTCTCGTCGTACTTCGAAAGCGATCCGCGCGCGCTGACGCCCTTCGCGGGCGAGCGCTTCGTCGTGCGCGGCATCGCCCGCGCTCGCTAGCCGGTGGCCGCCTTGCGGCGACGCGGTGGCGCTGCGCTGCTGGGTGACGCTGCGCGCTTCGAGGCGGGGGCGGCCTTGCGGCCTGTCTTCGCGGCATCGACGCTCGCCTTCAGCGCCGACATGAGGTCGACGACCTTGCCTCTGACCGGCGCCGGCGCTTCGACGATCTCGGCGCCCTGCAGCTTGGCGTTGATCAGCTCCATCAGCGCCTCGCGGTAGTTGTCCTTGTACTCTTGGGGCTTGAAGTCTTCCTCCATCAGCTCGATCAGCGAGAAGGCCATCTGCAGCTCCTTCTCGGAGATCTTCACGCCCGGCGCTTCGCTGCCTTTCTGCACACGCACCTCGTCCGGGTAGTAGAGCGTCTCGACCATGAGCGTGCCGTCGTACGGGCGCAGCGCGCAGAGGCGCTCCTTGTTGCGAATGGCGATCTTGGCGACGGCGGTCAGACCCTTCTTCTGCAGCGCGCGCATAAGGAGCGCGTAGGGCTTCAGCCCGGTCTCCTCCGGCTCGACGAAGTAGCTCTTCTCGTAGTAGACGGGATCGATCTCCTCGGCCTTAACGAAGGCCGAAAGCTCGATCGTGTGCCTGCTGGGCAGAGGCAGCTTCTCGAAGTCGTCGTCGCTGAGCACGATGTACTGCTCCTTCGAGTACTGGTAGCCGCGATCGATTTCGTCATACGACACTTCCTCTTCGTCGACGGGGCACCAGCGCAACTGTTTCAGCCGGCTGCCGCACTTCCTGTGCAACTGGTTGAACGAGATGTCCTTGCTGTCGGTGGCCGTGTAGAGCTTGACGGGTATGCTCACCATCCCGAAGCTCACCACGCCGTTCCAGATCGACCGCGCCATACCTCAGTGCCTCCTTCTCCGACCGGAAGCCCCGGCTCATGCCCCCACCGTCATCTTACCGAGGCGACTGCGGCATCCTGCCCCATCGAAGGGACGGGATACAGACATAACACAGATTCTTTATTGGATCAACAGTATGATCGGTTGCCTGTTGGATAGCTGGATGAATGAAAAAAACGGGGAGTGCAGAGGGGCTCTGCCCCGCTGCCGGGGGTCTGGGGGTGTCCCCCAGATTCAATTACCTTCCTGGGCGGGTGGGTGGGAAAGGCAGACGTCTGTTTTCCAGCACCCTGTTAGGGGCTCCCAGCAGGCACTCCCGCCACGCACTCCTCCGGCGGGACATCCGGCCGCGGCGCGACGAAGATGGGGAAGCGCAGCAGGCCATCGCGGTCCCACTGGCTGTAGCGGACGTGGCAGGCCAGCTCCGGCCGGCACCAGTAGAAGAACCGTTCGATTGTTGGCGCTTCGGAGAAGGGGCTGCCATCGATGTGGAGGGGCGTCAGCATCTCCAGGAGCTGGCGCATCTCGCGGTCGTTGCAGCCGACGCTCACCTCGCCGACGAACTGCAGCCGATCTCCTCGATACGCGCCCAGCAGCAGCGACGTGACGAGGTCCTTCCGTCGCAGCCCGCCGCCGAACGTGTAGCCGCCGATCACGAAGTCGTCGCTCTGGGTGGCACGCACCTCCACCCACGCGTCCGAGCGCTGGCCGGGCAGGTACGGGCTGAACTTCTCCTTCGCGATGACGCCTTCGAGCTTGTGGTCCGCGACGGCGTCGAAGAAGGCGATGCCGCTCTCGGTGACGAAGTCGGCGGCCTGGATTAGCTCCGTGGGCTGCAGGCGCTCGTGCAGGAGGTTGCGCCGCTCGAACAGCGGCCGCTCGAGCAGCGACCGGCCGTCGATCTCCAGCAGGTCGAACGCCTGGTAGAGCACCGGCGCCGCCCGCTTCGACGGCGCAGCCGGCCCCTCTGGCTGGAGCAGGCGCGGCCGGAACAGCGCAACGTCCGGTAACTCGTTCCCCCACGCGATGATCTCGCCGTCGACGACGGCGCGGCGCGCGGCTATGCGGCCGGACAGCTTCGATAGCTCGGGATAGAGCGGCGTCAGGTCGCGCAGGTTGCGCCCGTGCAGCCGCACGCTGCCGTCTTCGATGATCGCGATGGCGCGCACGCCGCCCCACTTCACCTCGAAGATGTGATCGGGCGAGTCAAACGGCTCGTCGCGCACGACGGGGAGCATGGGGCGGAGCGCATCGGCGTCGGGAGCCTGCGCGGTCGGAAGGCGTCCTGCCTTGCGGAGCGGACGGGCGGTCATCCTTGCTGAGCGTAGTGCGAGAACGGGTGTGCGGTCAAGCGTCCCGCGTTATGACCTGGCATCAAGTCTCCCTCGCCCCGACCTGCGGTCACCCCTCTCCCTCGCCGAGGGAGAGGGGTCGGGGGTGAGGGAGTCGGTCAAGCGCCCCGCGTTATGGCGAGCTGCTGAGAGCTACGGGCGTAGGGAAAGGCGCAAGAGGGACTGGAACCTTATGTACCTTACCGAGTTCTCCAAGATTGTACTGAGCGCTGTTGCGGTTGCTGACGAAGTTCCGCAACCCAATTGGCACGACGGCCCAGAACGTACTGAAGTACGTCGTGTGGACAGAGCAGCCCATACAAAAGTGTGAAAAGTCGCCGTGCGCCAAGACAACCACAGCCGCGGTGCCGTCTGACGGCCAGGAATGTCCTTCGCCTTTAGGATCGAATAGCTTGCGTGCCTGCCCGACCGTGGTACGTACGTATTCTACGCTATCGGGCAGCCCGCAAATGTCTGGGCACAGCTGTAGGTACTCCCTCGCAAATCCGATAGCGTCCTGTTCATCTTCCGCGGCCGAACTGAACGCCGACTTCCAGCCGAAGAGCGGTGTCGGCGTTACGGTGCCCTGCGGCGCAGTCGTTTGCCGAGATGACCCGCCGCCGCACGCAATCGCCAGCGCGATCGCGCAGATCGACATCGCCAGCAGCAAGAGAACGTATCGTGTGTTCACCGCCAGCCCTCCGGCGTGAGTGAAGCGCTCCCTACTGGCAATGTCAACTCCCCGCTCGATCCGCCCGTAGGGGGCGGTTCGCGAACCGCCCCTACAACGTTTCGCCCACGTCCTCCACGGGATCGGTAGGGGCGCACAGCTGTGCGCCCCTACTTGCGCATCTTCTCCAGACCGAGCAGCTTCTGCAACTTGGCGGCGTTCACGACGCTTTGCTCCTCGGGCTTGGTATTGAAGCCCTCTGCCTCGCCCCATTCGATCACTCCTCGACCGGCGGGTGGGGCGTGGTGAACGTAGGGGCGGCCCTCGGGTCGCCCGAACGCGCTCCGAGCTGGGATGCGGCCTGGCGTATCCGCTAATCCGTTCCCCCATCCGTTGACAGCCCGCCCGCCAACGTAAGGCGCGGCCACCCGCCCGCCCGCCGCGCACTTCTTGCTTTCGATAACGCTGTCGTAGGGGCGGCCCTCGGGCCGCCCGCTGCCTCGCCCACTCGATGACTCCTCACTCCCTGTGGGGTGTGGGCAATGTAGGGGCGGGTCTTTAGACCCGCCCGCGCTGCCTCGCACCTTCGATGCCTCCCCACACCCACGATTCCTTCCCTCTTGCTTACCCCTCTACCCATTCAAAGACTAGCGCCACCCTCCGCTTCGCTCTCCCGGCCCGCAGGCGTATCCTTGCTCGATAACCCTTTCGGGAAGGGCGCGTACCTTTAGAACCGACCGGCCTCGCTCACAACGAGCAGCTCCGCAAAACAATCAAGAAAAATCGCCCGTCCCAGATTCAGATCGGGGCATTTATTTTCAATTTCTTCCGAAACAATCAAGATCGTCTTCTCCCTCAGGGCCTCGACGCGCGCGGGCTGGCCAGCAGCTTCTGCAGCTTGGCGGCGTTCACGACGCTCTGGTCCTCCGCCTTGGTGTTGAACGTGACGTAGACCTCGTCCGCATCGTGCGCGAGCGCGCGGATGCGCGGCACCCACTCCGAGAGCTCCTTGTCGGTGTAGAGCCAGTTGAGCTTCTCTTCGGTCTTCGCCGTCTTGTCTTCCCAGCGCTCGGCGTTGCGCCCGCGGAAGCGCACCGCCGCAACGGGCGCGGTGATGCCGACGACGGGCGGGAAGCTCGTCTTCAGCCCCTGCGGCTCATCGGCGCAGACGAAACCGCAGTCGAGCTCGCGCAGCAGGTCGAACGTCCGCTTGCGCGACTCGTCGCCGGCGACCCAGAGCGCGTTGCGGAACTCGACGATGACGCGGTCGTCCGGCACGTGCAGGCGCGCGCGACGGATGTACTCGCGGCTCGCCTCGGACGGCACGAACCACGGCGGGAAGTCGATCAGCACCGCGCCGAGCTTCTCCTGATCGCGCATCGGTTGCAGCGCGCGCAGGAAGATGCGCCACAGCTCGTCGGTGACCTCGGGCGGCACATCCTTCTCGTATACGCGCGACTTCTTCTGCAGCGCCTCGGGCAGCTCTTCGCGGAAGCTCTTCGGGATCGAGGAGAGCTGCGTCGGGTGCTGGGTGAACAGCGCGAAGGCCTTGACATTGAATCGAAAGCCCTCGGGTACCGCGCCGGACCACGTCTCGATGTTCTTGCTCGACGGCAGTGCGTAGTAGGTGCTGTCGATCTCCGCCAGATCGAATCGCTCGGCGAAGTAGGCGAGGCGCTGCGACGTGGTCTTCAGCTCGTCGGGGTAGAACTTGCCCGACTCGATGAGCGAGCGCTCCGCCCAGGACGACGTGCCGATGTAGATCCGGCCAGGCATGCCTACAGCATACGCGACCTAAGCAGGCCGGCAGGCTACCATGAGTAGGCAGGCATCATGGACGGAGCGCATCGCGTCGTCATCATCGGGGGCGGCTTCGGCGGATTGAATGCCGCGCGAACGCTCCGACGCGCGCCTGTCCAGGTCACGCTGCTCGACCGGCGCAACTTCCATCTCTTCCAGCCGCTGCTCTATCAGGTTGCGACAGGCGGCCTCTCGCCCGCGAACATCGCGGCGCCCCTGCGCGGCATCCTGAGCCGCCAGCGCAACGTGAGCGTGCTCCTCGCCGAGGCCGTCGATATCGATGTCGCCCGGCGCGCTGTCGTGCTCAGCGACGGCGAGGTCCAATACGACACGCTGATCGTCGCGACCGGTTCCAGCCATCACTATTTCGGCCACGATGAGTGGGCGCCGCTGGCGCCCGGCCTGAAGACGATCGAGGACGCCACGGAGATCCGCCGCCGGCTCCTGCTCGCGTTCGAGGCGGCGGAGCGGGAGCTAGACGCTGCCGCGCGCCGCGCCTGGCTCACCTTCGTCATCGTCGGGGGCGGGCCGACGGGCGTCGAGCTCGCGGGCGCGCTCGGCGAGATCGCCAACGACACGCTGAAGCACGACTTCCGCTCGATCAACCCGGCCGAGGCCCAGATTCTCCTGCTCGAAGCCACGGACCGTGTGCTGCCCACGTATCCGCCTGACCTCTCGGCGAAGGCGGAGCGAGCCCTGGAGCGACTCGGCGTCGCCGCGCGCACCAGCACCGCCGTGACGCGCATCGAGCCGCACGCCGTGACGGTCCGCCGCGATGGCAGGGAGGAGACGATCGCCGCGCGCACGGTGCTCTGGGCGGCTGGTGTGCAGGCATCACCGCTGGGACGCAGGCTGACGGAAGCGACCGGAGCGGAGACAGACCGCGCCGGCCGCCTCATCGTCCAGCCGGACCTCGCGCTGCCGGGCCATGCGGAGGTCTTCGTCATCGGCGACCTCGCGCTGTGCCGCGACGAGCACGGCCAGCCGTTGCCGGCCATCGCGCCCGTCGCGATCCAGCAGGGCCGGTATGCGGGCCGCGCCATCGATGCGCGGCTGCGCGGCCAGACCGTCAAGCCGTTCCGCTATCACCACCGGGGCAACATGGCGACGATCGGCCGCGCAGCCGCCGTCGCCGATCTGGGGCGAGTGCGCATCTCCGGCTATCTTGGCTGGCTGGTCTGGCTGTTCGTGCACCTGATGAACTTGGTGGGCTACCAGAACCGGCTGCTGGTGTTCTTGCAGTGGGCGTTGAACTACGTCACGCGCAACCGCGCCGCGCGGTTGATCACGGGCGCGAGTCCGTTTCCGCTGCGTCGTTCTGATTAGCCGCCGGTGAAGTTCGGCGGGCGCTTCTCCATAAACGCGCGCGCGGCCTCCGCGCTGTCGTCCGTGCGCGAGCTGAGCGACTCGTACGCGAGCGAGGTGTCGAGGATGAGGTTGAGCCGCTCGCGGATCAGCTTGTTTATCGAGGCCTTGGTCCAGCGGATCGCCCACGTCGGGCCGTTCGCGAGACGCTCGGCGAGCGCGCGGGCGGCCGGCAGCAGCTCGTCGGCGGGCAGGACGTGGTTGATGAGGCCGATGCGCTCCGCTTCCGGCGCGGCGATGAAGTCGCCGGTCATGAGGTACTCCTTCGCGCGGTGCACGCCGACGAGGAGCGGCCAGATCACCGCGCCGCCGTCGCCGGCGACGAGACCGACCTTCACGTGCGTATCGGCGATGCGCGCCTCCTCCGCGGCGAAGATCACGTCGCCGAAGAGCGCCAGCGTCGCGCCGAGGCCGATCGCGTCGCCGTTCATCGCGACGATGATCGGCGCCTCGACCTCGAGCAGGTTGAGGATGAGCCGTCGCGGGCCGCGCGCGAACGTTGTTCGCACGCCCGATGCGCTCGACGCCTCTTCGCTGCCGGTGCCGAAGCCCGTGATGTCGCCGCCGGAGCAGAAGGCCTTGCCCGCGCCGGTGAGGACGATGGCGTTGATCTCCGCGTCGCGGTTGACCTCACCGAAGAAGCGCTCCAGCTCTTCGTGCATGACGCCGTTCACGGCGTTGCGGCGTTCGGGGCGGTTGAGCGTGACCGTGGCGACCTTGCCGGCCTTCTCAACGACGATCGTCTGGAGCGACGCGTAGTCGATCACTGTCCGGCCATGAGCTGTTCCATCATCGAGACGGGCGCCATGCCCGCCATCTTCGGCACGGCGATGACGAGCTCCTCCGCGCTCCAGCCCTTGCCGGGGTTCTCCATCTTCGCCGCGTTGTGCCAGCCCTTGTTGAGGAACACGCGGTCGCCGTAGACCGAGAACACCTGGCCGGAGATCCACTGCGCCGCCGGTGACGCGAGGTACGAGACGAACTCGCCGACGTGGGCCGGATCGCGCGCATCGAAGCCTTCCTTGGGCGCCTCGCGCATCTCCGCGCTCACCTGCTGCGTCATGCGCGTCGCGGCGCTGGGGCGGATCGCGTTGCAGGTGATGCCCATCGATTGCGTCTCGATGGCGATCGTGAGCGTGAGCGACGCGATCGCTCCTTTCGCCGCGCTGTAGTTCGCCTGGCCCGGGTTGCCCAGCATCGCGGCCGAGGCGGTGTTGATGATCCGGCCGTAGACGGGCTCGCCGGCCTTGTGCTTCGCGCGCCAGTGGCCGATGGCGTGCCGCGCGGTGCAGAACGTGCCCTTCAGGTGGACGCGGATGACGTCGTCGAAGTCCTGCTCCGTCATGTTCCAGATGATCTTGTCGCGCAGGATGCCCGCGTTGTTCACCACGATGTGGATGTCGCCGAACGCATCGATCGCCTGCTGTATTGCTCGTTCTGCGCCGGCCCACGTCGAGATGTCGTCGAAGTTCGCGATCGCCTCGCCACCGGCCGACGTGATCTCGGACACGACCTGCTCGGCGGGCGACTGGTCGCTGCCGCTCCCATCGACCGCCGCGCCGACGTCGTTCACGAAGACCTTCGCGCCGTGCGCGGCTAGACGCTGCGCCTCGGCACGGCCGATGCCGCGGCCCGCGCCCGTGACGATCGCGACTTTGCCCTCGAGTAGTGACATACTTGCCCCCGCACTAGTTCAGCGGCGAGATTGTAGCAGGGGCCTCGGCGGGCTGCAATCGGATCAGCGTTGGGCGCTCTGAAGCTGGCCGAGATAGGCGCGCCGGATGTCGTCGACGGAGATCACGTCGGTGGCAGCATCGAGGACGACGCGGCCCGTCTGCATCACGTACACGTGGCTCGTCATCTCCAGCGCGAGGCCGGCGTTCTGCTCGACGAGCAGGATGGCCATGCCGAAGCGCTGCCGGATGCTCGCGATCGCCTCGCCGAGCTGCTCGACGAGCAGCGGCGAGAGCCCGAGCGACGGCTCATCGAGCAGCAACAGCGACGGCTTCGCCATCAGGGCACGCCCGATCGCGAGCATTTGCTGCTGGCCGCCGCTCAGCTCTGCGCCGAGGCGCGATCGCTTCTCGGCGAGCGCCGGGAAGAGCGAGAAGACGAGGTCGATGTCCTCTGAAACGTCGTTCCGCCCGCGCGTAAACGCGCCGATCAGCAGGTTCTCGTGCACGGTCATCTGCGTGAAGATGCGCCGCCCCTCCGGCACCTGCACGATGCCCAGCCGCACGATGCGGTGCGGCGGCAGGCCGGAGATCTGCTGCCCGTTGTACGTGATGTTGCCGGACCCAGGGCGGAGAAGGCCCGAGATGCTGTGCAGCAGCGTCGACTTGCCGGCGCCGTTCGGGCCGAGCACCGCGGTTGCCCCCTTGTCCTCGACGTGCAGCGAGACATCGTGCAGCGCCTGGATAGGGCCGTGGTAGCTATTGAGCTGCTCGACGCTTAGCAAACTTCTCCCCCAAGTACACGGCGATGACGTTGGGATCGTTCGCGATCTGATCGGGCTGGCCTTCGGCGATCTTTTGCCCTGCGTCCAGCACGACGATGCGCTCAGAGATCGACATGATCAGCTCCATGTCGTGCTCGATGACGCAGACGGTCATGCCCAGCTCGCCGGAGATCCGGCCGATCAGGCTGCCCAGCTCGCGCGTCTCGTCGAGGTTGAGGCCTGCCGCCGGCTCGTCGAGCAGCAGGAGGCGCGGGCGGGCCGCCAACGCCAGTCCGAGCCCAAGCTTGCGCGAGAAGCCGAACGGGATGTCCGCCGCGAGCGTGCCTTCGACGCCGGTGAGGCTGAGGAAGCGCATCACGTCGTCGCAGCAGCCCAGGATGTGACGGGAGCCGTCGGCGCGCCGCGCCTGCCAGGCCATCTCGATATTCTCGCGCACGGTCGACTGCGGGAAGACCATCTTCTGCTGGAATGTGCGCACGACGCCCCTACGAGCGATCTGGTCCGGCGCCAGGAAGGTGATGTCGTCGCCGCACCAGACGACGTGCCCCGCCGTCGCCCGCGTGAAGCCGGTGAGGCAGTTGAAGAGCGTCGTCTTGCCGGAGCCGTTCGGGCCGACGAGGCCGAGCACCTTGCCCTCTTCGATCTCGAGATCGATTCCCTGCAAGGCGTGCACGCCGCTGTAGTTTTTCGATAAGCGTCGTACAGAGAGGAATGACGGCATCTTACGGCTCCCGCTTCGGACGGATATTGATCCCGTGACGTTGCGCAGCCCGGGGCCAGAAGGAATACCCGAGCGCAATGAGCATGCTAGCAGGCCAGCTCCTGCCACGCTCGCGGGAGCGGCGCATGACGGCGACGAAGGTGTTGAAGCCATCGCGGGTCTGCCCGGCGATGCCGTTGGGCGCCGTCAGCACCGAGAGCGCCAGCATGCTTCCGAAGACGATCTGCGCCCGCGTCGGCGTAAGGATGTTGCCGAAGATGCTGTTCACCACCTCGGGGCCGAAGACAACCACGATCGCGCCGATGACGGGCCCGAGCGTGCTCGCGCGGCCGCCGATCAGGATCATCAGCAAGAACTGGATGCTGTTGAGGGCGTTGAACGGGCTGAGCTGCCCCGGATCGATGTGCTTCTGGTGGTAGAGGAAGAGGACGCCCGCCACTCCCGCGTAGAAGCCGCTGACCGCGAAGGCGAGCAGCTTGTGGTAGTAGACGTTGATCCCGAGCGAACGCGCGAGCTGTTCATTCTCCTTGATCGCGATGAACGTCTTTCCCAGGCTGGAGTTCCGGATCGCCCAGATGCCCGCGATGCTCACGTAGGCGAAGGCGAGGGTCAGGTAGTAGAAGTTCGCGAGGTGATTGAAGGTATCGAACTTGATCGGCCCGAGCGCAGTCGGCGCCGTAAACAGGTCGATCGTGATGCCTCTCCCGCCGTGCGTGAGCCGCGTCCAGTCGTTGCCGATCAGGCGCAGGATCTCGGCAGCGGCGAAGGTGACGATCGCGAAGCTGAAGCCGCCCGTCCGGAACGCCGGGATACCGATGAGCACCGCGCCGAGCGCCGCGCTGAGGCCGGCGGCTGGGATGAGCACGGCGATGGGCAAATCGTAGTGCACGAGGAGCAGCCCGGCGGTGTACGCGCCGAGTCCCCACAGCGTCGTGTGCGCGAGCGAGAGCTGCCCGTTGTAGGAAAAGACGACGTGCAGCCCGTTCGCGACGATGACGTAGATAGACGCGGTGACTGCCAGGCTGACGAGTCGCGATGTGGGGAACAGCGTCGGCGCGAGGAGGGGCAGCGCGAGCAGCAGCAGGATCGGCAGGCGTACGGCGAGCACGTCGCTCGTGGACTGCTGGCCGGGGAACGACTGCCGGAGGCGTGCGATCGCTGTAGTCACCGCGTCTCAGGCCGCCTATTGCAACGTCTGCTGGAGCTGGCCCTGCGCGCGGAAGAGCCCCGTCGGCCGGATGAGGAGCACGATGATCATCAGCCCGAACGTATAGCCGTCGCGCCACTCCGGGTGACTCAGATAGCCGGCCGCCATCGTCTCGGTCAGGCCGACCAGGACCGCGGCGATCACTGCGCCTTCGATATTGCCCAAGCCGCCGACGAGCGCAACGGCGAAACCCTTCAGCAGGTAGGACTGGCCCAGATAGACGTTGATCGTATTGATCGAACCGAGCAGCCCGCCCGCGATTCCCGCCAGCCCGCCGCCGAGCGCAAACGTGCAGGCGATCACGATGCCGACGGGGATGCCCATCAGCGCGGCGGCTTCGCGGTCCTCGGCGCAGGCGCGCATGGCGCGGCCGTATTTCGTGGTGCGCAAGATGAGCAGCAGGGATGCGATGAGGCCGGCGGTGATCCATATGGTTAGCCAATCGTTCGCCGGCATATGGACGCCGCCCACCACCCAGGTGTTCGAGAGTAGGGGCGGAATGAAGTGGGCCGTGGTGCCCCAGCCCTCGACCATGACGTTTTGCAGGACGAGGATGAGCCCCAGCGAGACGATGAAGCCGTTGATCGGCGTATTGATCGTTGCCCGGAAGACGAACCGTTCGAGCAGCAGCGACAGCGCGGCGACCGAAAGCGCCGCGAGCGGAAGCGCGAGCAAGAAGGGCAGCCGGCTGTTGTCGGACATGGCGAACGCGAGGAATGCGCCAAGCGTGATGAGCTGCCCGATCGAGAACTTGACGATGCCGGTGAGGCCGAAGATGACGGTGATACCGAGGGCGACCAGCGCATAGATGCCGCTGATCCTGAGCGCGTTGAAGAGCTGCTGAAGAAACCGCTCCGTAGCGGAGATGTCCAGAAAGACGACCAGATCGTGAGGCATGCGCCCCTCCCGTTCGAATAACCGCAGCCCCCGCGCCGCGGCCGGCGGTTGGTTGCGATTGAGCCCGCGTTGGTGGGGGAGAGTATAGCAGGGGATCGCTGGGGCAGCTATGAAGCGCAAGAGGCCGGATGTCGCATCCGGCCTCTTGGTGGTTCCAGTGCTTGGGGCGTCTAGTAGTACGCGTCCGGCGGCGCGTCGTTGTGCACGCAGCTGATGTTCGGGTCTCCGCCCGCCGGGTTCTGCGTCACCGTACATGGCTCCGTCCCGTGTACCGCAAGATGCCGCGTGTTGAAGAAGAGATTGTCGTCGCCAACGCCGTTGTAGTGCTCGATCTCAAGCGCCTTCGCGATCTTTGTCGTGTCCTCGACCGTGCCGGCCTGCTGCATCGCCGCGGCGACCATGTACACGTAGTCGTACGTGAAGAGCGAGACGAATGAGGCCACGGGGAGCGGTTTCCCGAGGGCGATGCCTTCGAAGTCGCGCAGGCGGTTGAAGTAGTCCTCCGCCTTCTTGGTCAGCGGCTGCACCTCCTGGCGTGGCGCGGCGCCGGCCGCGATGATGATGTCGCTGGGGATGTCCGGGATGAACGCGCTCACGAGGTTGGCTGGAATGGTCACCAGCTGGAGCTTCCCGACGCCGAGCTGGATCGCTTGGCGAACGATTGTCGGCGTGTTCTCCGGGTCGTCGAAGTTGTAGAGGTAGTCGACCTGGCCGGCGCTCTTGAGGTTCGTCAGCAGCGCGCTGTAGTCCGTTGTCCCGGCCGGGAAGTATTGGATCGTGCCGATGATCTTGACGCCCTCGGCGGCGTAGGCATCCTTCGTGCTCTCGCAGATGTCGTGGCCGGTCGGAGAGTCCTGGCAGATCAGCCCCATCGTGTGGAGGGTAGGGTACTCGGTGGAGAAGTTCTTCGCCGCCTGGCCGATGAGCAGGCTGTACGGTAGCAGCGTTTGGAACGCCCACTGCGATGCGCTGTGCGCCTTATCGACACTGCTCAGCGCGTTGTGCTCACGCTCCTGGCAGGGGCAGAGGTGGATCACGTGCGCCGCCTGCGTGATCTGCGTTGCCTCCGTTTCGCCCAGGGTCGCCGGGCCGAAGATCACCTTCACGTGCTTGTCCTGCACGAGCGATTGTGCGACAGCGATCGTGTTGGGTATCTCGGAGCGCGTGTCTTCATCGATGATGTTGATCTTGTACACCGTATCGCCCACCTGGAAGCCGCCCTCGTCGTTGATCTCCTGGACCGCCATCTTGAAGCCCTGGTGGGTCGGATTCCCGAAGCCCTGCACCTGGGGCGGGCCGGTCAGCTCGAACATCGAGCCCCAATCGAGTGTTGCGGTCTTCGTCGCCGTCCCGTCCTTCGCGAGGACGTCGGCCGGCGTGATGATCTTGCTGGTAAAGGGCGTCACTGTCGGCCGGGGCGCGCTCGATGTCGCGGCCTTTGTCGAAGGCGTCTTTCCTCCGGTGGAGGTCTTGTTCTTGCAGCCGAAGGCTGTCGCGGCGATGAGGACGATGAGCGCGGCGAGAAGCCAGCGCAGGCGCAGTGGGTGGGGCATGAGACGATCCTTCCTCCGTGAACAGGCGCCGTCGTGGCGTGGCAGAACGCACCGATTATGCGCTGCGGAGCATGTGGTGTCAAACGGCTACCAGATGATGGACTGCATCTCCGTGAACTCGAGGACGCCGTACTTGCCACCCTCGCGGCCGATACCGCTCTCCTTGAACCCGCCAAACGGCGCGATCCCGTAGGGGGTGCCCGCGGGCCAGCCTCCTCCGGTGTTGATCATGACTGAGCCTGTGCGCAGACGCTTCGCGACCTCGATGCCGCGAGCGTAGTTCTTCGTCATAATCTGCCCGCCCAGCCCGAACGGCGAGTCGTTCGCGATGCGCACCGCGTCATCGATGTCCGTGTAGGGCAGGACGACCTGCACCGGCCCGAAGATCTCCTCGCGCGCGATGCGCATGTCGTTGCGCGCGTCCGAGAAGATCGTGGGCTGCAGGAAGTAGCCGCGTTCGAGGTCCGGCGGCCGCGCTCCGCCTGCGGCGAGCGTCGCCCCCTCGTTCTGGCCGATGGCGATGTACTCCTCGACGGCGCGGCGGCGCTCCTCGCGGATCAGCGGGCCCAGGAGCACGGACGGATCGGACGGGTCGCCGACCTTCACGTGCTGCACGAAACCGACCATGTTCGCGACCGCTTTGTCGTACAGCGACTGCGGCACGAGGCAGCGCGTCGCGAGCGCGCAGCCCTGGCCCGCGTGCACGAACGCCGGGCTCGCCAGGCTCGGCCCAATCGCGTCGATGTCCGCGTCGTCGAGGACGATGCAGGCGGACTTCCCCCCCAACTCCAGGTGCAGCCGGGTCAGGTTGCGCCCGGCCGCCTCCGCGATGCGCTTGCCGGTGGGCACACTGCCCGTGAATGAGATCTTATCGACGAGCGGGCTGCTCACCAGCTCTTCGCTGACCTCCACGCTCGTGCCGGTCACGACGTTGACCACCCCCGGCGGAAGGTCCGTCTCCTCGATGACCTTCGCCACTTCGAGGTTGATGAGCGGCGCCCAGGGCGCGGTCTTCACGACCATGGTGCAGCCCGCTGCCAGCGCCGGCCCCAGCTTCTGCACGAGCACGTAGAGCGGGAAGTTCCAGGTGTTGATCGCGCCCACGACGCCTGCCGGTTGGCGATTGACCATCATCTGGAGCCCGCCCAGACCGCCCAGCGGGGATTCCTGGATGAACGGCTCCAGCATCTCGATCGGGTCGTGCTTCATCGCCAGCTCGGCGTAGCGGTGCATGAAGCGCAGCGGGTCGTCGAGCTGGATCGACATCAGGTACTGGGCGCAGCCGACCTCGGCTGTGAGCAGGGAGCGCAGGCGGTCCTTCCTGGCGTCGAGGCCGCCGGCGATCTGCTGGATGATGCGCGCGCGGTCGATGGGCGACATGCGCGGCCACGGCCCGTCGTCGAACGCGCGCCGAGCCGCCTCGATCGCGCGTCGCATCTCGGCGCGGCTCGCCTCAGGCGCCGTCGCGATGACCTCTTCGGTCGCGGGGTTGACGACATCGAATGTGCCGCCGGATTCCGCATCGATCCAGCGGTCGTCGATGTACATCTGGTAGGCGAGCGGGGTCAATCCCTCACCCCCGTCCCCTCTCCCGCTAGCGGGAGAGGGGCGAACTGTCGTGAATCACCACCCCATCGATTTCGTGGGGTGAGGGCTGATCTGCCCCTCATCCCAGCATCACCAGCCCGCCATCGACGACGAGCACCTGGCCGGTCATGAGCGCGCTGTCATCGGAGGCGAGGTAGACGGCGGTGCCTGTGAGGTCGGTCGCCTCGAGCCCGCGGCCGAGCGCCGTCGCTTCCGTGATCTTCTCCATGATGATTCCCGGCACGACCTTCTTCGTCGCGTCGGTCATTGTGAGGCCGGGAGCGATCGCGTTCACGCGGATCTTCATCGGCCCGAGGATGCTGGCGAACCACTTTGTCAGGTGGATGACGGCCGCCTTCGACACCGCATAGCCGCTGACGGGGATCATCGGCAGCTCGTGCGCGCGCGGGATCGGGAGCGGGTAGGCGGCCGTCGATGAGATGTTGATGATCGAGCCGCCACCCGCCGCCTTGAGATGCGGGAACGCCGCGCGCGAGCCCACGATCACGCTGAGCGTATTGATCGAGACGATCTTCGTGAAGTACTCTGTCGATTGGTCGGCGATGTTCATATCACCGTAGAGCGCGGCGTTGTTGATCAGCGTGTCGATCTTGCCCAGCTCCGCGGCGGCGCGGCCGGCGGCCGCGTCCATCTGCGCCTGGTCGGTCACGTCCGCCTGGAGCGCGATGCACCTGCCGCCGGCGTCCCGGATGAGCCGCACGGTCTCTTCCGCGCCGTCCTTCTGCAGATCGACGACGGCGACGCCCGCGCCCTCCTTGGCGAAGCGCAGCGCGTACTCGCGGCCGATACCGCGCGCCGCGCCGGTGATCATCGCAGCTTTGCCTTCGAGTCTCATGAATCACCCCGCGCGCTGGTTGTACAACGCGCCCTTCGCACTGTCAACAAGCTGAACCCCTCTCCCTCTCAGAGGGAGAGGGGTTGGGGTGAGGGAGCTACCGGCGCATGGTTATACTAGCGGCCACATGCCTAAGCAGAAGATCGCCATCGTCGGTGTCGCCGAGTCGGACTTCGGGACGGTGCCTGATAAGACCGTGCACGAGCTGCACGCGCAGGCCGCCGTGCGCGCGGCCCAGGACGCCGGCCTGGCGCGCGACGAGATCGATGGCCTCTTCTCCTGCGGCCACTCCGACCAGCTCCATGTCCTACAGCTTGCCGAGTACCTGGGCCTGCAGCCGCGCTTCCTTGATTCGACGCTCGTCGGCGGCTCGTCGTGGGAGACGTTCGTCGAACACGCCGTGCTGGCGCTAGAGGCCGGGCGCTGCTCGACGGCGCTGCTGGTCTACGCCAGCACGGCGAAGTCGGACGTGAGGCGGCACTACCGGTCTGCGGACGCCGCATTCATGCCGAGCGGGCTGAACCAGTACGAGGTGCCCTTCGGACCGACGTTGATCAGCAAGTACGCGATGGTCGCGCAGCGCCACATGTACCAGTATGGGACGACCTCGGAGCAGCTCGCGGCGATCGCGGTGGCGACCCGGAAGAACGCGTCGCGTAACCCCAAAGCCGTCATGCGCGATCCGATCACGGTCGATGACGTGCTCGCGTCGCGCATGATCGCCGACCCGCTGCACCTGCTCGACTGCTGCCTGCGTACGGATGGGGGAGGCGCCGTCATCTTGACGACGGCTGAGCGCGCGCGGTCGCTGCGCAAGGCGCCGGTGTGGGTGATCGGGGCTGCGAGCGCGGAGTCGCACTTCTCGATGGCGCAGATGGCGGACGTGACCGTCTCGCCCTGCGCGCGGTCCGGGCCGGAGGCGTTCGCCGAGGCGGGTATCACGCACAAGGACGTCGACGTGCTCCAGATCTACGATGCGTTCACGATCATGGCGCTGCTCACGCTCGAAGGCCTCGGCTTCTGCGCGCCGGGCGAAGGCGGGCCGTTCGTGGAAGACGGTAAGCTGGCCTGGGACGGCGCGCTGCCGGCGAACACGGACGGCGGCGGCTTATCGGCCAACCACCCCGGCATGCGTGGCATCTTCCTGCTCATCGAGGCCGTCCGCCAGCTCCGCGGCGAATCGACGGCGCAGGTTCCCGACGCGAAGATCGCGGTCTGCAACGCGACGGGCGGCTTCATGTCGCACTGCAGCACCATCGTGCTGGCGAAGGACTAGGAGACGAGGAACGTAGCTGCAGGGCTTCAGCCCTGCCGGGAAGCACAGAACACGCATGAACGAGAACTTGTACCTGCCGCAGATCGATAGCGAATCGGAGCTGTTCTGGGCCGCCGCGCGGGAGGGGCGCTTCCTGATCATGCGCTGTCGCGCGTGCGGGCGGCCATACTTCTATCCGAGGCGTTATTGCCCGCGCTGCTGGTCGGACGAGACGGAGTGGCTCGAGGCGAGCGGCCGCGGGACGGTGTATACGTACTCGATCGTGCGGCAGAATCCGGCGCCGCCGTTCAGCGACTGGTGCCCGTACGCCGTCGTGCTCGTCGATCTCGAGGAGGGCGTGCGCGTGATGGCGAACTGGGACCGCGCCGTCCCGCTCGATGAGCTATCGTGCGGCGCGCCGGTGTGCATCGTGTTCGAGAAGATCGCGGAGGAGATCTCGCTGCCGCGCGTCCGGCCGGTCCTGTCATCTTGACGTCGCAATGTGTCATTCTGAGCGAAGCGAAGAATCTGTTGGCCCCGCAGGGACGGGACGTTCCGCGCGTTAGCGTAGCATGCTCGTCGCGCCAGCTTCGGAGGCTTAGCATGCCAGACGTCCTGTACGAGAAGAGCGACCACGTCGCCGTCATCACGATCAACCGGCCGGATGCGGGCAACTCGCTCAGCGCGAAGCTGCTCTACGAGGGGCTGCCGGCCGCGTGGGACGAAGCGAAAGGCGACAAGGGCGTGCGCTGCATCGTGTTCACCGCGGCAGGCGATCGCTTCTTCTGCACGGGCGTCGACCTGCGCGATCCGGAGATGCAGCAACGCACGTCGCAGGGCGGCGGTTCGGGTGAGGCGCCGGCGCTGCGCGTGACCGGCCGCCAGTGCGACGTTTGGAAACCGATCATCACCGCCGTAAACGGCCAGACCGTCGGAGGCGGGCTGATGTTCGTCGGCGATAGCGACATCGTCATCGCATCGGAGTACGCGAAGTTCTCGAACACGGGCGTCAGCCTCGGCATCCTGGCGCCGGTGGGGCCGGTGGTGATGGCGCGCAAGATCCCGTTCGAGTGGGTGATGCGCATGATGGTCCTGGGCCGGCACGAGAGCATCGATGCGCGCAAGGCGCTGGAGATCGGCCTCGTGAGCGAAGTGCTGCCGCCGGACAAGCTGCGCGACCGCGCGATCGAGCTGGCGGGACTCGTCGCGTCGAACTCGCCCGCAGCGGTCGAGCAAGCGATCCGCGCGATGTGGGAGACGCTGGAGCTGCCGCTCAGCGAAGCGCTCGCCGCGTCGCTGCGACGGAGCGGCAGCCTGCGCGGTCATCCGGACGCAATCGAGGGCCCGCTCGCCTGGCGTGAGAAGCGCGAGCCGAAGTGGCAGTGACCCGCCCTCCGTCATTCTTGTATCTTCCTGATCAGGAAGATACCAAAGAGCGTAGACGTGG
>CAYQLM010000013.1:0-47034 GCA_964418365.1 uncultured Dehalococcoidia bacterium
TCTGGAGCGCCTGCACGTAGAGCATGCCGAGCGTGAAGAACCAGATGTTCGCGATCGCGTAGCCGATGTACGTCCCGATCGCTCCCGGCACGGCCCGTCGCGCGAAACGGCTGTAGTCGCCGACGAGCGGCAGCCAGGAGACCGGCAGCGCGACGACGAGGTCGACGCCCTGCCAGAAGTTCGGGAAGCCGCCTGCGCCGTGCCGATGCCAGATCGCGCCCATGTCGTAGGCGTGGAAGAGGTAGAACGTGAGCCAGGCCGAGGCGGCGACGACGATCCACATGCCGAACTTCTGCATCCACTCGCGCACGACGACGATCGGGCCGCCGACGGCCATCGCCATGCCGACGAGGCCGAAGAAGACGAGCCAGAGGTAGTAGCCGGAGAAGCCCAGGTAGTGGTCGCTGAGCGCGCGCGCGGCCTGCGCCATGATGATGATCTCGAGCGCGGTCCAGCCCACGAGCTGCAGGATGTTGAACGCCGATGCGACATACGAGCCGCGAATGCCCAGCGACGGCCGCAGCGTGACCATGGTGGGAACGCCGGCGTCGCTCGCGGCGATGCCTGCGAGCGAGAGGAGCACGGTGCCAAGGAGCGTCCCGACGACGATCGCGAGCAGCGCGGCCTGCGTGCCCAGGCCGGGCACGAGCAGGGCACCCGCGACCATGACGAGGAGGCTGACGGCGAGATCGCCCCAGAGCACGCCGAGGTCGAAGGGCCGCAGACGCCGGTGATCGAGCGGGACGGGCCGGATACCCCAGTCCTCGGGCAGGCGAAGGGCGAGCGACGGGGTCGCGGGTCGGGGGTCGCGGGTCGAGGAGTTCGAACGGAGCGTCATGATGTGCGCCTCCGGGGTGGGCCGTAGAAGCGGAAGAAGTGGTGCACGGGGCCGTGGCCGTGGCCGATTGGGTAGGCCATCTGGAGCGCTTTCGCCACGTACGCCTTCGCCATCGCGACGGAGCTGCGCAGGCTCTCGCCGCGCGCGAGGCCAGCCGCGATCGCCGACGCGAACGTGCAGCCGGTGCCGTGGGTGCTCGTCGTCTCGACGCGGGAGGCCGTGTACTCGTGGAACTCCTGGCCGTCGTAGAGCAGGTCGGTCACCGTGCCGGTTCGACCCGCCGAGACGGGCACGTGCCCGCCCTTCATGACGACTGCCTGCGCGCCCAGCGCGACGAGCTCCTGCGCGCCCGCGCGGATGTCGTCCCAGCTCACGAGCGGGTGGCCGAGCAGGACTTCGGCTTCCGGGAGGTTCGGCGTGAGGACGGTCGCGAGCGGGAGGAGTTGCTCGCGCAATGCCTCGACGGCATCCTCGCGCAGGAGGCGGTCGCCGCTCTTGGCCACCATGACGGGATCGACGACGAGCGGGCTGAGCGCATGCTCGCGCACCTTGGCCGCGACGGCCTCGATGATGGCGGCGTTCGACAGCATGCCAGTCTTCACGGCGTCGGGGCGGATGTCGCACACGACGGCGTCGATCTGCGCGGCGACGAGCGCCGGCGGCAGCTCGAACACCTCGGTGACGCGCTCGGTGTTCTGGGCGGTGATGGCCGTGATGGCCGATGTGCCGTAGACGCCGAGCGCGGCGAAGGTCTTGAGATCGGCCTGAATGCCCGCGCCGGCGCTGGAGTCGGAGCCGGCGATTGTTAAGGCGGCGGGGACGTGGCCGGTCATCGAGCTTCCCTCGCCATGCGAAGAGGACCCGAAATAAGGAATGCCGCCGGGGTGCCGGCGGCGTCAGGTTCGGATGATCCCTTCGCTGGCATTACCCAGATCAGGTGTTGCGGTCGCCCCGATGTCGGTCGGGGCCTCTCAGCCGGGCCGTGTTCCCAGCTCCCGCGTTATTCGGCTATCGATCTACTGTAGGCGCGCGGCGGAAGCGAAGTCAAGAGCGGCTCTCAGTCGATAGCGGGTCAGTTTGATTAGAAGGCCCTGCTCTGACGGCGTTTCCAATCGGGGTGCTTGCCGATGTACTCGACATAGACGATAAACTCGGCTTCATCGACCGAGTAGATCATGCGCTCGCTCTTACTAATGTCGTACTGGTAGTTCCCTTTGTACTCGCCCTTGAGTTCCTTCAATTTTCCAGGTATCCGAAGCTTAGGAGTGTGCTGGAGATGATCCCGCCACAGCGCAGTAACTTTCTCTTGGGCCGATTTGGATAAAGAAGCGAGGCCTGTCCAGGCCTCGTCTTCGACTTCTACCTTGTACTTGCCCTTAGGGGTCGGCTGGCTCCCAGGCACGATAGCTCTTCTTGCTTCTCGGCGTCTTCAGCTTCTTAGCGAGATCCGGATTGGCGTCAACTTCGGCAGTCGCCTGCCAATCTTCTAAGGTTCTCCGTAAGGCTTCGCCGTTCTTTCGGTGGATCAAAGCTTCCGACAGAGCCGCATGCAAGTCTACCACAAAGAGCCGGAAGTGCAGAGCGCTCAAGCACTCGATCCAACGCAACTCCTCAGATAGTTCTTCGGAAGTGAAGAACTTCTGCGCGCTTCGTTGGAGCGTTGGAGAAGCTACTGCCATTACCACGGTCTATTTCCTGCTGTGATTATCGGCGGGGTTTGCAGCGTTCTATCCCTCAGACCCTCACGCGCACGTGAAGTTTCCTGTACGCTGTGTACACAGCGTACAGGAAACCTATTTTCCCGTCAAACCTTGACGTGTCACCCTCTGCACGGCCATACTACCGACCTGCGGCTCAGAATGACGTAAAGGGGGGACGCCCAGATTCCTCGCTCACGCCCGCCTTTGGCGGGCTTACCGCTCGGAATGGCAGGAGGATGGGGCCCGTTACTGCGTGTTCGCTGTCGCAGGAGGGGGTTGGCACCGACCTTCGGCTCAGAATGACAGTGGCTGGTTACTGCGTGTTGGCGGTCGCGAGGAGCGGGTTGGGCAGCACTTCGTAGACCTGCGTCTGGCCGTACTCGAACACCTTCTGCAGCATGCCGCCGAGGCCGTCCTGGATGTTCGTCAGCCCCTGCCCGGGGTAGTAGAGTTGCTCGACCTCGCCCAAGATGACGTACTTGACGTTGTACTTATCGAGGATGAGCTGCGCCTGAGCCGGATCGCTGTCCGTGTAGAAGTTGTCGACGTCCGCCTGGCGTTCCTTGATCAGCTGACTGAGCTGCGCCATGACGCCGCGTTGCTGGGACTGATGGAAGTCCCAGCCGAGGACGGCGGGCAGGCCAGTGTTGATGCTCATGCGGCCGCCCCAGCGGTACTGAGGCGTTACGGCCTCAATGATCGTCGGGGAGCCCTGGACGTTGTGGCGCAGCCACTGGATCGCCGCGTAGTCATCGACGATGTTGATCTGGCCGCCCTGGTCGCCGTAGATGGCCCCGTTCATGTAGGCGAGGCCGTTGTTCGTACGCGGCTGGATCGCCGTCTGGTTGTCGAACCGGTCGCGGACGCGGGCGGGCGTTGCGAACAGCGGATAGATGACAGCAGCCGCGACGAAGCCGACGACACACACGGCAAAGGCGGGCCGGAGCACGCGGGCGGGCTGGATGCCCTTCCGGGGAACGGAGACCTTCAGGGGGAACTCCGGCCGGATGACGTCGAAGATGTACCAGGCGCCGAACGCGGCGACGGCAGCGAACAGGATCCAGACGTGGATGTAGAACTTGAACACCGTGTTCATGCGCTGGATGTCGCCGTCGAGGGCCACCATCTCGACGCCGGCGCTGAGGAACAGCCCGAGGCCGAGCATCGAGAGCACGAAGAGGCGGATCGCGCCGTCGCTGCGGCCGCGCTTCAGCGTCGCGAAGCCGAGCAGCAGCACGAGCGTGATGCCCAGCAGCGCGAAGCCGACGACGGGCGTGGTGTGGTGCGCGCCCTGGGGGTCGATGGAGTAGACGGGCGATGCGCCTGGCATCGGCGCCAGAATGCCTCCGATAGTGTCCTTCAGGAAGAGGCTGGCGGACAGGCCGTGCATCGAGAAGGGCAGCGGCGAGTGCGAGATGAACCAGCTCGCCGTACCGGCACCTATCGCGCCAACAAGCAGCAGGGCGCCGTACGTTGCGCTCACATTGCGCAGGGCGCGGATGGGCGAGACGCGACGCCAGTTGCGCCAGATGAGGAACGAAACATAGCCGATGATGATGAAGAGGAAGACGCCGAAGTGGCCCAGATACTGGTGGAACGGCGTCGTCTCGCGCTGGTCCATCACGTGGAAGCCCGTGGCCGGGAGCTGGTAGTGGGCCTGGAACGGGTAAAACAGCAGCACCGTGAGACCAAGCAGCACGGCCGTCTTCAGCGCGGCGCGGCCGGCCACCGGCCAGTCGAAAAGGCCAGCGCGCGCCCGCTCCGCGATGAAGAGCGACGCGATCGCCATGATCAGGAACGGCGGGTAGTCCCAGGAGTTGATCCAGCGCAACGCGCCTACCAGCAGCGCCAGCACGAAGACCATCCCCCAGCTCGCCCAGGCGCGATAGCGGTCGCTCTCGCGCATCAGGCGCCCCGCGTTGAGGACGAGCGCGATGCCTACGGCAAGCGACGTGATGGCGAAGGGGATCGCCATCAGGTGCGCATGCAGGTCGGCGAAGAGGAAGGTGAAGTAGGGGAACTCGGTGATGCTAATGTTCGGGGGCATCATCCGGCTCGGCGCCCAGTACCAGTCGGTGGGCAGATTGAGGTGCTTGCCGCCGAACACGATCGCCTCGATGCCGCCCATCGCGCCGACGAGGCCGCTGATGCCGGGCACCTGGTGTCCGTTAATCTGCGGGTTGGCGTGCCAGGGCGAAATCTTCGCCAGGTTGTCGACGAGCTCCTTCGCGCCGCCCAGGTTGCCGACGACGAGGATCAGGAAGACCGTGGCGAGGCCGGCGAGGACGGGCCCCGTCGGGCCGATGCGGCCGCCGCGCGGGCGGCGCTTCGCGAAGCGACGGGTCGCCTCGGCCAGGTTGAAGCCGAGCGAATAGGCAGCGCCGACAGCGAGCGAGAAGAACAGCGGCACGACCAGGTTGTAGGAGACTTCGGGAAGGATGCCCGTGAACTTCGTCAGCGTCGCCGCCAGCCACTGACCGAAGTAGTAGTAGTTCAGGTAGCCGCCCGCGAACCACGGGTCGTACGGCGGGTCCGACGTGCTCCGCGTGACGGCGTTGAAGTACGCGAAGTCCATCGGCTTCTCGCCGCCGCGGGCGATCTGCCAGAGGTCCGGGTCGTTGATGCGGATGATGTAGAGCACCAGGAAGGCGCCTAAGAACAGCGATTCCCAGAGGATGATCGAGCGCCAGTGGTTGCGGAAGAAGGCCTTCAGGTCGACTCGGGTCAGATAGGCGACGATGCCTCCCGCGAGCAGCATCACGAGCAGCACGACGCTGATCGTCCCGCGCGTGAAGTCCACGAGCTTGAGCGACGCGCCCAGCCAGACCAGGTAGCCCAGCAGCAGGAAGCCCAGCGGCTTGGCGAGCAGGTAGCCACGGTCGGGCAGCGCCCGGAACAGGAGCAGCGTTATCGGCAGCACCGAGAACGAGATCACCTCGATGACGAAGAGCCACGTCCAGAGCGGAATCCGGTTCGGAATGCTGTGGTCACTGAAGATGCTGGTGAACGTGCCGTCCTCTTGCGCTTGCGTCAGGTCGTCGGGCGCGAGGAGCAAGCCGTTCTTCGCCGCCTGCTTCGGCGTCAGGCCGAGGCCGGGCGTAAACGATTCGGCGCCAAGCACCGCGACCGCCCGGTCGTGGCTGTAGGCGGAGGTCTTCTGGAACACGTCGACAGGCGGGTGGTCGTAGACGTTCCACGCCTCTTCCGCGCCCCGGTCGGGGATGGTGATGCCCAGCACCGACGGGTAAGAGGTGAACTCGGCGATCTGCTTGAAGCCGAGCGAGCCGTTGAAGAGGTCCTCGTAGTACTTCGTCGTGATCGGATAGTTCGCGGGCGCGCGCGGGATCGTCTTGACGAGACGGTCGCTGCTGGTCGTGATGTAATCGACCTGGTCGAGGTTGCTGATGAGCTCGTTGACCTTCGTCTCGTTGTCCGGGTCGTAGTTGTTCATCGTGACGAAGTTGTAGCGGCTGGCATCGCCGATGCCCGCGAGCGAGAACGGAACCGAGTCGTCCCAGTGCTCGATGGCGATCGTGGCGCCGCTGGGGACGTTCGCGAACATCCAGGCGGACGCCTCGATGCGGGTCACGGGCTTCGAGTAGATGTGGAAGTAGGCGAGGCCCCAGAGGACGGTGACCACTGGTATCGCGACGGCGGCGGTCCGCATCGCGGCGGGCACGACGCCCGGCCCGAGCTTGACTCGACGTCGTACGGCAGACGGAAGCTCCGCGTTGGCGGCCCAGGACCAGGCCGCCATGAGCAGGGCCGCGGCGAAGATGATGAGAGCGGGATAGAGCGGCAGGAAGTAGCGTAAGTAGAGCGTGAACTGACCGCCCATGTAGAAGAAGTAGCCGGCCACCCAGGCGAGCGGCACCAGTAAGACGAGCTCGCGCTTTCGCCAGCAGAGCCAGGCGACGTACAAGAACCCGAGCCAGGCCGTGACACCGAGCGCGGGGCCCATGCCCCAGACGATCATTTGCTGCAGCGGCCAGACCCAGTGAGTGCGGCCGATCCACTGCACGTTGGGCGGCCAGGAGCCGCCATCGAGCAGGTTCTGCTGATTGATCTGATTGTCCACCCACTGCGGATTGAGATCGAGGACGCGGCCGGCAAGCTGCGTGACGCCCGTGCACTTGTGCGGTTGGCAGTGGAAATCGTCGCGCCAGAGGGCCAAGTCGCTTACCCCGGGCGCCTGGAATGCGTAGGGCTGCGCGATCCGGAAGACGATGAACGCCAGCGCGATCGCGGCCAGCGCGCCCCGGCCGGCGTGGCCGAGCGTCCGGTCGCGCGGGAGGTGGAGGGAGACCGTCTCGCCCTTCCACAGACGCCGTGCTTGCAGCTCGACCGCGGGCCAGGCACGCACGAGCGCAGCCAGGCCGACGACGGGCATGAGGGAGACCGCCGTCAGCTTCGACGCGACGGCGAGGCCGACCATGAGGCCGGCCAGGGCGTAGTCGCGCCTGCGGCCGTCCTGAACGATGCGTATCGAGTAGTAGATCGCCGCGATCGCGAAGAAGGTCATGAACGAATCGACGACGTAGAAGTGCGCGTGCTGAATCGGCAGCGGCGAGAAGGCGTAGAGAAGCCCGGCTAACAAGCCCGCTCGGGCCCCGAAGAGGCGGCGCGCCGCCAGGAAGATGAAGACGACGGTGCCGATATCGAAGAGGGAGCTTAACCCTCTTCCGACCACTGCGATGCCATCGTAGTTGTTGTGGTTACCGACGAACGGCAGCGGGCCGGTCAGGTTGGTGGCGACCTTCCCCAGAAAGAGCGGGAGCGTGCCGTAGACGAAGCTGTTTGCGTTCGGGACGTTGTACGGGTTCAGGGTGGACTTGCTGGTATTGAAGTAGGCCGCGATGCTGCCCGGCACCTTCGTGTCGTTTGTGACGCTGGTCAGGAAGCGCTCGTCGGGGTGGAGGTGATGGCTCGAGTCCCAGTTGAGCGCCGTTAGTCGGAGCAGCCCGGCAAAGATGACGATGACGGCCAGGGCGACGCCAATGAGAAAACGCTCGGAGACGAGAGTCTCGCGGGCGGGCAGGGTAATGGTCAGGTTGCCGAAGGGAGATCGACCCACGGGCTCGGCGGAGCCGGCTGAACGGTCGACGAGGCGCTGCGTATCTTCGCTCATGAGCGAGGTGGCGGTTCGACTATTCTAGCACCGCGCTTCTCGAGGCACCATAACTCGTCGCGAGGGTAATCCCTATTCGACGATAATCGTTCCCCTCATCCCGAGCTGCCGGTGGCGGGGAACGGTGCAATAGAAGGTGAACGAGCCCTTCTCATTCGGAGTGAACACGAGCGTTCCGCCCTTACCGGCGTCCGCCGCGACGAAGACATCGCCCTTGCCCGCCGAAAGCGGGCCCGAGCTTTCCGATTGGGCCACGCCGGCTTGCATGTCATCGATGTTGAAGTCGTGGAGGATCTCGCCGGTGTTCTGAAAATCAATGCGGACCTGCTCACCTTCCCTCAGGACGATGCGCGACGGCTGGAAGTTCCACTCCTTGGCGGTCACGGTTAGCGCTCCGTTCTGGGGCATCGCGGGAGTCGGCGTCGGGCCGCTCGAGCCGCCAGCGCAGGCGGCGAGTACGACGAGGCTAAGGGTGAGCGCGAGATAAGCAGGTCGGCGGCCTACCATCCCTTCTTGGCGAGGAGGGCGCAGAGGTCTGCGATGCGACAGGCGTAGCCCCACTCGTTGTCGTACCAGGCGGCGACCTTGACGAGGTTGCCGGCAACGACGTTCGTCACCGGCGCGTGAACGATTGATGAGTGCTCGTCGCCCTTCATGTCCATCGAGACGACATGGTCCTCCACGACATCGAGGATGCCCTTCATCGTCTCGGCCGCCGCCTCCCGCATCGCTGCGTTCACCTTCTCGACCGTGGTGTCCTTCTCGGTGAGGCAGACCACCTCCACGATCGAGACCGTGGGCGTAGGAACGCGGTAGGCCAGCCCGTCGAGCTTGCCTTCGATCTCGGGAATCACGACCTTGAGGGCCTTCGCGGCGCCGGTCGTGAACGGCACGATGTTGAGGGCGGCGGCGCGGCCTTCGCGGATGTCGCTGTGGCCGACGTCGAGCACGCGCTGGGTGTTCGTGTAGGCGTGCACCGTGGTCATCTGCCCCTTCTGGATACCGAAGTTATCGAGCAGCACCTTCACGACAGGCGCCAGACCGTTCGTGGTGCAGGAGGCGTTCGAGATGACGTGGTGCTTCGATGGGTCGTACTCGTGGTCGTTCACGCCCAGGACGATGGTCTTGTCCTCGTTCTTGGCGGGCGCCGAAATGATCACCTTCTTGACGGTGTCGTGGCGATGGGCGGCAGCCTTCGTCGCGTCGGTGAAGAGGCCGGTGGATTCGATGACAAGCTCGACGCCGGCGTCTCCCCACGGGATGGCGGCCGGGTCGCGTTCGGCGAAGACGGTGATCGGCTTGCCGTCGACGACGATCGAGCCGTCGCGGACCTCGACCGTGCCGTTGAAGCGGCCGTAGTTGGAGTCGTACTTGAGAAGATGGGCGTTCGTCTCGGAGGGGAAGAGGTCATTGATCGCGACGACCTCGAGCTTGTCGCCGTGCCGGTCTCGCATCGCCTTCAAGGCCTGCCGGCCGATGCGTCCGAAGCCGTTGATGCCGATTTTGACTGGCATGAACCCCCTCCTTCGTCTGGTGACTGCAAGGGGATCATAGCTCAGGTGGCGGCTACGCGCCGCCGGTAAGTGGGCTCAGATTAGGGTTATGGTCTCCTCCAAACGCGGAACTCAGCGGGCTCGGGTAGCTTGATGATGGGTGTATCGTCGTCTCTCATGATTTCCAGTGTGTAGAGGGATCCGTCATTGGTAAGAAAGAGCAGGACGTGAATGAGCGTTCCGTCCGCATCCTCCGCCTCTCCTTCACATACTGGAGGGCTTCCGGATTCCGAGGCAATGTTGAACTCTATGCACCCATGCTCGTCTAGCGACCGCACAAGACACTGGTCCAGCTGCCCTACGAGCTGGCGAGACACCAGTTCGTCATCGGAGCGGAGCGTCTCGATCAGCCTCTCAAGGAGTGCTCGCTCGAAAAGACTCAGCGGGCGAAAGGGTTGGTCGCTCACGAACTACCTATTGACACCACCAGCGAGAATAGGAACGGCACCCGCGGCGGCGTTGGGCGCGGCGGCTGGCCGTCGCAGCAGATCGATGAACTCCGAGGCCTGGCGCTTCGAGAGCTCCGCGGGCAGGCGGCCGAACACGGCGCGGCAGCGCTGCTCGACGCCCTCTTCGCCCATGTCGGGCTGATCGCGGCCGATGCAGTAGATGGCCTTGATCTGGGAGGGCGTGGCGCCGGGTACGCCGTCGCGGATGACTTTGAGGCCCTCGGGAGGTGAGACGGGGGAATCGACGACGCGGGTGTGATCTAGCGGGCGCTCGGGGCGCGGCGAGGCCGCTGGCCGCGGCGTGCCAGAGGCGGACGCGCTCGCGCGCCTACCTCGCTTCGCAGCATCCGCCGAGAAGTCGAAGTCCTCACAGAACTGGGTGCCGTAGCCGAGGGCGGCAAGCGCGCGGCCGAGCGCCTTGGTCTCGGCCTTCTCGATGTAGTCGCCGAAGTCGTCCGCGGTCTCGCTGCCCCAGCCGGTGGCGACGCCGGCTCCGGGTATGGCGGCTCGGGCGCGGAAAAGGGCCAGGCCACCGCCGTGCTTGACGAGCTCGGTTTCGATGACGGCGTCGGGGTGTTCGGTCCGCAGCCAGAGCAGCCGCCACTTCACTTCTAAGTATTCTCTGCCGTTGAGGTTGGTCAGGTACTTGCTAGCTTCGAACGCCTTGGTCGTCGTCATCGCCACCCTCCTCAGGAGCCTCGCGGAGATAGAATATACGTTCTGCCGGCTGCTGTCAAGGCTTTTGGCGTTTCCCAGACCGAAGCAGGCGCGGGGCGCCGATCGGGGGTGGACGAGGGGTTGTCGCCCGAGTAGACTAGCGTCGTTGGTGGCGCGGTCGGTGCGCGCGGCGGTGCGATGACGGCGCAAGTGATGTTTGGTGCGATCGGGTCGCGGGTGTGATCTTCGAGGAGATCGTGCGGGGGATCATCGCGCGGGAAGATCGCGCAATGGCGCAGCGCGTTAGCGGGACGCGCGACGTGATCGATGCACGTGTTGGAAAGAGATCACGGAAACAGTCAAATCTTTATGTGCGAGCGTGGCAAAAGTGTAGACAGACCGGGTGGTGACGCGTATGATTGGTGCATTCCCCAAGCCCCGGCACAGTTGCACTGCATGAGGTGAGCACAGCGTCATGGAAGATCGCATCGGCCACTTCCTTCATTTCTTGTCTGCGGAAAAGGGAGCGTCGGACAACACCATCGCGGCGTATCGAAACGACCTGAGTCAGTTCCATCTTTACCTCTCGACGATCAACCTGAACGGTCGCGCCCAAACCGATTGGACGCGGATCAACAAGGACGTGATCATCAACTACGTGCAGGAGCTCAAGGAGCGGCGTTACGCGGAAGCGTCCGTTGCGCGGAAGGTTGCGGCGATGAAGTCGTTCTTCCAGTTTCTGCAGGCGGAGGGAGCGATCCAGGGCAACCCCACCGAAAGTCTGGAGGCGCCGCGCGTCGGCAAGACGCTGCCCAGGCCGCTTACCGTGCAGCAGATCGATGAGCTGCTGGAGCAACCGTGCAAGCGCAAGACGCCGGAGGCGTCACGCGACCAGGCGATGCTCGAGCTGCTCTACGCGACAGGGTTGCGGGTGACAGAGCTCGTGTCGCTGGACATGGAGAGCATCACGCTCGACCCGAAGACGCCGAGCGCGCGCTGCCTGGGCAAGGGCGCGAAGGAGCGCAGCGTACCGATGAACGAGCACGCGTTTCGGGCGCTCGTTTCGTATCTGAATGAAGGACGCCCGCGCTTGGTGAAGGCGAAGCCGGAGTGCGCGCTGTTTGTCAACCGGCGGGGCGACCGGCTCACGCGCCAGGGCTTCTGGCTGATCCTCAAGCAGTACGCCAAAGAAGCGGGCATTCAGGGAACGGTCACGCCTCATTCCTTGCGTCACAGCTTTGCCACTCATATGCTCAGGGGCGGCGCGCCGCTTCGCAGCGTGCAAGAGCTCCTCGGCCATGCCAACATCTCCACGACCCAGGTGTACACGCAGATTACAGATGAGCACGTGCGCCGCGTTTATGAGGCGGCGCACCCTCGCGCGAGATAGCGCGAGCGTCTCTCCTCCCCGGCAGCGCCGCCCCCGTTCAATCGGGGCGGCGCTGTTCTTACTGCTCGCCTTCGCCCTTGGGCTTTCGTGCGGCGGTGGGTCGTCGACGGGGGCCGGGACGTCCACGCGAGCCGCGACCGCCCCTCCTACGATCTCGAGTAGCGATCAGCCGGCGCAACGAGACCTCGTCGATCTCGCGCGGCGGCTGCAGGGCGCCGTCTCGCCCGCGCGGTCGGTGCAGCTGCCGCCGCTCAACGTTGGCGACGTCCAGCAGTTCGATCTCGCGCAACTGCCCAGTGATCCGGCGCAGCCGCCCGCCACCGGGTACATCTCCGCGACGGTGCGGGCCGTGTCCGATCACGCGTACTTCCTGTTCGAGGACGGTGGGCCAGGGATCGATGACGGCGAAGTGCAAGCTTCGGTGAGCTCGTTCGAGAGCACCATCTGGCCCCAGACCACCGGCGTCTTCGGTCTGCCCGCGATCCCGGGCGTCGATGGGGATCCACGCATCGTGATCCTCCATGCCGACCTCGGTGAGTCGACCGGTGGCTACGTGAACGGAGACGATGCCTACCCGCGGCCGGTCGCGGCGCATAGTAACCAGCGCGAGATCTTATACATCAATGTCAGCGTGCGCCCTCTCGGGTCCGCTGGGTACGAGCACGTGGTGGCCCACGAGCTGCAGCACCTCATCCACCGCGCGCACAACGGCGACGCCGAGACCTGGCTCAACGAGGGGCTCTCGGAGTACGCGGGCGACCTGATAGGTGGCCAAACGCAGTACGAGTCCTTCCTCAATGAGCCGGATACGCAGTTCAACGCCTGGCCCGGCGGATCGAACGCGCACTACGGCGCGAGCGGGCTCTTCGTCGACTACCTCGCCGGACTGGGTGGAACCGGCGTTGGGCGGCTAGCGTCCGAGCCGGGCATCGGGACAGAGGGTGTGCGCAACTTCCTGCGCGATAGAGAACTCCCCCTGTCGTTCGAGGACGTAGCAGCGAACTGGGCCGTGGCGAACCTGTTGGACGAGCCGAGTGGACCCTACAGCTACCCCACCCGGAGCGTGGGGCCGGCTGCGACAAAGAACGTCGAATCGACGGGTCTGGTCGCTGGCGACGTGCACCAGTTCGGCACGGACTACCTCGAGTTCGACGCGGGCAGCTTCTCAGGGCCGGTGGGGGTCTCGTTCTTCGGTGATACGCAGGCGCCGGTGATCGCGGGCCAGGCCTCGGCGCAGGGCGGGTTCTGGTACTCCGGCCAGGGCGACAACATCGACAGCACGCTGACGCGCGAGCTAGACCTCTCGAAGGTCGACAAGGCGACCCTGACGTTCCGCACATGGTTCGACACCGAGCACTCGTTCGACTGGGGCTACACAGAGGTCTCGAAGGATGGCGGGAAGACGTGGCAGGTGCTGGCAGGGACGCAGACGTCGACCGACGACCCGCTGGGCGTGGCGTACGGGCCGGGCTACAGCGGAACGAGCGGCGGCGGAGGTGAGCCGGCCTGGGTGGACGAGCGGATGGACCTCACGCCGTTTGCTGGCTCGAAGGTGCTGCTGCGCTTCGAGCTGATCAACGACGACGGCACGAGCCTGCCCGGCTGGGCGGTCGACAACATCGCGGTGCCCGAGATCGGCTTCTCGGACGCTGCCGGTTCGGACAACGGCTGGCAGCGGCAGGGCTTCCGGCGCGTCGAGCAGGAGTTGCCGCAGCGGTTCGCCCTGCGGCTGGTGACGTACGGGACGTCGAGGGAGGTACAGACGATCACGCCGGACGCGCAGAATCGCGCGACGATCGACCTGTCCGGCCTGGGGACGGACTACCAGAAGGCGGTGCTGGTCGTGCTGGGCGAGACGGACGGTACGATGGAGCCGGCCCACTATCGATACGATGTGGAGGAAGGAGCACCCTAGAGAAGACTGTAGCCGAGCCTTTCCAGGCTCGGCAGGCGAGGCTGGAAAGCCTCGCCTACGGGATCGATGTGCAGGAGGGAGCGCCCTAGAGTGAGGGACCGTAGCTCAGTCTTTCCATGCTCGGCAGGCGAGGCTGGAAAGCCTCGCCTACGGGATCGATGTGGAGGAAGGAGCACCCTGATGGCAAAGCAAGTCTACCCGAGCAAGCTGCCCTACCCATTCTCGGCCGCGGTGCGGACGGGCAACCTGCTCTTCCTCTCAGGCCAGGTGGGCATGCGAGAGGGCAAGCTGGGCGAAGGCATCGAGGAGCAGACGCGCTTCGTGCTGGAGAACATCCGCGACGTGCTCGCCAACGCGGGCTGCTCGTTCGAAGACGTGGTGAAGGTGCTCGTCTTCATGACCGACATGTCGCTCTGGCCGAAGATGAACGACGTCTACAGCCAGTACTTCCCGAAGGACCCACCGGCGCGAACAGCCGTGGGCGTGACCGCTCTCCCGCTCCCAGGCCTGCTGCTCGAGATGGAGTGCGTCGCCGAGGTACAGGGCTAGGTACGAGGGCCCAACGCCTCGCGGTGGTAGAATAATTGCTACCTCAGCGCCGAGCGCGTTGACGGTGGCGCGGCGCGGGCGCACGAGCGTCTAGTCGAGCTTCAAGTTTTTTCACCAGCAGAGCGAAGGTGCTGAGACCGGCAAACATGCCACCGATGATGGCGGCTAACCGCACTTGCGACCATAAACCGAGCGGCAGGCTCGGCCCGACGCCGATGGCGTGCTCTAGGCTCAAGGGTACGAGCAGGAGAAACATGAGCCCCATGAGGAAAAAGAGGACGAACAGGTCGACCAGGACAATGCACCACTTGCCGAGAGTCCGAGTCATATTACGGCCCGCCTACGCCACATCAAGTCCGAGCGTGTCCCACTTGTCTAGGTACTCGCCCTCCCCGTCCCAGAAGGCCCGCATGGTGTTGTCCGGCGGCGGTTCCCTTCCCCGCTCCTGATACCATCGCCGATACTGCTCCCCAACCAGGCGGGCCATGTCGGTGCTCGGCACGACGAAGAACTCCGGCTGGCCGCCGCCATTGAGGTTGACGAGGACGTAGAACAGGTTGTCAGCGAAGTAGTCCTCGGCCTTCTGGTGCATCAGCCAGTGTCGCCTCGATCCCTGGTTAGTCTTGACCTGGATCGCTACTGTCCGGCTGGCGTCGGCGTTCGACGCAAGGATGTCTACGCCCCGTGTGTTGCGGAGCGTGATCGAGGCGATGTAGCCCATGCGGGATAGCTCCGCCGCAACGAAGTATTCGCCGGAGACGCCGGAGAGGATGCCAGACAGGTTGTTGCCGTTCCTGGCCATGTTGGATTCCGCCCTCTCTGGAAGTATCGGCACGGGCCGTTAGAGGTGGAGTTTGACGGCGCATCCGCTCGCTGCCACAATTGCAGTGAAGGGAGGGCGGGATTGATGGCCGCCCAATTCGTCAGACGGCTAACAAACACCTGCACAGGTTACTCCGGCCCCAATAGAGAGGTTGGGTGGGAGCGCCTGATCTCTGTCTCGACAGTAGACGCTAAGATGGTTGCTGTCGCACTCCATGCCCGTGAGAGCGGCGTCGAGCACGAAGACATGGGGCTGGCGGTGACACGTGCTGGGGCGAGGGAGCTAGCCGAGACCTTGCTTCACGCAGTAGACGTGTTGCACTCAGACGCTTAGAGAGGCGTCTCTACGCCGCTACTCATCCGGCGGGAAGTAGTAGGGGAGGACCTTCGCAGCCAAGCCGCCGACCAAGATCACTACAGGCATTGCCACGAAGGGACTCGCGCCATGCGTTACTGCGACGAGGATGCCAACGACGGCAATCGGGATCATCACCAGGCTGGTTATCGCAAAGGCGAGGCGTATGCGCGGTCGGCTGGGATCGCCCTTCGGCGTTGGAGCTGTAGGGAGATTTCGCGGACGGCTGCTGCTCTCAAGCAAAACGCGCACCTCAATTCCAAGGCGGCTTCCAGCCTTGTCCTTGAGGGCGCGCCTTATGGTCTGTTCGGACGTGCCCTAAACGTCGTCGGGAACCGCCTCCTACCGAACATAGCCGCCGCCGCGACCCAGTACCCAGGTTGCGATTCCGTGAGGAGCATAATCCACCTCTGCCAGCAACGTCAAGGAGAGCCAGTCAAGCCAGGCGCCTTTTATTGAAAGCCCAACGCCTCTCGGTGGTAGAATAGGCATCGATGGCGAAGGCGAAGAGCGGTACGTTCACGATCGCGGCGGTGCAGGCCGCGCCCGTCTTCCTCGACCGGGAGGCGACCATCGACAAGGCCTGCTCGCTCATCGCGGAGGCGGCGAAGGCCGGCGCCCGGCTGGTCGTCTTCCCAGAGGCCTTCGTGCCAACCTACCCCGACTGGGTCTGGGCCCTGCCGCCCGCCGAGCTGGGCCTCCAAAACCAGCTCTATGCCGAGCTGCTCGCGAACTCAGTCGACGTGCCGAGCGACGCCACCAGGCGGCTCTCCGAGGCAGCCCGCAAGGCGAAGGCCGTCGTCGTGATGGGCATCAACGAGCGCAACGTCGAAGCCAGCGGCACGTCGCTGTATAACTCTCTCCTCTATATCGATGCCCAGGGCGAGATCATGGGCGTGCATCGCAAGCTCGTCCCCACCAACGCCGAGCGGCTCGTCTGGGCGCCCGGCGACGGTTCGACGCTCCAAGTGTTCGATACACCACTGGGGAAGGTCGGCGGCCTGATCTGCTGGGAGAACTACATGCCGCTGGCCCGCTACGCCATGTACGCCTGGGGCACGCAGATCTACCTGGCCCCCACCTGGGACCGCGGCCAGACGTGGACCGCCACGCTCCAGCACATCGCAAAGGAGGGGCGCTGTTACGTCGTCGGCTGCTGCATCGCCATGCGGAAGGACGACATCCCCGACCGCTACGACTTCAAGTCGCGCTTCTACGAGAAAGCCGGCGAGTGGATCAACATCGGCGACAGCGCAATCGTCGCGCCGGGCGGCGACTTCATTGCCGGGCCCGTCCGCATGAAGGAAGAGATACTGTACGCGGAGGTCGACCCGGCCCAGATCGACGGCTCTCGCTACATCTTCGACGTGGCCGGCCACTACAGCAGGCCAGATGTCTTCGAGCTGACAGTCCATCAGGAGCGGCGGCCCATCATCTCGACGAACGGAGCGAACGCCAGGTCCGCGCCAAAACTGCCTTCGAAGCGAGCTCGCCGTTAGCGTCTCGCCGGTTCACCCTTAGTTCTGTACCTTGGCTTCGTGACGCATCGCATTCACATTACGGGCGGACCCGGAAGCGGGAAGACTACGGCGGCATGCCGCATCGCTAGTGGGCTGAGTGTGCCCTTCTATGAATTGGATCAGATTCTGATCGATTCGGGCGGAGACATGGCACGCCTCCGCCGAGAAGATCGGGCAGGCATTGTGGCAGACCAAGGCGCTTGGGTGAGTGAAGGCGCGTTCTTCGACTGGGCGCGACCGCTTCTCGAACGGGCGGAGTTGGTGGTGTGGCTGGATCTGCCGTGGCGGGTTGCGTGCTATCGCATCCTTGTGAGGTACCTCAAGGCCGAGCTGGCAAGAGAGAACCAGCACCCCGGGTTGAGGCGACTCAGAAGGTTCTGGACGTGGAGCTACCGATACTACCACGACACTCATCCTCACACGCTAAACCCGGAGGGCGTACCCCTTACTCGCGCACGTGCCGTCGAAGAGTTGAGCCGATATGAACAGAAGCTGGTCGTCTGCCAGTCGAAGCGCGCCGTCGATCTGCTGGTGACCGAGCAACTGGGAAAAACGACGATCAACACGTGAAGTGCGCGACTACATTTGGTATCGCACCCAGACTCGCGTAGCCGGGCACTACAACCGGCCGGACGTCTTCGAGCTGATCGTCCACCAGGAGCCGCGGCCGGTGATTCAGCAGAACCGCGCGCAGGCGAAGCCATTGCCGCCTACGCCGAAGCGAGCGGCCCGAAAGCGCTGAGCCAGCCTGCGACTAGCGACGGGCGACCGGCGACCAGTATGATGCCCTCGCCATGATGATCGCTGTGATCGGAGGCGATAGTAGCGCGCCGCAGGTGCTGCTTCCCCAGGCCGAGGCCGTCGGGCGCGAGATCGCCGAGCGCGGGCACGTGCTCATCTGCGGTGGCCGGGGCGGCGTGATGGAGGCGGCCTGTCGCGGCGCAAGTAGCGCCGGCGGCCACACGATCGGCATCCTGCCCGGCCCCGACCGGAGGGACGCGAACGCCTGTGTGGAGTTCCCTATCGTCACGAACCTGGGCGCGGCCCGCAACGTGGTCGTCGTCCTCTCCGCCGACGCCGTGATCGCCATCGACGGCTCCGACGGCACGCTCTCCGAGATCGCGCTGGCGTTGGGCTATGGCAAGCCGATCATAGGCCTTCAGACCTGGCACATCAGCGACGCCGCCGGCGTGGAGGATGCGCGGGTCGTTCGCGCGAAGACTCCGAAAGAGGCCGTCGAGCTGGCGATCTCCGCGGTCGAGGGCGCCGGGCCGGCAGCAGGAGTGGTCGCGCATGATCGATAACGGACAGCCCGTCGAGGAGCTGCGCGCCGCTGTCGAGAGCCTCTCCGAGGAGCGGGCGAGGACGCTGCTGGGCTGGCTGCGCGTGATGCGTCGCCAGCAGGCCGGCGCGCCGCTGCCAACGCCGCAGTCCGCCTCAGGCGGAGAGAGCGTCGGGCCGCTGGGCGACCTGCTGGGCATCGTCACCGAGCGTCGCGGAGCCGGGAGCTCGCGGCTGCGGCTCGTGGTCGACCCGGCGTGGCACAACCCGAACGGCGTGCTCCACGGCGGCGTGATCTATACCCTGATCGACTACAGCATGGGCGGGGCGATTCAGCCGAACCTGCCCGAAGGCGAGCACTGCGCGACGATCGAGGTGAAGGTGAACTATCTTTCGGCCGTGCGCGAGGGAACGCTCTGGGCTGAGACCACGGTGGTCAAGCAGGGGCGGAACATCGCGTTCACGGAGACGAAGGTGTGGGACCACAATGCCCGGCTGGTGGCGACGGCGAGCGGATCGATGTTCGTGTTCCACCAGGATGAGATTGAGTGAGGGTGGTGGGGGCCCTCACCGCCCCAACGCCTCTTCGGCGACGGCCTGCGGCCGTCAGGGCGCAGCTAAAGCTACGCCCCTACGACCCTGGGAGAGGTAGGTCTCGATGAACAAGATCGCTTCCGTTCACGCGCGCGAGATCCTCGATTCACGAGGGAACCCGACGTTGGAAGTAGACGTAACGTTGGAGGGCGGCGCGCTGGGACGCGCGGCGGTGCCCTCGGGCGCGAGCACTGGCGCGTACGAGGCGCTGGAGCTGCGCGACGGCGACGAGCGGCGCTACGGCGGCAAGGGCGTACTGAAGGCCGTCGGGAACGTGAACGGCGAGATCGCCTCGGCAGTCAAGGGCATGGCCGCCGACGAGCAGGAGGCGCTCGACCGCAAGCTGATCGCGCTGGACGGCACGAAGGGCAAATCGCGCCTCGGGGCGAACGCGATCCTGGGCGTTTCGCTCGCCGTGGCCCACGCTGCGGCGGCGGCTCGAGGCGAGCCGCTGTATCGCTACCTGGCGCGCTTCGCTGCGCCGGACGGCGCGCCCGGGCCGCTGCCGGTTCCGATGTGCAACATCCTCAACGGCGGCAAGCACGCCGAGGGCTCGACAGACTTCCAGGAGTTCATGGTGATGCCGCTCGGCGCGCCGACCTTCGCCGAAGGGCTGCGGATGGCGGCCGAGGTCTACCACGCGCTGGGCAAGCTCATCCACGATCGCGGCCTGCCGACCACCGTCGGCGACGAGGGCGGATTCGCGCCGCCCGGCCTCACGAACGACGAAGCGATCGAGCTGGTCGCGCAGGCGATCGAGACCGCGGGCTACCGCCCGGGCGATGACGTCGCCATCGCGCTCGACCCGGCGACGAGCGAGCTCTACAAGAAGGGCTCGTACAGTTTGGAACGCGAAGGGAAGACGCTCTCGTCCGATGAGCTGGCGGCGCTCTGGGAGCGCTGGTGCGGCACATACCCCATCGTGAGCATCGAGGACGGCATGGCGGAGGACGACTGGGCGGGCTGGTCGGCGCTGACGAAACGTCTCGGGGGCAGCGTGCAGCTCGTTGGCGACGATGTGTTCGTGACCAACACGGAGCGTATGGCGAGGGGCATCCGCGAAGGGTCGGCCAACGCGGTGCTGATCAAGCTGAACCAGATCGGCACGCTGACGGAGACGCTGGAGGCGATCGAGCTGGCGCGCAAGGGCGGCTGGGCATCGGTGATCAGCCATCGGAGCGGCGAGACGGAGGACACGACGATAGCCGACCTCGCCGTCGCGACGGGTGTGGGGCAGATCAAGACGGGCGCGCCGGCCCGAGGGGAGCGCACGGCGAAGTACAATCGCCTGCTGCGCATCGAGGAGGAGCTGGGCGCCTCGGCGCGCTACGCGGGCCGGGCAGCGCTGTCTCGCTAGAGCCGGCGAAGTTCTAGACTCCGCGCGTGAGCAGGTTCGCAGTACAATGGAGCTGCGATGTTGACGGCATATATCACGGTCGCTATGGCGCGCGCTCGGTATCGAGTCATCGACGACAAGACGTACTTCGGCGAGATCCCGGGGCTAGCGGGCGTGTGGGCGAATGCGAAGTCGCTCGAGCAGTGCCGGGCCGAACTCCAGGAAGTCCTGGAGGACTGGCTTGTCGTAAAGCTTCGGGATGGCGATGCAATTCCGCGAATCGGTCGCGTACAGTTCTCGCGGAAGTCGGCCTGAACGTTGGGGCCTGCCTGTCTAATCCTCATAACAGCGACATTTCGGCTGGCGCTGCTTCGCGAGATCCTGCGGCAGGCGGATGTTAGCGAGGCCGATTGGTTGGCTGTCTGAGGACTAAGCATCGACGCCGCTTGACAGTGGTGGTATGATCCGCCTGGGTAGGACGCCTCACCTCGAGAGGGGTGATGCTTTCTGCGGTGGAAGCGGGGCCACTGCGGGGGCGCTGCGCAAGGATTGCGGCTACGGGCCGGTCCTCACGGGCCGGCCCTGTTTTTAAGCGACAACTCGCGCGGGCATGCGCCTTCAGGTTTGCGCTCGCTGGTCGAAGCTTGAACTAGGATGCGAGGAGCGACGCGCCCCCGCATCGTGTTGCGAGGGCCCGGCGCCGTTTCCCCGCCACCAGCCGACCCGGGTCCTCGCCCCGCCTCTCTTCTCTTGAGACCCCGTTCCGCTCTTCCTATAATGACAGCGTGGGGATATAGCTCAATTGGGAGAGCGCTGCGTTCGCATCGCAGAGGTCGGGGGTTCGAATCCCCCTATCTCCACCAACGAGAACAGCATGCTGAGAAGGCCGGACGCGCGTCCGGCCTTTCGCTTTTCTTGCTAGCCCTGCTTCTGAAAGAACGGAAGCCGCACAGTGCGGACCGCGATCTGGTCCAGCACGGTTGGTGAATTGTCGATCGTCGTGTGCGCGGCCAATCCGCGGTCAGCGCTCCAGCTTCTATGTTAGGCTGACGCTGGATAGAATGGTGGCACAGGCTCGCTGAGCCGCTCCGATGACAACACCGCGAGATCCCTCCGACAGTCTCTCCACCTCGTCCCGCGTGCTCGTCGTAGACGATGACGAGCGTCTCCTACAGGCGCTGAAACGCGGCCTCTCTCTGCGCGGCTTCGACGTGGAGGTGGTGCAAGACGCCGGCCAGGCCCTGCCGTTTCTGCACGGACGCTGGCCGAACATGATCATCCTGGACATCATGATGCCGGGGATGGACGGCCTGGCCTTCTGTCAACTGGTGCGGCAGGTGGCGGCGATCCCGATCCTGATGCTGACCGCGCGCGACAGCGTACCCGATCGCGTGGCAGGGCTGGAGGCCGGCGCGGACGACTATCTGGTTAAGCCGTTCGATCTGGAGGAGCTTGTCGCTCGGATACGCGCGCTATTGCGCCGCGGCAAAGGTGTGGAGGCAGACAGGCGGCCGATACGCTACGCGGACCTCGTGCTGGACCCAAACGACTGGACCGCAACACGCGGCGCCGAGCCGTTGCAGCTCACGGCGAAGGAGTTCCATCTGCTCGAGCACTTCATGCGACACGCGGAGCAAGTCGTGTCGCGCGATGACATTCTCGCCGCTGTCTGGGGCAGCGAGTGGCTCGGTACGCGCTCGAACGTTGTCGATGTCCATCTGGCCAACCTGCGGCAAAAGCTGGAGGCGAACGGCGGCTCGCGTCTGCTCCAGACGGTGCGCTCGGTGGGGTATATGCTGAAGGAAAGCTAATGGCGCTGCGGCTACGGTTCACGCTCGTCTATCTCCTGCTCGCGGCGGTCGCGCTCGGCGGCTTCGCCGTCGTCGTCTACTTGATCGCCAGCAGCCGGATCTACCAGAACTTGGACGACGGCATGACATCGCGCGCGCAGGCGATCACGGACGTGCTCGCGAACCCGTCGCCCGCCATGACCGATCAGGACATTACGGAGCGACGTGAGGCGCTGAACCAGCAGGCTGCTCTCGGCACGGTGTTCGAGATTCGTGACGATACCGGTCGTATCTTGTACTCTTCTACTTCACGCGAAGTCCGCGGGCAGCTCCCGAGTCTCTCCGCTTCCACAGACAGCGCGCCGGCGTTCTCTACGCATAAGGTGCAGGGTAGCCGTCTGCGAGTGCTGACGATGCCGATCCTGAGCAACGGGCAACATGTGGGGATCCTGGAGGTCGCCCAACCGCTGAGCGAGACCGACGAGGCGCTGGACCAGATCCGCTATGTGTTCATCTTCGGCGGGCTGGTTGTGCTCGTGATCGCCAGCGGCTCCGCGTACTGGCTGGCCGGGCGCGCCCTCCTGCCGGTGCGGCGCGCATCGCGGCTCGCGCGGGACATCGAACGCACGGCCGACTTCAGCCGCAGGCTGCCGGAGGGTGGCCCTGAAGATGAGATGGGCGAGCTGACGACAACGCTGAACGCGATGATCTCACGGGTGGAACGCATGCTGCTCGCGCAACGCGCCTTCCTCGCCGACTCCTCGCACGAGCTGCGCCGGCCGCTGACTGTGCTGCGGACGAACATCGATGTCATGAAGAACCCGGCGCTGTCAGCCGAAGAGAGAAGCGCGTGCCTTGCCGAGATGAGCGTCGAGGCGGCGGGCATGAGCCGCCTCCTGTCAGATCTGCTCCTGCTGTCACGGGAGGTACCGCAGGCCATCGAGCAAGGTGCGGTGGATTACAGTGCGCTCTGCCAGCAGGCCATCGATAAGTTGGAGGCACAGGACAAGCAGCACGAGCTCACATCGGTCGTGGAGCCGGAGCTATGCGTGAGCGGGGACCGCGAGCGGTTGGCGCAGATGCTGTGGAACGTGCTGGAGAATGCGGCGCAGTACACGCCTTCGGGCGGGAGGATCGACTTCCGGCTGGAGCGTCAGAACGGCTGCGCGCGTATCGAGCTGCATGACACAGGCGTCGGCATCCCCGGCGATGACCTGCCGCGCGTGTTCGAGCGCTTCTACCGAGGCGGTCCCGCGCGGATGCTGCGGACGGATGGTGTCGGCTTGGGGCTCGCTATCGTCAAGTACGTCGCGGAGGCGCACGGCGGTACTGTCGCGCTCTCCAGCCTGCCCGGCGAAGGGACGCAGATCACCATCGACGTGCCGGCGCTGTAATTCGGCCTTCCTTAACCCACTCTTGCCTCCGTCTTCATCATTTCTTCATGCGCCGATGGGTGTGGCTGCCTAGCCTGCAATTGGAAGGCCGAAGCTGTTCGCGAGGAGGCTCGTTCCGTGAAAGTGCCGCCTGCGTCCATCCACGTGCCCGAGGAAGACCGGCGCTGGATTCTGGAACGCATCGATGAATGTCTGCGCTCGGGCCGGCTCACGCTCGGGACGAACGGCCAGGCGCTCGAAGAGGCGTTCGCGAACCTGTGCGGCGTGCGGTACGCCGCTGCGGTCAGTAGCGGAACGAGCGCCCTCGAGATCATTCTCCGCGCCATCGGCGTGGAAGGGCGTGAGGTGGTCGTGCCGGCGAACACGTTCTTCGCCACGCCGGCCGCGGTGCTGCACGCGGGCGGCCGGGTGCGCTTCGCCGACTCGGAGCCCGCTGCGTTCTCGCTGGACGTAGACAGCCTGCGACGGGCGATCTCGCCGGACACCGCGGCGGTGATCGTCGTGCACATCGGTGGCATCATCACGCCCCAGATCGATGAGATCCGTTCGATCTGCGACGCGGCGGGCGTGCCGCTGATCGAAGACGCGGCGCACGCGCACGGGTCCAGCTTCGGCGGGCGGATGGCCGGGTCGTTTGGCAAGGCGGCGGCGTTTTCGTTCTATCCGACGAAGGTGATCACGAGCGGCGAAGGTGGCATGATCGTCACGAACGACGAGGCGATCTACCGCGAAGCGCTGATCTACCGCGATCAAGGCAAGGAAGGCTTCACAACGAACTACCACGTGCGCCTGGGCGCCAACTGGCGCATGAGCGAACCGCACGCGATCATCGGCCTGGCGCAGTTGCGCAGGCTCGACGAGTTCATCGAGCGCAGGAACGCTGTCGCGGCGGTATACCACGCCGGCCTGCCCTCGCTCGGCCCGTCGGTGAGCGCCGTCGCGCCGCCCGAGGGCTCTCGCTGCAACTACTACAAGTACATCGTTCTGCTGCGCGACGCCGATCGCGCGGAGCTGAAACGCATCATGCGAGAGGAGCGCGATGTGGGCCTGAGCGGCGAGGTCTACGACACGCCGTGCCATCAGCAGCCCATCTTCGCCGGCATCGCGGACCAACCGCTTCCGCAAGCGGAGGACATCTGCGCCCGCCACATCTGTCTGCCGGTGTCGGCGGTGATGAGCGAAGAAGACGCGCACTACGTCCTCGATTCGCTGCGCTACGCGCTCGATCGCGTGCCGTCCGCGGCGGGACGGAGCTCCTGATGCGCGTCTGCGTGACCGGCGGCAGCGGATTCATCGGCTCGCACGTCGTCGATGCGCTGGCGGAGGCAGGTCACGACGTGCGCGTCTTCGACCTGAGGGCCGGCGCGCGGCCGGACGTTGCGTATCGCACCGGCAGCCTGATGGATGCGGACGCGCTCCGCGATGCCATACGCGGCATGGACGCCGTCTTTCACCTGGCGGCCGTGGCCGACGTGAACGATGTAACGCGCGACCCGGTAGCGGCGATCGACCTGAACGTCGGCGGCACGCTGCGCGTACTGGAAGCCGCGAAGCAAGGCGACGTTGGGCGCGTGATCTTTGCGAGCACCGTCTGGGTGTATTCGTCGGTAGACGCGGGTGCCGGTGACGTCGTCGACGAAGAGGCGTGCTTTGCGCCGGGCGCGTCGCGCCAGATCTACACGTCGTCGAAGATCGCCAGCGAGCTGCTCTGCCGCGATTACTGGAACGCGCACCAGCTTCCCTTCACCATCCTGCGCTACGGCATCCCGTACGGGCCGCGCATGCGCCCGAGCCTGGTGATACCGATCTTCGTGCGCAAGGCGCTCGCGGGCGAGGCGCTCACCGTCGCGGGCGACGGAAGCCAGCATCGCAAGTTCGTGTACGTCGAAGACCTGGCGCGCGCGCACGTGCTCGCGCTGGCCGATCGCGCCGCGAACCAGACCTACAATCTCGACGGCCGCGAGCAGGTCACCATCCTGCGCATCGCTGAGACGGTGCTCCGGCTCACCGGCGCGGAGCGGCCGATCGAGTTCATCCCAGCGCGCAGCGGCGATTACGCCGGCGCCGATGTCTCCAGCGAGAAGGCCCGGCGGGAGCTGGGCTGGGAAGCGCAGACCGATTTTGAGGAAGGGATGCGACGGACCGTCCCCTGGCTGATGGCCGAACAGCGCAGTCCAATCGCGAGCGGATCGTGACGTCGTCCGCCGTCCTTGCGCGGCCCGAGCTCGACCAGCCGGCGCGCTTGCCACGCGTCATCGCCGTCATCCCGGCCTACAACGAAGAGTCCACCGTCATCCAGGTGCTGGAGCGGCTCGAGCCGATGGTCGACGAGATCGTCGTGGTCGACGACGGCTCGACCGATCGGACAAAGGAACGCATCTTCGTCTGGAGCGATGGCCGGCCGAAGGTACACCCGATGTTCTTCAACCGCAACCGCGGCATGTCGGCGGCATACTACTCAGCCTTCGAAGAGATCGGCGAACGGGTTGCGCGAGGCGAGCTGAGCAGTGACGACATCGTGCTCACGATCGACGCCGACGGCCAGCACGAGCCGCACGAGATCGATTCACTGACGCGGCGCATGCGCGAGGGCGGGTTCGCCGCCGTGATCGCGCGCCGCGACCTGTCGACGTATCCGCTGTACAAGCGGCTGGGCAATTGGCTCATGTCGGTCTGGGCATCGGTCTGGGCGGGCTGCCGGCTGTACGACGTCGAATCGGGCTTCCGGGCCTTCCGCGCCGGCGCGCTGCTCCAGGCGCTCCAGCACTACCGCGGCTACCGCTATAGCGAGACCGTGGAAGTTGCGGTGATCTTGCCGCGCCTCGGCTATCGCATTTGCAACGACGTGCTGTTGCCGGTCCCGGTCTTTCGCTCACGCACCAGGATCAAGGATTTCCTCGTCGATGCGCTGGCGATGCCTGCGGCTTGGTGGCGCGCGGTCTCCGGACGCGACCGCCCCGCCGGCGTACCTGCGTGGTCGCGATACGTCCTGCCCGCGCTGGGGCCGCTGGCGCTCTTCCTGATGGTGCTGGACCTGCTGGTCCACCCACTCTTCCTGGCCGACGACTCGGTCCATAACTATGCGCACATCTGGTACATCAGTCAACAGCTCTTTCATCACGGACGCATTCCGCTCACGATCCCCCTGCTCGATAGCGGACGGGCAGTGACCTTCCCGTACGCGTTCGTGCCGTATCTGGCGGGGGCCGCGCTCTTCCGTGCGCTGGACAATTTCTCAGTCGTGCTGCTGATGGCGCTGGGCGTGGCAGGGATGGTGTGGACGGCCGGCTTGGTGCGGCCGGTCATGCGCAGTCCGTGGTTCATGCTGATCTTCGTCGGGAACCCGTTCTTTATCGATGCCGTATACGCGTTCCAGTTTGCGACCGTCTGGAGCGTCGTGTTCTTCTTCTTGTTCGTGTACGCCTTCGAACGCAATCGATATGTGTTCGCCGCGGTGCTGCTCTGGCTGACGGTTAGCACGCACCCGATCGTCGGCGGGATGGCGGTTGGTGCATACGCCGGGTGGCTGTTCATGTTCGATCGGCCGAGGGCGCGGCCCTTGGTGCTCCTGTCGCTGCCGGTCGTAGTCGCGCTGGCGCCTATCTACTGGATGGCGCTGCGGACGCCATCGGTGCATGAGAACTCGCTGCACACAATCGTCTCGTCGGTGGCGGACGTGCTGCCGCGACGCGGCACGCTGTACGCGATGCCGTTCGCGTTGGCCTGTCTGGCGCCGTACATCCGCCAGCACTATCGCGTGGCGCTGGCGGTCGTGGTCATCGCGGCGGCGGGCGGTGTCCTCTTCTCGAACGACAAGGTGGTCGCCCACCACGGGAGCTACTACGGCGCGATCCACGGCAGCAGTGACGTCTACCAGGCGTACTTCGCTTCGCCCAGCTTCCACGCCGGCGCGACCTACCGGGTCTTGGAGCCGAACGAGCGCGAAGACGGGATGTATCGCTTCATCCGGCACGGCGCGGTGCTATCGAATGAGTTCTTCAGCGAAAGCATCTTTCGGCGCAGCTGGACGGAGCAGCAGTACGGCTGCTACGTGACGTTCAAAGGCGTCGACTATGTGGTCATCGAGCGAGCGTACCAGCACCAATACCACCGCAACGAGCAGGCGCTCTTGCAGGGCCTGGTGAGTGAGGGACGCGCATCCATTGCGTACGCCGATCTGCAATCGCGTTTCATGGTGTACGACGTGCGCCAGTTCGCGAAAGAGCGCGCGAAGCCGGCGTCGCTCGATCCGTGCGGAGTGTACTGACGTGAGCGCGATGATCGGCCTCGTGCAGGACTGGTTCGAGCTGGTGCGCTCGCGCCGGGCGCGGCCATTCTTGCTGCTCGCGCTCCTTGCCGACAGCGCGTTTCTCTTCATCTTTCTGGTGGCGATCCAGTCGTACCTGCCGGAGCAGCACGGCGGTGGCGCGGGACTGCCGGGCTATGCGCTGGCGGCGTACGGCGGGGCGAAGCTCGCGGCGCAGCTGTTCGCGGGCCGGCTCGTCGATCGCTTCGGTCACGCGCGGGCGGCGCAAGCCGGCGTGCTGCTCATCTTGGTGGGACAGATCTCACTGCTGAGTGCCATCATCGTACCGGCCGCGGTCCTGCCGTCCGCGGCGGTCTACGGATTCGGAAGCGCGATCCTCTGGCCGGCGCTCTATGCGCTCGGGAGCCACGCGTTCGCGGAAGATGAGCGAGCGAAGCTCGGCGCCGCGCTCAGCGTCACGAGCGGCGTTGCGCTGATCGTCGGCCTCGGCCTCGGGCTAACGCTGCCCTCGAGCTTTCCGTACTGGGGCGCCGTGCTCATCGCCGTTGCTATCTGCGCGCTGGCGCTGGCGCCGACCGCGGTGCTGGCCCGCGTTGAGACCTCCTCAACAGACGGGGCGGAGACTCCCAATCTGCGGGCCCTCTTCGCGAAGGCGATGGACCGCCGCCGGCTCGAGTTCGCGCTGTTCATTCTGCTCGAGGCCGCGGCGATCGGATCGCTGCAGGCGATCTTCCGCTCCTACGGTCGTGACTTTCTCGGCGTCTCGTTCCGGCGGGAGCTGTTCTATCTCGCGCCGGCCATGCTGGCCGGCGCCGGCGCGCTCGTGATCGGCGGCTCGCTCTCCGATCGACTGGACCGGCGGCTGTTGCTGAGCACGGGGTTCCTGACGGCGGGCGTCGCGGTGTGCTTGCTGAGCAACGTACGAGAGCCTAGGGTGCTGATCCCGCTCGCAGCGGCGGGCGGGATAGGCGCGAGCCTGGCGATGCCTTCGATGAGCGCGCTCTCAATGGACCTCTCGCGCACGGCCGGACAGGGCACGGTACTGGCCTGGTTCATGATGATGGAAGGGCTGGGGCATGCGGGTGGGGCTGCGCTTGGGGGCTGGCTCAATGCGACGTCGGGCCCGCCGGGAGTGCTGCGCTTGACGGGCGTGCTGTTCCTCCTGGCCGGGGCGGGTGCTGTGCTGTCGCTTGCAAGCCGGAGGGGTCTCGCGTACGCCGCGCCCGCCGATGCGTCGCCGCAGTGGCCCTTGGACATGAGCAAGGGGGCGACGTGAGGCTCTGGAAAGTGACGGGCGCGCTCGTCTGCGGGCTGGGGTTTCCAGGGTTGGCCGTCTACTGGGCGATGGCACCGTCGTCGCAGACGTATGGGAAGATCGTGACGCACGGGCCGCGCGACGAACAGCTCGTGGCGCTCACGTTCGATGACGGGCCGAACGATCCGTGGACGCTGAAGATCGCTGGCGTGCTGGACAGCTATGGCGTCAAAGGGACGTTCTTCGTCACGGGACAGAGCACCGACGCTCATCCCGAGATCGTGCGCGAGCTCGTCGCGCGAGGCGATCTCGTCGGCAACCACTCGTATCACCACCACAAGCGGGACGCGATCTTCGAGCTTCACTACCAGGAGCTGGACAGAGCAGAGCGCAGCATCGCCGCTGCGGCGGGCGTGTGCCCCGCGTTCTATCGGATCCCCAACGGGTTCCATACGCCGTGGCAGCTTCACGCCGTCTCGAGCCGCCATATGGAGACGATCGGTTGGGACGTGAACCCAAACGACTGGGAGCGGCACAACGCGGACAGCCTCGCCCACAGCGTCGTCAAGTCGGCGAAGGCGGGCTCGATCATCGTGCTTCACGACGGCGAAGACACACGCTCGGTCACGGACCGGTCGACGACGCTGGCGGCGCTGCCCGCCATTATCGAGGGCCTTCAAGACAAGGGTCTGCGGCCTGTGCGCGTGGACGAGCTCCTGCAGAAGCCGGCGTATCTTACGAGCTGTAGCGGGCTCCAGAGTACAAGCGCATGACGCTGATACCGAACGGCTACAGGCGCAATGCGGTGCTCGTCACGGGCGGGGCCGGCTTCATCGGCTCGCACGTCACGGATGCGCTGCTGGCGCAGGGCTGGGCAGTCCACGTGCTGGACAACCTGAGCGCGGGAAGCCAAGGCAACGTCCATCGAGACGCCCGCCTGCACATCGGCGACGTGCGCTCCGAGGCAGACCTGCGAAAGGCGTTCAGGTCGGCGGACGTTTGCGCCGTCGTCCACTGCGCCGCGCAGGCCAGCGTCTATCGATCCATGATCGAACCGGAGATGGACTTCGCGGTGAACGTCGGTGGAACGAAGCGGTTGCTCGCGATGGCGAAGGAATACGGCGCGAGGCGGTTCGTGTTCATGTCGTCGGGAGGGGCGATCTATGGGGAGACGCCATCGCCGGCGACGGAGCGAACGTTGCCGGCGCCGCGCAGCTTCTACGGCTTCCACAAGTACGCGGCGGAGCAGATCGTCCGCGCTGAAGGAGTGTCGTACGCCATCTTGCGTCCGTCGAACGTGTACGGCGCGCGGCAGCGCGCCGATGCGGAGGGCGGTGTCGTCGCGATCTTCACGTCGCGGCAGCTGGTCGGCCGGCCGATCGCGATCCACGGAGCGGGACAGCAGGTGCGCGACTTCGTCCATGTATCTGATGTGGTATCGGCCGCGCTGGCTGCCGTCGGCTGCGCGGAAGACGCTGTCTGGAATGTGGCGAGCGGACGGCCGATCACGGTGCTCGGCCTGGCGGAAGAGATCGCTGCCATAGCGTGCCAACCTCTACGTTTGGAGCGGCTGCCCCGCCGTTCGGGCGACGTTGAACGTTCGCTGCTGGACGCGTCGCTGCTGAGCCGAACGGGCCGCTGGGGACCGCCGCTGCCGCTCGCGGACGGGTTGCGGCTGACCATGGCGGAAACGGCGCGGAGGTTGGCCCATCGCATGCCGGAGTCGATCGGCGCGGCAGGGGGATCCTGAGCGAACGTCGAACCGTACTATTTCCTGCACACCCAGTGGCTCGCGGGATACGGATCAGGGTGGTATACTGGGGACAAGCATTCGAGATCGTCGAGTGCATGTGCACTGGGAAGATGTAGGAGCGCCCCGCTGGCCGCTCATGTCGAAGTTAGCGAAAATTGCAAGCCCAACGTTCACCGGCGATCAACCCGTTCTATCTGCCTCTGCCCGCCACACCGTCCCGAGCCGCGACGACGTTGTCGCCTTCTACCGGACTCACGAGCGCCTGAGCTGGAACCTTACGGAGGTCCTCGACCTCGATTGGCGCGAGATCCGCATTGAAGAGCTCACACAAACCGACATTGACGTCGTCGAGTCCGCATTGCTCGTCGAAAGCAACAACCCGGACTATGTAGCCGAGCTTCTGGAGTACTTCAAAGCAGACAGCGATGTTTGCGATTTCCTCATGATGTGGGGCATCGAGGAATGGAAACACTACTACGCGCTCTACGACTATCTAGTGAAAGCGCAGACTGCGCTTGCAGCCAAGCAGCCGCCGCTCCCTGGTGATCCTGAAGGCGAGCGCCTCGACAAGATCGAGCGTTCGATCAGGGCGATCCTGGACGAGAAGATCCGCGACGTGCGCGAGACCAGCGAACAGAACTGGGGGATCCCGGATCACTACGCGCCCGTCCAGGTCGTCGCCAACACGACATTGCAGGAGTTCGTTACCGCCGAGTTCTATCGACACCACGCCGCCCACACGAAGGAGCCAACGCTGTCGAAGATCGAGACACTGTTGGCGAAGGACGAGACGCGGCATGAGATGTTCTACGAGGCGAAGACGAGAGATTGCTTGGCGGCGAATCCGGACTTGATGCCGATGGTGATCGATGCGCTCAAAGAGTTCGGGATGCCCGGGGCATACCTGCTCAGCGACTATGATGAGCGCCGCGCGGCAATGGAGCAGGCGGCGTTCCCGACCCTGGCCGAGAAGAAGGACGCGTTCGTGCGACTCTTCGCCAAGGTATCGCGGCTGGTCGGCCGGGCGAACGCACTGCGCGTGTTCACAGAAGGCAACTATCTGTCGGACGGGTTCAACGATGCCAAAAGAGGCAAGCTGCGACCCGAGCTCATTACGCGGCTGCTGACCCGAAAGCTCGCGCTCTGACCTCTGTGCCGAGTGGACTTGCCGCTCCTGCGGGCCGATGCGATCACGGCCGAAATCGTGTTACAATCCCGACGAGACCAAGAAGAGGAGGACACGATGGGACGCAAGGACAAAGGCACGAAGAACATCAAGAAGCCTAAGAAGGATAAGGGCAAGAAAGGTGTCACCGGAAAGTAGGACGACTCCTGCGTTCCGAGCGCAGTTGGCAAGACGGGGCCCTTGCGGCCCCGTCTTCATGTTCGGCGTATTCGGATTACAGCGTCTGCTGACTATTCAGGCGGACCGCCAACCGGCGCAGGCAACGGCGGCGTCCAGTTACGGCCGACCCCCTCCATGCGAAGAAGCGGGTAGATCCTTGTGCGGACACCGTCGGACTTCGTGAGCAAAGCGCCGTCGCTGTTGTAGAGACAGTATTGAACGTCATCACCTGAGTCTGCCGGAACATCGAGGAGGAGCTCGCCGTTTGTGCAGCGGACGGTGAGGCCATCCGGGTATGTTCCCAGACCCTCAGAGTCGACAACGAGAGATCCAGTGGAGTCGTAGAGACGGAATGCCATGAGCAACAGCCCGTTCTCGTCTGAGGCCATTTGCAGGATTCCCTCTCCCGAAGTTGCATCTGTAAATGTTGTGGACGTGCTCGCTCGCCGGTTCTCCATCCGCATGTGGCCCTCCATCGCTGACGCGCTCCCAAGCGCGACGATACGGTTAGTAACGGCTGCGCGCTGGCGTCCGCTTTGAGAAGCACTCGCGACAGTACACTGGGCGGTCACCGCGCGGTTCAAATGGGACTTCGGTGTTCTTTCCACAATCGCCGCAGACCGCGGCATGCATCTGGCGGTCTGAGCTGTACCCTCCACCACCAGAGTCACCGCGCTCCGACTTTCGTGCGGCGCGGCACGTAGGGCAACGCTTGGGCTCGCTGTAGCCCTTGGTCCCGTAGAATTCCTGGTCATCCGCTGAGAAGGTGAACTGCTGTCCGCAGTCCTGACAGGTGAGTGTTTTGTCGGTGAAAGGCATCGACGACCTCCTTTATAGTGCTCCAGGTCGCCGAGTGCAGTAGGAGAGGTTGGCTGCTTATCGAGGACGCTGAATTGAACTGGACTCAGTATACCACGAAACGTGACGGCGTGCTTGGTGCCCCCACGGAGATTCGAACTCCGGTTTCCACCTTGAAAGGGTGGCGTCCTAGTCCCCTAGACGATGGGGGCGTCGAGCGTGGCGGATGCAGTATATCGACCCGCCTTCAGGCGAGCGAACGCGCTGCGCGCAGCATCGAACGCCAACTGCGCGCCGCCCGCCACGGCGATCGCGAAGAACGGGTAGAGCGGCACGTGATAACGCACATCGCCGGCGAAGACGATGTGGAACAGCGACCAGAAGAGAAACACAGAGGCCAGTAGCACGCGTTCCGGCTTGAGCCGTAGCCAGAGCGGGACCGACAAGATGGCGGCGAAGAACAGGGGATAGTAGCTGAAGGTAAACAGGTACCAGAGCGGATGCTTGAGACCGGCCGGCCGCAACGGCGTGCCGTCGAGCGTCGTCAGCCAGGAGACGACGCCCGCATCCGAGACGTAGACGTAGTAGAGCTTGAGGCCGGCGAGCTGGACCTCGCGCTGCGGATGTGTGAGCGCGTAATCGAGGGCGCGCTTCGGATACGTCCGGTAGGACTTCACCTCGGAGGCCGTATGGTAGAGCGACTGGTCCATCGGCACGCCGTCGACGTCGTCGCGCGTCCACTTCGTGTAGCCGGTGGCGTCAGGCGCGTGGCCCATGCGCAGGACGCTGGCCGAGTTCGTCGAGATGGGGATGAAGGCGTGCATCTGGACGGCGTTGCGGACCGGCCAGGGCGCGATGATCGCCGCGGCGAAGGCGAACGCGATCGCGCTGTGCGCGAGCGCGGCCTTCCAGCCCCAGCGCGCGAACCAGTACGTCATGGCGACGGGAAGCAAGACGACGCCCTGGCCGCGCATGAGCGCAGCCGCGCCGAGCAGCAGGCCAAAGCCGGCGACCGGTAACCAACGGCGGCGCGCAGACGACTCCGTGGTTAGCAGCCAGAGCGCGACGACGAAGAGGAACGTGAAGATCGGCTCGGGGAAGAGAACGGGCATCCAGGCGATGGCGTTCGGGAAGACGGCGAAGACGAAAGCCGCGGCGACGCCCGCCCGGCGGTCGAAAATCGATGCCCCGAGTGCATACACGAAGGGAACGGTGGCGGCGCTGAACATGGCGTTCATGACCTTCGCGTGGACGAGGCTGACGCCGAAAAGCTTGAACGCCGCGGCCAGCGCGAAGGGGTAGCCGGGCGGCCAGTAAGCCGTCGGCTCCCCCGGGCCGACGATCTCGTTAAACGAATTGCGGTTAGCGACGAAACCGAACCCTTTCGCCAGGTTTGTGCCGACGATGTAGTACCAGTGCGGGTCGCCGCCGAGCGGGTACGTGTCGGTGTAGAAGACCCAGAAGAGGCGCAACGCGAGCGCAACGGTCGTGATCGCCGCGACCCACACGACCGTCGTCGAGATACGAATCGCCTGCGCGCGGCCGAGCGGCAGTGGGACAGCGATCTCGCGCATTAGCGTTCGGACGTTGCGCGCCAGCGATCGAGCAACGCGGCGGCGGCGCCCGACGCGATCGCCCCGCGGGCGCGCTCGATGCCGGAGGCGACATCCGGCGCGCGGCCGGCCAGGTAGACGCGGAAGCCCGCGTTGAACAGCACGAGGTCGCGCCAGGCGTCGGACGCGGCGCCGCCAAGCACCTGCAGCGTGAGCTCGGCGCTGCGGTCGGGCGTTGGCCGGCCATCGGTGACGTCGCCGGGCGCGATGTCGTCGTTCGTGGCGGGCGTCAGGCCAAAATCGACGGCGTTGATGCGGTACTCGCGCTTCTCCTCACCGTCGAACTCGATCACGCGCACGCCGCGGTTGGCCGGCAGGTCTTCGTTTCCCTCCATGCCCTGCACCAGCGCCGTCTTGCGGAAGCCGAGGCGGCTGAGCGCGTCGCCGAGCTTGTCGAGATACGGCAGGTGCGTGAGTCCGATGAGGTGGTAGGGCGCGCCGGCCGGGTCGTAGATCTTCTCGACCATGTTGAGGGGCGTGCGCAGCGCGAGCTCATCGCGCAGGGTGGCGAGGCGCGCCATGTCGGGCGCGAAGCGCGCCTGGCGCAGATAGCCGATGCCGATCGCCTCGAGACTGCGCGCCACAGCGTCCGCTGTGAGATCGGTCGGTACGGCGAGCGCATCGAGGACGTCGCCGACGGTAAGGCCGTGCTTCGGGCCGACGCCGCGCTCGCCGTGGAGCAGTACGGGCACGCCGCACGCCGCAGCGACGATCGATGCGCACGGGCTGACCATGATCGTGCGCAGGCGGCCATCGTACGGGCTACCGACGTCGAGCAGGCCTTCGACGTTTGGATGCAATAGCTGCGTCGTCGTGCGGCCACGCACGCTATCGATCAGGCCAAGCAGCTCGTCCGGCGTCTCGCCCTTGTAGCGCTCGAGGATGAGGAACGCGCCGGCCTGGGCGGGCGTCGCGCGTCCGTCGATGATGGCGTCCAGATACAGACGCGCTTCTTCGCGCGTCAGGGGGCGGCCGGCCGACGGTCCCTGACCGAGATCTCGGAGGAGCGGCTTGATGTCGCCGGCGTCGACCGTGGTCATCACACGAAGCCGCGGAGGCGGATCGCTTCGGCCACGCGAGCGACGGCGATGCGATAGGCGGCGCGCCGCAGCGGGACCTTCTTCTCCTGCGCGATCGCGGACACCGCTCGATACGCTCCGGTGAGGATGCGCTCCAGCTCCGAGTTGACGCGCGCTTCTTCCCAGCGAAACTGCTGGATGTTCTGCGTCCATTCAAAGTAGGAGACGGTCACGCCGCCGGCATTGGCGAGGATGTCCGGCATGATAACGACTCCGCGCTCCGTGAGGGCATCGTCCGCAGCGGCGGAGAGCGGGTGGTTGGCCGCCTCGATGATGATGGGCGCGCGCACGGAGGCGCAGTTCGCGTCGGTGATCGCGTCGCCGATGGCCGCGGGGATGAGGACGTCGCAAGGAAGCGCCAGCAGCTCGTCATTCGAGATGGGATCGCCTCCCGAGAAGTCGCCGGCGGTGCCCCCGCCGCCCACGTGCGCCTCGAGCGCGTCGATATCTAGTCCGCTCTCGCGACAGGTGCCGCCCTGGACGTCGCTCACCGCGACGATCCGGAAGCCGGCCTTGGCGGCGAGACGCGCGGTCCAAGAGCCGACGTTGCCGTTGCCCTGCACGGCGACGCTGGTGAGCGACGGCTGGCGGCCGAGGTCCTTGCAGAGCAGACTGAGCAGCATGGAGACGCCGCGGCCCGTCGCCGCCTCGCGACCGTACGAGCCGCCCAGTGCGACCGGCTTGCCGGTAACGATGCCCGGCGTGTAGCCGTTCGATTGGCCGTACGCGTCCATCATCCAGGCCATCACCTGCGCGTTCGTTCCCATGTCGGGAGCGGGGATGTCGCGATTGACGCCGATGATGTGCGCGATGTTCTGCGTGTAGCGGCGCGTGAGCCGGTTCAGCTCGTTCTCGCTCATGAGATGGGGGTCGCACTGGACGCCGCCCTTTGCGCCGCCGAAGGGGAGGTCGACCAGCGCGCACTTCCATGTCATGAGCGCCGCCAGCGTGCGCACCTCGTCGAGGTCAACGTCGGGGTGGTAGCGGACGCCGCCCTTGTACGGCCCGCGCGCGCCGCTGTGCTGGACGCGGAAGCCGGGAAAGACGCGCACGGATCCGTCGTCCATGCGCACAGGGACTTCGACGTGCAGCTCGCGGTAGGGCATGCGGAGGAGGAGCCGGAACTCTTCCTGCAGCCCGAGGTCGTCCGCGGTCTGCTCGAAGAGGTGTACGACTTCCTGGTAGGTGGACTGTTCAGGGGCGGCGACGCTGGCCATGATACCTCCGTTGGTTTCGCCACGCCTAGTCTATCGCGCCGCTCGCCCAGGCGCAGGGCGGCTGATAGACTGCCAGTCCATGACCACGGCCGCCTTTTCGCTCGTGCTGGTCGCGGCAGCCGCGCACGCGAGCTGGAACTTCCTGCTTAAGCGCAGTGACCATAAGGTGGCGTTCCTCTGGTCGTTTACCGTCGTGTCGTTCGTGGCGTTTCTCATCCCGGCGACCGTCTACGCCGTCATCGACGGGATCGGCGCGCGTGGAGTCGCGTTCGGCGTCGCCAGCGGCGGGCTGCATGCCGCGTACGGGCTGCTGCTGTCGTACGGGTACCAGGTCGGCGACCTCTCCGCCGTGTACCCGATCTCGCGCGGGATGGGGCCGGCGCTGATCCCGCCCGCGGCCGTCCTGCTGCTGGGCGAACACGTCTCGGGCTGGGCCGGCCTGGGCATCGCGCTGGTCGTGATCGGCGTGCTGCTCGTGCAGGCGCAGACCGACGAGCCGCGCGAGCTGCTCGAGCACCTGCGGGGACTAGGCCGCCCGGCGATCGTCTCCGCGCTGGCAACGGGCGTGCTGATCACAACGTATTCGCTCTGGGACAAGAAGGCGCTGGACTACCTCTCGCCGGTGACGCTGAACCAGTTCTCGATCGGCGGCTACGTCTTCCTCCTCTGGCCGCTGGCGTATCGTGCGAGGCAGCCCTTGCGGGCGGAGTGGCGAGCGCGCGGCTGGACCATCGTCGCGGCGGGGTTGCTCGCGCCGCTGGCGTACATCCTGGTGCTCGTCGCCCTCACGACAAGCCGCGTGAGCTACGTCGCGCCGGCGCGCGAGGTGGGCATCGTGCTCGGGGCGCTGCTGGGCGTCGTCCTGCTCCACGAGGGCTACGGCCGGGCGCGCATCGCGGGTGCGCTGCTCATCGTGGCGGGCGTGCTGACGCTAGGTCTGGCGCCGTGAGGGAACTCCCTCACCCCTAGCCCCTCTCCCTCGGAGAGGGAGAGGGGTGACCGAAGTCCGGGGTGAGGGAGCGGGCCGCATTCTGGTAGATTGAGGCGCTGTGTACGCTGATTCCCACGTCCATTTGCAGCCTCACGGCGAGGCGCCGCCGATGACGCGCGAGCGCATCGAGCTGTATGTGGAGGCCGGGCGCGAGCGCGGCGTGGGGCAGATCGCGATCACGGAGCACCTCTTTCGCTTCCGCGAGGCCTTCGATCTGCTGTACGGCTGGTGGGACGTCGAGCGCGACGATCCGGCGCTGCGCGCGACGGCGCGCGCGTACTGGGAAGACCACGTGTCGAGCTCCGTCACCGACTACGTGCGCACGATCGAGGAGTGCAAGTCGGCCGGACTGCCGGTGACGCTCGGGCTGGAGATGGACTGGCTGCCCGGCCGGGCGGAGGAGCTGCGGAACTTCCTGGCGCCGTACGACTGGGACATCGTGCTCGGCTCGGTGCACTGGATCGGCGCCTGGGGGTTCGATGAGATGAGCTCACCCCTCGTCCTCGCCGAGTGGGAGTGGCGCGATATGGACGCCGTGTTCGCCGAATATGCGTCCTTGCTGCGCGAGCTGGCGTCGGCGAAACTGTGCGACGTGCTCGCGCACCCCGACTTGCCGAAGATCGCCGGCCACCGCCCGACATCGTTCACGCCGCTGCACAACGCGATCGTGGAGGCGGCCGCTGATGGTGGCTGCGCGGTGGAGGTGAACGCGAACGGCTACAAGCGCATCGACGAGCCATACCCGGCGCTGCCGGTGCTCGAACGCGCGCACGAGGCCGGGCTCGCGATCACGTTCGCATCGGACGCGCACATGCCGGAGAGGCTCGGCCAGCGCTTCGATGACCTCGCCGCGTTCGTCGCGCAGGCCGGCTACGAAGAGTACGTTTCGTTCGAGCAGCGGCGGCCGGTGACGCACGCGTTAGAAACGGCGGCGGCGCGATCATGACCACTGTCACCGTCGCCACGCTCAACCTCTTTAACAAGGTAGGCCGCTGGGGCGAGCGCTGCCCGCTCGTGGTGGAGCAGATGGCGGCGCTGGCGCCGGACGTGATCGGCCTGCAGGAAGTCGATCTCACGATCGACCAGGGCATCTCGCTCTGCCATTTGGTGAATAGCCATATCACCGACCGCCGGCGCTACCTCGCGTACCACATGGGGCGGCCCGGCCGCGCGGCGCACGCGCAGGCGCAGGCCGTGATGTCGCGGCTGCCGGTGGACGCGCACGAAGGGTTTGACTACCTCTCGTACGAGGGCGTGGCGCAGCGCATGCGCGTGCGGCTCGATGGCGGCGCGACGCTCGATTTCTACAATACGCACCTCTACTTCCCGCCGGAGGCGACGCAGGAGCGCCTGGCGCAGGCGAAGCGGCTGCTGGCGTGGATCGATACGTGGAGCGGCGCGAACGCTGTCGTCGTGGCCGGCGACTTCAACGCGTACGCTGGCGAGCCGACCGTGGAGCTGATGAAGGCGGGCTTCACGTCGGCGCACGAAGCGGCGCACGGCCGCGAGCCGGAGAAGACCTGGCCGACGCCGGTGAATACGTACGACCCGTCGCCGGCGGGGTGCCTGGACTACATCTTCGTGTCCGGCGCGAAGGTCGTCGAGGCCGGGCTGGCGTTCGACAAGACGCACCCGCTGGACGACAAGCTCTTCCCCTCCGACCACCTGGGCGTGTACGCGAAGCTCGATGTGTAGGGCCAAGGGCCACGGGCCATGGGCCACGGAGCGAAAGGAGCGGCCGGCATAATGGACATCGATCAGGTCGAGAAGGTTATTCGCGAGCGCGGCATCGAGGTCGTCAAGATCGGCGGCGCGGACATGGACGGTGTCTACCGCGGCAAGCGTCTGCTCGCGGATCAGTTCATCGAAGGGTGCCGCGGCGGGCACGGCTTCGCCCAGTGCGACGTCATCTTCGGCTGGGACATCGCCGAGCAGCTCATCGATGGCCTCGCCGTCGGGAGCGCGGCGGCCACGGGTTTCGCCGACATCGTGATGCACCCGGACCTCGAGACGTTTCGCGTGGTGCCGTGGGAGCCGGGCGCGGCGGCCGTCGTCTGCGACTACGCGACGGAGGAGGGCGAGCCGCTCGCCGTCTCGCCACGACAGGTGCTGCGCCGCGTCGTCGAGCGCGCGCAATCGACGGGCTACCGGCCGATGATGTCGGCGGAGTTCGAGGTGCGCCTCTTCCGCGAAGACCAGCGGTCGTGGCGCGCGAAACGCTTCACCGATCTCGAGCCGCTCAACCCGGGGCTGAACTGCTACAGCATTCACCACGCCAGCATCGACGAGGATGTTGTCGGGCGCATCCGGCGGATGATGGTGGAGTACGGCGTGCGGGTGGAGGGCTACAACCGCGAGCACGGCGAAGGGATGTACGAGATCAACCTCCACTACGCCGACGCGGTGACCGCCGCTGATTACGCGCTGCTTTACAAGAGCGGCGCGAAGGAGATCGCCGCGCAGCAGGGCGTGGTGCCGACGTTCATGGCGAAGTACGACGACCGCATCGATGGCTGCAGCGGGCACCTGCACCAGAGCCTCTGGGCCGGGGAACGCAATGTCTTCTGGGACGAGAGCGCGCCGCACCACGCATCGCCGCTGATGCGATCGTACGCGGCGGGAGTGCTCACAACGATGCCGGAGCTGATGCTGATGTACGCGCCGAACGTGAACTCGTACAAGCGTTACGTTGCTGGCAGCTGGGCGCCGACGACGGCGACCTGGGGCTTCGAGAACCGCACGACGGCCGTGCGGGCGATCACCTCGACGGCGAACGGCTGCCGCCTCGAGACGCGCGTCCCCGGCGCCGATGTGAACGCCTACCTCGGCTTCGCTGCGACGCTGGCGGGCGGGCTGCACGGCATCGAGCGCGGGCTGGAGCCGCCACCGCCGATCTCGGGCGACGCCTATCGAGCGACCGAAGCGTCGGGGTTGCCTCGATCGCTGGCAGAGGCCGTCGAGCGGTTCCGCGGCAGCGCCGTCGCGCGCGAGTACTTCGGCTCGGAGTTCGTCGAGCAGTACGCGCGCATGCGGGAGTGGGAAGTCGAGCAGTTCCGCCGCGCGGTGACGGACTGGGAGCGCGCGCGGTATTTCGAGCAGGTCTGAAGCGGCACGGCATGATGGTAGGTCGGGGTCTTTAGACCCCGACGCGCGAGGGTCTGAAGACCCTCGCCTACGTTTCTGACGAAGGGGGAAGTAACATGCGTCTCGAGAACAAGGTCGCGCTGATCACCGGCGCGGGAAGCGGCATGGGCCGGCTCTCCTGCGAGGTCTTCGCGCGTGAGGGCGCGGCGGTCGTTGCGACCGACGTGAACGCGGACGCGGTGCGCGAGACGGCGGACGCCGTATCGAAGGCGGGCGGACGCATCGTGGCGCTGGCGGGCGACGTGCGGAAGGCGGACGATGTGCGCGGCTGGGTGGAGCAGGGCGTGCGCGCGTTCGGGAAGCTGGACGTGCTCTACAACAACGCGGGCATCTTCCCGGACGAGGACGGCTCGGTTGCCGACATGGATGAAGCGGTCTACGAGCGCGTGCTCGATGTGAACCTGCGCGGCGTGATGCTCTGCTGCAAGTACGGCGTGCCGGAGCTGATCCGCGCCGGCGGCGGATCGATCGTGAACGTGGCGTCGTTCGTGGCGCTCATGGGCTGCACAGTGCCGCAGGACGCCTACACCGCGAGCAAGGGCGCGGTGCTTTCTCTCACGCAATCCCTCGCTGTGCAGTATGGGAGGCATAAGGTCCGCGCGAACGCGATCTGCCCCGGGCCGATCGAGACGCCGCTTTTGCGCGAGCTCCTGAGCGATGAGGCCGCTCGCAATCGAAGGCTCAGCCGCATCCCCCTCGGCCGCTTCGGGCGGGCGGAGGACATCGTGTACGCGGCTCTCTACCTCGCGTCGGACGAATCGTCCTGGACGACGGGCACCACCTTCGTCGTCGACGGCGGGATCAGCGTGAACTACTTCTAGGCACTGAGCGTGCGCTGGCCGGTATCGCCCGCCGTGCGGCAGAGCTGCTGGAGCTCGCTGTCGACACGAAAGCGGCTGAAGCGCGCTTCGTATTCAGTGACGAGCGATCGAAGCTGAGGCGCGAGCGCTTCGGCCGCTTTCGAGAAGACTTCGACCTGGGTGCCGAGGGCTTCGAACCTGATTCCGGCGAGGGTGGTGGTAATCACTGTCTCCGAATCCAGGATACGCCGGGAATACCCGCAAGTTCGTTTCGGAAGTGTGACGCGAGCCGAAGAACATGCCATAAGGCACATGCTTGTGCTGGCGGATGGTCGGGTATAATGGAGCAGGTTCAACTGGCCGAACCTCGAGCAGTCGAGGGCGGGGGAACCAACCACTGGGGTGAATTCCGGGTGACCGGAAACGGCAGCTCTTCCAGCCGTAACCCGCCAGCTAACCCCGTAGGCCGCTGGGAGAGGTCATAGCAACGTCTGCGCCGACCGCAGGCCTATGGCCTTGGGTCGGTTTTTTTCTTGAGCCATGGCGGAAGGGAGGCCGGAATGTACCAGAAGGGACTCTGGGCGAATAATCAGCGGCTGGTCATTGTGAGCAATCGAGGTCCGGTTGAGCACAGGCTGGATCAGTCGGGCTGCGTACGGCAAGACGGTGGCTCCGGCGGAGTCGCCACTGCTCTGGGCTGCGCGATCGAGGACATGCACGTCACGTGGATCGCCGGCGCGATTACCACTGCCGACGAAGCAGCGAGCGGCAAGCGAATCGATTTTGGCGACGGGAACGTGCTGCGGCTCGTCGTGCCGCCGCAGGAAGCCTACTTGCCCTATGGCACGTTCTGCAACGCGATCCTATGGTTCGTACAGCACGGCATGTGGGACCGGCTGCGGCGCGAAGACCCAGCGGCCGAGGCGTCGGCTGCGTGGAGCGCCGGCTACCTTCCAGTCAATCAGGTCTTCGCGAACGCGGTGGTAGCGGAGCTCGAGCGGACTGGCGCGCGGCGCGTCGGCATTCACGACTACCACTTGTACGCCGCGCCCCGCATGATCCGCGATCGCCTGCCCGATGCCGTGTTGCAGCATTTCGTGCACATCCCTTGGCCTGGACCCGACGCTTGGGAGCGGCTACCGAGGTGGCTCGTCAGATCGATCTGCGCGGGGCTGCTGGCGAACGACAGCGTCGTCTTTCAAACGCAGGAGTCGGTGGACAACTTCCTCGAGACGTGCCAGGCGCTTCTGAGCGGCGCGATCGTCAGTCGGACGTCGGGTACGGTGGACTACGCCGGGCGGCGGACGCAAGTCTGGGCCAACCCCGTATCGGTGGCGCCCGCGGAGCTGCAAGCGCGACTGGCCTCTCCGGTCGCCGAGCCGTACTACGAGAAGCTCGCGACAGAGGCCGGCGAGCAGACGATCGTGCGGGTGGAGCGGCTCGATCCGGCGAAGAACATCGCAGCGGGGTTCAGGGCATACGGCCGCCTGCTGGAGGACCATCCGGAGTGGCGCCGTCGCGTGCGCTTCCTGGCGTTTCTCGTGCCGACGCGTTCTGGTCTCCCGGAGTATCAGGCATACGCCGATGAAGTCTTCCGGGAAGTCGCTGCCGTAAACGAGCGATACGGTGACGAGAGCTGGCGGCCGATCAGCGTCTTTCATGAGCACAACCGGCTGCAGGCGCTGGTGGCGCTGACAATGTACGACGTGCTGCTGGTGAACTCGGTTGCGGACGGGATGAACCTGGTCGCCAAGGAAGGCGTCGTGCTGAACAGGCGTGACGGCGCGCTGGTGCTATCGACGAGAGCGGGAGCATTCGAGGAGCTCCGGGCCGGCGCGCTACCGATCGACCCGGGCAGCGTCGAAAGAACCGCGCTGGCGCTGCACACCGCGCTGACGCTATCGCCGCTGGAGCGCCGGATCCGCGCGCAACGGATGCGGGACGCGGTTGCCGAGCACGACCTGAGCGACTGGTTCCAGCTCCTGCTGGATGACTTTGAGCGAATCGAGATGGCCCGCGCCGGCGAGGCCTTGGTTGCAGGGGCGCTCTAGACGAAGCCCCGCCACGCACTCGACGCGAAAGACGACATCAAGGCGCGCCTGACGGGGCGGCTGGTTGGCCTGCTCCTCGATTACGACGGCACGCTCACGCCTATCGTAGACGATCCTGAGGCAGCCGCGCTCCCGGACAGCATGCGGTCGACGCTGCTCGAGCTTGCGCGGCGAATGCCCGTCGCCGTGATCAGCGGCCGCGACCTCGAGGACGTGCGGCGCATGGTGGGCATCCCCTCGATCGCGTACGCAGGCAGCCACGGGTTCGATATGCGGCTGCCGGGCGGACGGCGCATCGAGCACCAGCGCGCCGCTGATGTCCTGCCCGCGCTCGATGCGGCGGAGGCGGAGCTGCGCCAGCGCCAGCCGTCGCTGCCAGGACTGCGCGTCGAGCGCAAGAAGTTCGCGATCGCGGCGCACTACCGTCGGGCGAGGGACGAAGACGTGCCCGCGATCGAATCGGCGGTGGACGGCGTGCTGCAACAGCACCGGGAGCTGCGCAAGACCGGCGGCAAGAAGGTTTTCGAGCTGCGGCCGGCGATCGATTGGCACAAGGGCAGTGCCGTGCTGTGGCTGATCGATGAGCTGGGGTTGGCGGATGGCATGGTGGTGTACATCGGTGATGACGAGACTGACGAGGATGCGTTCGAGGCGCTGCGCGAGCAAGGGATCGCGATCGCGGTGCAAGAAGCGGGTCGGGCGACGGCGGCGCGGTACTGCCTCGATGACACCGCGCAAGTGCAGGAGTTTCTCGAGTGGCTGGCGGGCGTGATCGAATAGCCTAGCCGAAATCGTGCGTGCGCACGTCGGGCACAGGCCCGGCGAGCGTGAGCGGCTCGAGCCGCTCGGTGACGACGTTGACGGCGCGGTCCTGCCGCTCGATGTGGCCGTGCACGATGAGCGCGCCGGCCTCGGCGACGAGCGCCTTGTACTTGCGGACGAGCGCGGGCGTGGTGATGATGTTCATCAACCCGAAGCGGTCCTCCAGCGTGTGGAAGACGAAGCCCTTCGCCGTCTCCGGCGCCTGCCGCACCGCGACGAAGCCCGCGACGCTCACCTTCGCGCCGTGCTCCAGGCGATCGACGAGGTAGCTGGGCGTGATCCCTTCGTGTACGGACGCGAGGTCCATGATGTGGCCGCGCGTCGCGATGGCGCCCTCGATGAGCGAGAGGTCAGCGCTGATGCGCTCGCCGCCGGACATCTCGCGCAGCGGAACGAGCTCGGCGTCGTGCGGCAGCGCGAGCGGGAGCTGTGCGTTGAGCGGCCGGTAGAACAACCCGAGTTGCCAGAGCAGCTCGCGTTCGTGCAGGCCGGTCCAGCCGAACGCGCCGATGCGGATCAAGTGCTCGATCGGCTCACGCGCGATGCGTGTGCGGCGCCAGAAGTCCCAGAGCGAAACATACAGGGCGGCCCACGTCGTCCTTCCTTCGGAAGGACTCGCGGCCGCAGGTATTGATCTGGGGGACACCCCCAAACCCCCGGCAGGGGGCTCTGCCCCCTGCACCCCCGACTGTACAGGGAGTTCGTTTTGCAAACGCGAGGAGCTTCCCGCAGGGGACTCTGCCCTCTGCACCTCCGACCGTACAGGGAGTTCGTTTTGCAAACATGGGGAACCCCCGGCAGGGGGCGCTGCCCCCTGCACACCGGAGTCTTCCATATGTGCACATGTACTGGAGGGGCCAGATTCTTCGCGGAGCCTGTCCTGAGCGAAGTCGAAGGGCTCAGAATGACAGTAGATGGCATCGAGCTGTTTGGCGATCTTCTCGCCTATGCCTTTGACGTAGTTGTAGCCGAGGCGGATCGCATCGCCTTCGATCGTGCATTCGGCGCGGCTGTGGTTGGTGTCGACGCCGAGGATCTCGATGCCGTTGCGGCGCGCTTCGTTGACGATGACGCCCGGACTGTAGAAGCCGAACGGCCACTCGTTGAGCCACGAGCAGTAGAACTCCAGCGGGTAGTAGCGCTTCACCCAGGCGATCTTGCCCGCCGTCTCCGCCATCGCGGCGGCGTGCGCTTTCGGGAAGCCGAACTCGGCGAAGGCGACGATCTTCTCGAAGATCGTCTGCGCCGTCTGCGCAGCGACGAGGCCTTGCTCCTGCGCGCCTTCGAGGAACGCCTGGCGTAGCTTTCCCATCTCATCGCGTGAACGTTTGCGGCTCATCGCGCGGCGCAAGCTTTCGGCCTGGCCCGAAGTGAAGCCGGCAACGGCCATCGATACTTCGAGCACCTGCTCCTGGAAGACCATCACGCCTTTCGTTTCGCCAAGGATGCGCTCGAGCGATGGATGATCATAGGTCACCGGCTCCACGCCCTGGCAGCGCATGATGTAGGGGTTGACCGCGCCGCCTTGGATGGGGCCGGGACGGATGAGGGCGACCTGGATGACGAGGTCCTCGATGCAGCTGATCTTGAGCCGCAGGATCGCCTGGAGCTGCGCGCGCGACTGGATCTGCACGATGCCGAGCACATCACCGCGCTGGATCATCTCGTAGACCTGCGGGTCATCGAGCGGGATCTGGCGCGGATCGAAACGCTTGCCGTGCTGCTCTTCGATGAGCTTGAGCGATCGGTAGAGATGGCCGAGGCTGGGATAGCCGAGGAAGTCCATCTTGATGAAGCCCGCGTCCGCGACGGAGTCCTTGTCCCACTGGCAGATGTAGCGGCCGTCCATCCCGGCAGGCTGCACCGGCACCTGCTCGACGATGGGCGTCGTCGAGATGACGACGCCGCCCGAGTGCTGGCCGAGGTGGCGTGGCATGCCGCGCAGCTCCTCGACGAGACGCGCGAACTCTCGCCAGACGGGCGCGTGCATGCGCTGGCGGAACTCCGGTATCGATTGCATCTCATCCAGCAGCGATCCGGCGAAGCGGCCGCGCATGCGTTTGGCGAGCTTATCGATGTCCGCCTCCGGCAGGCCGAGCGCTTTGCCGACGTCACGGATCGCCATCGGGTAGCGATACTGGATCACATTCGCGACGAGCGCGGCGTGCTCGGTGCCGTACGTGGCGAAGACGTGCGCGAACATCTTCTCGCGCGCCTCGCGCGCGAAATCGATGTCGATGTCCGGCACGTCCTCCTTTCGCCGCGCCTCGTTCAGGAAGCGCCCGACGAAGAGGTTGTACTTAATGGGATCGATGCCGGAGAGGCCGAGCAGATAGCACACGAGCGAGCCGACCGATGAGCCGCGGCCGCGGGCGGGCAGATCGTTATCGTTGGCGTACTTCATGAGCTCCCAGTTGCGCAGGAAGAAGCCGGCCTGCCCGGCCTGCCGAATGAGCGCAAGCTCATCGCGCAGGCGCTGTTCGATCTCGGGCGGCAGCCCGCCGAACATGGCGCGCCGGGGGTGGTCGAGAGTAGGGAGCATGCGCTCGCAGGCTATAGAACATATGTACTCTTGTCAAGCCAGGTCGGGGGGGGGGGGGGGGGGGGGGTAAGGGGGAAGAGTGCCAG
>CAYQLM010000014.1:0-10986 GCA_964418365.1 uncultured Dehalococcoidia bacterium
CCGACCTCGTGCGCAACAAGAAGGTCGACGGCATCAGCGACCTGCGCGACGAGTCTGACCGCCACGGCATGCGTGTCATGATCGAGCTGAGCCGGTCGGGGCAAGCGCGGCAGGTGCTCAACCAGCTCCACAAGCACACACCGATGCAATCGACGTTCCCTGTCAACATGCTCGCACTGGTCGATAGCCAACCGCGCGTGATCAACCTCAAGACCGTAATTGAACAATACATCCAGTTCCGCCGCGACGTGACGCGCCGGCGAGCGGAGTTCGACCTTGAGAAGGCGCGCGACCGCGCCCACATCCTCGAAGGCCTGATGAAGGCCCTGCAGAGCCTGGACGCCATCATCAAGACCATCCGCGGCGCCAGCTCAGCCGAGGACGCCAAAGAGAAGCTTATGGCCAAGCCGTTCAGCCTGAGCGACCGCCAGGCGCAGGCCGTGCTCGATATGCAGTTGCGCCGTCTGGCGCGGCTGGAGCGCGAGAAGATCGAGCAGGAGTACAACGAGACGATCAAGCTCATCAGTGAGCTCGAGGACCTGCTCGCAAACCCGCGCAAGATGGACTTCTTGATCAAGGACGAGACGACGGCGATGCGCGAGAAGTACGGCGACGACCGCCGCACGCAGATCGTCGCGCAGGAGGCCGAGCAGTTCACCGAAGAAGACCTCGTCGCACACCAGGAGATCGTGATCACCCTGAGCCAGCGCGGCTACATCAAGCGTCTCCCGCTCGAGACGTACCGCCCACAACGACGCGGCGGCCGCGGGATCACGGGCATGGTCACGCGCGAGGCCGACGCCGTCCACCGCCTGATCGTCGCCGATACGCACGACAGCGTTCTTTTCTTCACCGACCGCGGACGGGTGTTCCAGCTGCGCGCGTTCGACGTGCCGGACGCGTCACGGCAGGCGCGCGGCATTCCTCTCATCAACCTCATCGACATCAACCAGCAGGAGCAGATCACCGCCGTGGTCGCCACGCGCGACTTCAGTAAGGACGTCATGGTCATGGCGACGGCTCAGGGCGAAGTGAAGAAGACCTCCCTCTCGGAGTTCGCCTCCGTGCGCCGCGCCGGCCTCATCGCGATGGACCTCGAATCGAGCGATGTGTTCGTTTCGGCCAAGCTCGCCCACGAGAGCGACGAAGCGCTTATCGTCACGACGGACGGCCAGTCCGTGCGCTTCCCCGTCAGCGAGCTGCGCCTCGCGTCCCGCGCGAGCGGAGGCGTGCGCGGCATCAAGCTTGGCAAGAAGGCACAGGTCGTCAGTCTTGAGATCGCTTCCGCCGGCGAGCAGCTCCTCACGGTGACCCGGAAGGGATCCGGCAAGCGCACGCCGATTGAAGACTACCCGCTGCACCACCGCGGCGGCAGCGGCGTGATCACGTTCAAGGTCATCGACAAAACTGGCCCGGTAGCGGCGGCGCGCATGGTGCACGATACGCAGGAGCTCATCGTCATTTCTCGCGAGGGTATCGTGCTCCGGACACGGATGGAAGGCATCGCCATCCAGGGCCGCTCGACGCAAGGCGTCGCCGTGATCAACCTCGGCCCCGGAGATGCCGTCGCATCGGTGGCGGTGATCGAGATGGCGCAGCCGCAAGGCGGCGCCACGGCCGAAGGCCCGGCGCCGGACGAGGCTCCGCCCGAGCAGATGGCCCTGCCCGGCGGCGAAAAGTCAGGCAACGGCCGCCGTTCGACGTCGACGCCGGCGGGCGGCAACGGCAAGAAAGGGCCGGACGCGCGCGCGGCGCTTTCGAAGGCCGACGCCGCCATCGCCAAGGCGAAGACGACAAACGCCAAGTCCCGCACCACGAAGCCCGTTCCCAAATCGAAGCCGCGCTCGCGCCGCTAGCGGCTACAATCTCCCCATGACACCTCCAGCGAGCGACAGCGCCCGCGTGCGCCTCGCGACGGAGGCGGACTTGCCGCGCCTCCTCGAGCTCCTCGCGCAGCTCTCGTTGGGCGCGCCGCGCGAAGACCTTGGCCCGCCTCTGCCCGATGTGTACCGGCATGCCCTACACGCGGTCCTCGCTGACCCACGACAACAGCTGTTTGTCGTGGAAGACGAAGGCTTGGTGTTGGGTACGGCCGTCCTCGTCATCGTCCCGAACCTGACGCACCAGGGGCGCCCCTACGCGCTCGTCGAGAACGTCGTTGTGGACGAGACACAACGCGGCGCCGGCTACGGCGATCTGCTACTGCGCCACGCAATGGCCGAAGCCAGCCGCGCCGGCTGCTACAAGCTGTCGCTCACCAGCAACAAGCAACGTCACGAAGCCCACCGCTTCTACCGGCGGCTCGGCTTCGAGGCGACGAGCGAAGGCTTCCGAGTCGACCTTTAGGAACCGGCTGAACGCGGCAGGGCTACAATGGGCAGACCATGAGCCCGATCTCCGCGCAGACGAGCGAGACGCTCCATGCGGTGCTCGGCCGCTTCGCCCTGGGCGATGCCGCCATGCGCGACATCCGCACCGGTCGCGTGAACAAGCACTGGCGCATCGATGCGCCGGCCGCGACGTATGTCCTGCGGCGCTACAACGAGCACCGCTCCCTCGACGCCATCCACTACGAGCACGACGTTCTGCGCCACCTGGATGCGCGCGGCTGGCCGGTCGCGGTCGCGCTGCCTGCTCCGGACAGCAGCGATGCCGTCGTCGAAGCGGAAGGTCGCCAGTACTCACTCTTTTCCCTGCTGCCTGGCCGCCCCTCGCCCTACGCCAGCCACCGTTACGCGCGGCTGAAGGGCCGCCTGCTCGCTCGCTTGCACGAGGACCTAGCGACATGGGAGGCGCCTGGCCAGCGCGATGGCTTCGGCCGGCTGTGGGAGCTGGATGTCTACGTGGCTTCGCAGTGCGGCGTCACCACTTTCAACGAGCTCCTGATGGCCTTCGGGCAGCAGCACCCAGAGCTGGCGCGCGCGATCAGATCGCAGAAGTACGCCATGCTGCGCGAGCTCTCGACGCTCGGCTATGGGGAGCTGCCCGCAGTCCCCGGCCACTTCGATTTTCATCACGACAACCTGCTCTTTCAGCGCGGAGAGCTGACCGGCTTGCTCGACCTCGATCTGACGCACCTCGACGCGCGCGTGGCAGACATCGCCCAAAGCATCTCGCTCGATTGCCTTGCGCCTCCCGCGTACAACGAGATCGATCCCGCCGCGGCGGGCGCGTTCGTCGACGGCTACACGGAACACGCCGCTCTCAGCGACGATGAGCTGCAGCTCATCGTGCCGCTCGTGCTGGCATCCGTCCTCTGGCTCGTGGCGTGGCGCTTGTCGCACTGGGCGGAGGGAACCCATGTCGATGACGCCCTGCGGAGCATCCAGCGCTCCGTGTCGGCCCGCTTCCCGTCCTTCGCCCGGCAACGGGGCGAGCTAGAGGCCGCAGTCCTGCAAGCCGGCAGCCGGTGACAACCCGCCGCCGGCCTGCGCCGGAGTCTCGCCCAGCTCCGACGGCGCGAGCGCCGCCCGTGAGCCGGCGCTCGGCGCCGTCGCCCGCGGGCTAGGGCCGCCCTGCCCTTCCGTGGTACTCCACGATGCGTTCTGGGCGCAGCCGGACCGTGATCGCGTCCTCGCCCGTCGTACGATCGAAGTAGCGCTTGCCGCGCTCGTCGCCAAGGTAGCGCACCGCGATGCGCAGCCGGTCTGCTTCCGACAACGGCGGGCCCAGCTCGACCGCGCCGTGCGCCATCACGACGAAGTAGGGCACGTCGCGCTTATCGATGACGAGACACACATTCGGGTTGGCCTGCAGGTTGCGGTGCTTCTTCGAGCTGCGGTCGGTGCTGATGGTGAAGACGTCGTCATCGTAGAGGTACCAGACCGGCGCGCCGTGCGGCTTTCCGTCTGCGCCGACGCTGGTGAGCACAGCGATGTTCGCTTGCCGCAGGAAGGCTTCTCGATCATCGACGCATGGCATATCACGATCCTTCCTGTCGAACTATTTCCTCTCGCTCGGCGAGCCAGCGGCGCACAGTCGCGCCGATCCTTGCGAACTCATAGGCGATCGGCCCGCGCGGGTCGCCGAGCACAAGCGGGCGGCCCCGGTCCGCCGCCTTGGAAAGCTGCACGTCGAACGCTATCCGTCCGATGATGGGGACACCCGCTTCACGCAGGCGAGCAGACTCGGCGTACATATCGATCTCTCTCGCGCAGTGGGGGCAAGTCATCGATGCCATGTTCTGGACCAGCCCGATTACCGGCACGCCGTGCTCAGTCAGCAGAGCCAACGTTCGTTCGGCATCCATCTGGGCCAGGTCTTGGGGTGTGGTGACGAAGAGAGCGCCCGAGAGCGGCAGCTCTCCCGCTAACACCTGCAGCTCCTCGCCCGTCCCAGGCGGCGCATCGATGAGCAGAATCTGGGCCTGCCACGCGATCTCGAAGACGAGATAGCGGAGGAGCGCCGAGACGAGCATCCGGCTGGTGACCATGGGAGGAAACCCCTCCGGCACGATGAAGCCTGCGGACATGATCTCCACGCCGAAGCGTTCGTACGGGCGGCGGCGCTCGGGCGGCGGCGTCACCTTGGCCGTCGTGAGCCGCCAGCCGAAGCCGCGCGGCGCCTCCTTCGGGTGAATGCCCAGCAGGTGAGGGATGTCGGGTGCGTTCAGATCAGCGTCCAGCAAGCCGACGGAGAGGCCCATCGCGGTCAGCGTGAGCGCCAGGTTGACGGCCGTGGTGGACTTGCCCACACCGCCCTTCCCGCCCAGCACAGCGACGACATGCCGGCCCTCGCCGAACCCACTGCCTCCGCGAAAGACCCTGCTTCCCCAGCGGATCTCTACCGCCGCGTGCGGGAACGCTCCTCGTAGTCGCGCGTAGATCCGCGCCGGGAGCTCCGGTGACAGGCTTTCCTTGGCAAGAACCACGGCGAGCCAGTCACCCTGGATCACGATGCTGCCGATGTCTTCGGCCGCCAGCAAGGGGGCTCCTGTTGCAGAGACAACCTGAGCGAGGGCGGTTCGCACGGCGGCGGCGTCCATAGATCAATAGCCTCGCTCGGCGTCGGCCAAGTTTAGGAGCGGCTCGCCGGCCAGGGCACGGGACATGTGCTGCAAGCGATGGCGCTCGCGCAGGATGCGCAAACCCGCCCGGCCTTCCCAATCAAACGTCCGGCTGAAATACTCCACACCCTCCACCCACGCGGCGGGCAGTTCCCCGCGCGCGCCCAGCGCCTCGCTGAGCCGGTCGACCAGGTACAGCGCCGTCACGTCCTCCGCCGGCTGTCCATCCGGCCCCAAACGCCTGATGCGCAGAGGGAACTTCCAGTGCTCGGCGATCGGTAGCCCGATCGCCCGCACGGTAACGCCACGGGCCACACGCACGGCCAGCCACTCCTTGATGCCGAAGACACCCAGCTCCGCGTCGGCCGGCACCCAGCCGCCGTCTATCATGAGCTCGATCCAGACGTGACTGTTCAGGACTGGGCCGATAGGCGCTCGAACGAAGGCGGCTGGGAGACGGAGCAAGGAAACGTTCGTGTAGGTGTTCTCCACCACGAGGCGGGTGGGAAGTCCCCGATCGCGCAGCACCGCGGTAGCCAGCACGGAGTGGGCGACGCAGTTGCCCCCACGGGCCGCGACGATGCCGGCCAGCCTTGTTGGCATGCCCACCCCGAATGCCGATGCGCGGATGCGCATTCGCTCATGCAGGCGCACCACCACGGCGCGGGCCAAGCTCTCCCCGTCAGCCGCGTCCACCGGGCCCATGAAGTCGCGCGCGGCGGCTACGTCCTCGGGCCGGTGCTCAAAGCGATAGAGTCTGTTGATGACGAGGAGAGGATCGAGCCAGGGGTCGGCCATCTCAGTACCCTCGCTCGGCGTCGGCCAGGTTCATCAACCGCTCGCCGGCGAGATAACGCCGAAGATTCTCGCAGAAGATACCGACAGCGCGCTGGTTGTAGATCTCCGTCCCGCCGGAGAGATGCGGGCTGACGACCACGTTCTCAAGGTCCCACAGCTCGCTGTCCGCCGGCAGCGGCTCGCGCTCGAAGACGTCCAGCCCGGCGCCGCCGATCCAGCCGTCCTTCAGCGCGCGCACGAGCGCCGCCTCGTCGACGACGGCGCCGCGCGCGATGTTGATCAGCACGCCCGATGGCTTCATCGCGCGCAGCTCCGCCTCGCCGATCATGTGCCGCGTTTCTTTTGTGAGCGGCACGGCGATGACAACGAAGTCGCTCTCGCCGAGCAGAGCCGGCAGCTCTCCAGGAGGCAGCAGCTCGTCGACGATCTCGTCGCCCATGCGCTCGGTTATCGAACGGCGCGTGGCGACGACACGGCAGCCGAACGCCTTCGAGAGCCGCGCCACTTCCGAGCCGATGTGGCCGAGCCCGACCACACCGACGGTCTTGCCGAAGAGCTCCTGCGACATGTGGCGCGCCCACTCGTGGCGCTGCTGCGCGCGGATGAACTTCGGCGCACCCTTGCAGAACATGAGCATGACGCAGAGAACGAACTCGCCGATGGGTGTCGCGTGGAGGCCGCTCGCGTTCGTGAGCATGATCTCGCTTTCGAGCAGGCCGCTACGCGCCGCGCGGTCGACGCCGGCGCTGGTGAGCTGCACCCAGCGCAACGTCGGCGCGAGACGGCGCAGCGTGTCGGGGTCGGGATAGAGCTCGACCAGCGCCGGCCCCCAGAAGCCGAACACGACTTCCGCCCACGACATCGCCTCCTGCAGCTCGTCGCGCGCCGTCTGCGCTTCCAGCTCGCTGGGATAGCGCTGCTGGCCGCGGAAGAGGAGCTGGCGGGCGTTCTGGCCGAGCGCGCGCACCTCGATACGCGGATCGAGCGCCTCGATCTGCTTCACCAGCTCCGGCTCCAGCGCGAAGGTGATGAGGATATGGAAGCGCTTCTGCTCTTGGCTGGACATAGCTAGCCCACTGTCAGGGACGCAGCCGTCGTCCTCTGATCACTGCGCTTGACGAGCCGAGGGAACACCACCATAGCCGCGACAGACAACCCCCATAGAACCACACTCGCGGCCACCGAGGCGTCCGGCCCAGGAAAGAACGTCGTCCGTACACTCACGGGATCCAAGACCATGTAGATGAGCGCGGGCACGACGAGCCGCAGCGCGCCCAGACTGCCAGCTACGGCAGCGGCGTAGCGCGTCCCGCGTCGAGGGGACAGCAGCCAGAGAAACGCCACCAACACGAGCAGTCCGGGCAAGAGCGTCGGTAACACATGCTCGGGTGCACAGTGCCAGGTATTCGTGGCGCCCGGAATGCCCGGCACGAGATCGCAGTTATCGTACACCTGTGCCGCCGGCCAACGACCCGAGTTGCCCAGTAGGACGATCTGCCAGGGAATCGTCACCCCAGGAATCAGGATGATCCACAGGAAGGGCCATGCCCACCAGTTGAGCCACCGAAACCAAGCCGTAGCCGTCGCCATTCCTCCTACCGTCCGTAGCTCAGCCGCCCGCTCAGCCAGCGCTTCCCCATCTTCGCGGGTCAGGCTTCAGCTTGACCTAGCGTAGGTCGGGGTCTTCAGACCCCGACAGCGAGGGTCTAAAGACCCTCGCCGACGGCCCGCACACAGCCGGATCCGTCAGCGTTCTGCAGGCAATCTTACCTCCCATAGCTTAGCCTCTCGATCAGCCAGCTCGGCAATCGAGCGCGCTCCATCGCCTTCTGCGTGGCTGCGATATCATACTCGACGCGATGGTAGGTGACAGCAGCCGCCTCGCTGTCGTACACAGCATAGGACGCGCGCGGGTCGCTATCGCGCGGCTGGCCGACGCTGCCCGGGTTGAGGATCAGCCGCTCAGCGCCCAGCTCGACACGAGCGCCGTCGGCGACCGGTGACAGCCTGGGCGGCGCGCCATCGCCCTCGCCACACACGAACGGCAGGTGGGAATGCCCGACGATGCTGTATGGCGTCTGCTGCAGCTCGAACTGGACCTGCGCCTGCTCGGTGGAGAGCAGATACTCCCACTCCGGCCAGCGCAGGCTGCCGTGGACGAGCGTGAAGTCGCCGTCGCTGACGACAAGCGAGAGCTCCTCAAGAAATGCCTTAGATGCGGGCGAGAGCCGTTCCGCGGTCCACTGCGCAGCAGCAGCGGCCGCTTCGTTGAACTCCTCCGTGCCCATCTTGCCGCACACCGCGAGGTCGTGGTTGCCCGCCACAGTGCGGTGCTCGTAGCCGCGCAGCAGCGCGAGGCACTCGTTCGGATGCGGGCCGTAGCCGACGGTATCGCCCAGGCACCAGAGCGCGTCGACGCGCCCGCCGGCCTCGGCGTGGCGCAGCACGGCCTCGAAGGCAGGCAGATTGGCGTGAATGTCAGAGACGATTGCCACGCGCACGAGAGCGATTCTAGCACACGGCCTCGTGCGAGCGGTTGGCTATAATCGCAGCGTGAAGGTCTCCGATCTCGGTGAGTTCGGCCTGATCGAACGGCTGGAGGAGCTGCTCGCGGCGCAGGGCTCCGCGGCGTTCTCCGAGCAGCTCGTCGTAGGCATCGGGGACGACGCCGCGGTGTGGCGCGCGGACGACCGCGCGGTCGTTGCGACAACGGACACGCTCGTGGCCGGCGTGCACTTTCTGCCGGAACGAACGGCCTGGCGCGACATCGGCTGGAAGGCGCTCGCCGTGAATGTGAGCGACATTGCCGCGATGGGCGCGACGCCTGAGTTCGCACTCGTGACGCTCGGCCTGCCACCGGACACCGAGACGTCCGCCGTTGAAGACATGTATCGTGGCCTCGCGGAAGCGGGTGAGGCGTACGGCGCGGTCATCGCCGGCGGGGACATCGTGCGGTCGCCGGAGCTGTTCGTCACCGTCGCGCTCTGCGGCCGCGCCGAGCTCGACGCATCGGGCGAGCCGATCGCGCTGCGCCGCAACGCCGCCGTCGCGGGCGATCTCATCGCGGTCACCGGCAGCCTGGGCGGGGCGGCCGGGGGCCTGCGCCTGCTTCGCGACGGCGACAGCGGATCGGAGGCGGCGCAGGCGCTCATCGCGCGGCAGTGCCGGCCGCAGGCGCGCGCGCGTGCCGGTGCGGCTGCGCTCGCCGCGGGCATTCGCTGCGCCATCGATATCAGCGACGGGCTGCTGCAAGACCTGCAGCACATCTGCAAAGCGAGCCGCGTTGGCGCGGTCGCCTGGCGCGACAAGCTGCCGATCGATCCGGCGCTCGCGGAGCTGTTCGATGCGAACGAAGCGCTCGCCATGGCGGCAACCGGTGGCGAAGACTACGAGCTGCTCGTCACCGGAACCCGCGAGCAGATCGATACGCTGGCCGAGCAGATCGATGTGGCGGTCACGATCATCGGCGAGGTCGTGATCGACGCCGGGTGCGAGGCAAAGCTACTCGATGAGAAGGGCAAGGAGGTCCGCCTCAAGGCCAAGGGCTGGGACCACCTAAAGGGCCAGAGGTGATCGTGGGCTGCCTCGCTCTGCGGAGCGGCACGCCGGCGGAAACGCGGCGCATCGGAGCGCGGCTCGGGCGCCTGCTCCAGGCGGGCGATGTGCTGCTGCTGCAGGGTGAGCTCGGCGCGGGCAAGACGATGCTCACGCAGGGCATCGGCCAGGGGCTGAAGGTGCAGGAGCCTGTGAAGAGCTCGTCGTTCGTGCTGATGAACGAGTATCACGGCCGGCTGACCGTCTACCACGCCGACCTCTATCGCCTCAATGACCCGCTGGAGGTCGCGGAGCTTGCGCTGGAGGAAGTCGCCGCGCCCGGCGTGCTCATCGTCGAGTGGCCGGAGCGCGCCTGGGAGGAGCTGCCCGCCGAGCACCTCCTCGTGCGCATCGAGGAAGCCGGCGCACGCGCACGAACCCTCACGCTCGAAGCGCGTGGCGCACGATACGATACGCTGATCCACGAGCTCGCCGCCAAGACGGAGGCAAAGCCGCGCCGTGGCTGATGCGCTGGAGCTCTCGATCGACACCGCTTCCGCAATGGCGTCGATCGCGTTGTCGCGCGAAGGTGCGCTCGTTGCTGAGCAAACGTGGGAGTGCGCGCGCGACCATTCGCGACAGCTCTTGCCCGCCATCGATGCGCTGCTCGCGCGCCACGCCCTATCGACGGAAGAGCTGACGGCGGTCTTCGTCGACATCGGGCCTGGCAGCTACGCCGGCGTGCGCGCGGGAATGAGCACCGCCAAGGGCCTCGCGTTCGCGCTAGAGCTGCCGATCGTTGGCGTAGGCCGGCTCGAGATCGAAGCCTATAGCTTTGCTTCGACGGGTGCGCCAGTCGTCGCCGTGCATCGCGCCGGCCGCAGTGAGCTGGCGTGGGCGGGATACCGATCCGATCCGGAGTGGCGCGAGCTTTCGCCGCCGCGCCTCTGTCCGCCCGATGCGCTCGCCGGCGCGCTGCCCGCCGCCGCGCTCGTGACCGGCGAGATCGACGATGCGCTCGCGACGGAGCTATCGCAGCGAGGCCATCGCGTCGTGCGCGGCGCCGCTGCGATCCGCCGCGCGGCGTTGCTGGCGGAGCTTGGTTGGCGGCGGCTGCAGGCCGGACGGACGGGTGATCCTAAGTCGCTCGAGCCCCTATACTTACGGGAGCCCGCCATCGGGCCGCAGAACAGATGACGGCAGAACGAACGCTCATCCTCATCAAACCCGACGCGATGCAGCGCGGTCTCGCCGGCGAGATCCTCTCGCGGCTGGAACGGCGCGGGCTGAAGATCGTCGGGCTGCGGCTCCTGCAGGTCGACGACGCGCTCGCGCGTCGTCACTACGCCGAGCACGAGGGCAAGCCGTTCCTCGAAAGCCTCGTCGGCTTCATCACGTCGAGCCCGATCATCGCCGGCGTGTTCGAAGGGCCGAACGCCGTCGCGACAGCGCGGCAGCTCATGGGCGCAACCGATCCCCAGAAGGCCGATCCGGGCACCATCCGCGGCGACCTGGCGCTCTACATCCAGAACAACCTCATCCACGGCTCCGACTCGCCCGAATCGGCCAAGCGCGAGATCGCGCTCTTCTTCGAAGACGGCCAGATCGTGGGCTGGGACCGCGACACGGACGGCTGGGTCTTCGGCTAG
>CAYQLM010000014.1:11086-43692 GCA_964418365.1 uncultured Dehalococcoidia bacterium
TGCGGCTAGTCTCTGGTCGGTACTCTCGTCAAGGAGGAACTTCACCGAGCGGCGGCGACACGACGGCGCGCCTTCGCTGTTGCGGCAGCCGGTTTCGCCTCAACCAGGCGACGCGCGTAAGCAAAGCAGGCCTGCACGTCCCGCATCTTCAGCCTGGGGTACGCAGCGAACAGATCATCAAGATAAGGGTTGTCGGCCAGGTGCGCCAAGACGAGCTCGACGGGAATACGTGTCCCCTTCACTACCGGCTTCCCGACGAGGATCTTGGGATCGACAGTGATGCGATCCAGGCATTTAGGCTCTTCTGCTGTCATCGCGCACGAGTATAGCCGACAACTCTACTGGATGCGCACGACGGGCGTCGCGCCGCTCCACAGCTCCTCGAGCGCGTAGTGCGCGCGCTCTTCCGGCGAGAAGAGGTGTACGATCACATCGCCGTAGTCGATGAGCACCCAACCGGAGTCTTCCTCGCCCTCACGCCGTCGCGAGTCACCGGAGCGCGGCACTTCCTTGCTGAGAGTCTCGACGAGCGCGCGCATGTGGCGGGAGTTCATCGCGTTGGCGATGACGAAGTAATCGGCAAAGGACGCCACGCGCCGGATATCCAGCAGCACGATCTCTTCTGCCTGGCGGTCCGCCAAGACGTCGACGATGCGGCGGGCGAGGTCGGCTGGCTCGGTCAGCGGCGCTCCTTCGTGTGAAGATCGCGGCCAGTATAGCACCCTGGCCGCCCCCACCGCGGAATTGCGATAATGAGGTGTCATGTCTGAGAAGCGCGTCGTCGTCGCCATGAGCGGCGGAGTGGACTCCGCCGTTGCCGCCGGCCTCCTCGCTCGCGAGGGCTACGAGGTCATCGGCGTCACCATGCGTCTCTGGACGCAGGACGACCCGCTCGCGTCGCGCTACCAGCGCCGCTGCTGCCCGGTGGAGGACATCGATGACGCGCAGACCGTCGCAGGCGCGCTCGGCATCCCGCACTACGTGGTGAACATGGAGCGCGAGTTCGCCGCGAACGTCGTCGACTACTTCGTCGAAGAGTACCGCCGCGGCCGCACGCCGAACCCGTGCTTGCCATGCAACGAGCATGTCAAGTTCCGCGCGCTCCTCGAACGCGCTCGAGCGATGGACGCCGATTACCTCGCGACAGGTCACTATGCGCGCATCGAGGGCGAGGCCGGCGCGTACCGTCTGTTGACCGCTCGCGATGCTGAGAAGGACCAGTCGTACGTCCTGTACATGCTGGGCCAGCAGGAGCTGGCGAGGACGCTCTTCCCCATTGGCGGCTATCGAAAGGACGAGGTACGCGCCCTGGCCGCCGAACTCGGCCTGCCCGTCGCCGAAAAGCGCGACAGCGCGGACATCTGCTTCCTTCCCACCGAGGACTACCGCGACTTCATCGCCGAGCGCGTCGAGCAGGCGGCGGGCGACATCGTCGACCGCGATGGCAACGTCGTCGGCCGCCATCGAGGCCTGGCCGCGTACACGATCGGTCAGCGGCGCGGGCTCGGCGTCGCGTTGGGCGAGCCGCGCTTCGTGACGGCGATCGATTCGGTACAGAACCTGATCTCGATCGGGACGGAAGGCGAGCTTTACGCCGATGCACTCAGCGCCGATTCGATTCGCTGGGTCGCCGGCGCGCCGCCCGCAGAGGAGTTCGATGCTGACGTCAAGATCCGCTATCGATCAGCTTCCGCCCGCGCGCACGTCCGCGTGACCGCTGACGGGATCGATGTCGAATTCGAGCGGCCGCAGCGCGCGGTCGCGGCCGGGCAGGCCGTCGTGTGTTATCGAAACGACGAGGTGCTCGGCGGAGGCATCATTTCCGAGAGCCGCCGCTTGACAGAAGTCGGCTCGCGGGCTACCGTAGCGCAGCGTCAGCACTAACGAGCCGGTTCGCTATGGCCGTACATACAGTAGGGCGGTCTGCGCTCTGACAGGAGGGTTGCCCCGTGACGTTGCTCAGCCTGCAGGACGTGCGCGACATCATCATCATCGCGGCTGGGTCGCTGACGATCCTCGTCCTGCTAGCGCTGTTCATCATCACCGTCGTGTTGGGCTTCACCATCCGCGCGCTCCTGGGCGCGATCCAGACGCTGCTGCGCGAAGAGGTCACGCCGTTGGTCAAGTCCGGACGGCAGACAGTCGGCCGCATCAAGGGCACCGCCACATTCGCCAGCGAGACCGCCGTCAAGCCGATCATTCGCGCATACGGCGTCGTCGCCGGCACGCGAAGGTTCCTCGGCGTGCTGAGCGGCGTCGCAGGCCGGCGAAACAAGCGCCGTTAAGCAAAGGAGACCCCATCATGGCCGATGACCAAGAGCGACAGTTGAACGAAAGCGCCCCTATAGAAGACATCAAGCTCGGTTCCGAGGAGTCGCCTTCCGCTGCCGGAGAGCAGGAAGCCAAGAAGCCCAGGAAGCGGCGCAAAGGCTTTCGGTCAGGGCTGGTCTTCGGCATCGTTGCCGGCGTCGTGGCCGCCCTCGTCCTGCGGCCGAAGAGTGCCGCAGAACAGACCGCTGAAGGCCAGCCTGCGGCCGACGCGGACGGCACGATCGCCGGCCTGCGCAGCCGCCTCCGCGAGGCCGCAGACGAGGCGGGCCAGGCGGCGCACGAGGCCGAGGAGGCCAAGCGCGCCCGCTTCTCGGAGCTGCTGGAGCGCGAATAGGCGAGAAGGCCGCCAGCCCGGCAGGGCTTCGATTTCGAGCCGAGTCCGATGGCGGAGAGGGTGGGATTCGAACCCACGAGGGAGTTGCCCCCCTACACGCTTTCCAGGCGTGCCTGTTCGGCCACTCCAGCACCTCTCCGCAGAGACAGTTCGGCCCGCGAGATGACGATGTGGCGGAGAGGGTGGGATTCGAACCCACGAGGACTTGCGCCCTACCGCTTTTCGAGAGCGGCACCTTCAACCACTCGGACACCTCTCCGAGGGGGAGTATAACAACGCCCGAAGCCGGATCGCTATTGGGCGGGCGCGGCGGCGCGGGCCGCGCTCGTGTCCAGCACGCGTGTCGCGCGGACAATCACTCGCTGATCGTATTCGTGGCCGTCCCAGGAGCCACCGCACGTGATGAGCGTGACGACATCCGTGTCGGTCTTGCCAACGATGGAGGCCAGCTCCTCTTGCGTTGGCTCCGCCGGAACGTAATGCAAGCTCTCGACGGCGTACTTGTATACCGTCCCGTCCTCCAGATGCACTTCCACAGGGTCACCCTGCTCGAGGTCCTTCAGGTGCCAGAAGACGGCCGGGCCGTAGTTGATGTAGTCGACATGGGCCGCGAACACCGCGTTGCTGCCTGAGCCGGGCGGGCTTGTGAAATCATACCAGGCAACGTCCTTTGGGCCGTCCGGCGTCTCCATCACGTTGTTGGCATCGACGCCGCGCACCACAACCGGCGCATCGATATCAAACTTCGGGATGACCAGGTTCGCGATGGGCGCCAGGTCGGGCGTGGGAAGCGGCGCCGTCGGCGTCGGCTGCGGCGTCAGGAGCTTCGCTAGCAGGTCTCCCCCGAACGCGGTGCTGGTCTTCGGGCCACTGTAACCGCTACCGCCGGTCAGAACGATGACCAGCAGCACGACGAAGGCGATAATGCAGGCCGTGCCGACGCTCATCAACACGAGCGAGAGGCGGTACCAACGGTCCCGTTGAGGTGTTATCGAGCTGCGGGCCTCATCCATACGTATGCCTGGTTCGGGCAATCCCGCTACTATACGTCAGGCGGCTCAAGAACCGCCCGCCCTTGATCATAGCAAGCTACTATTTTGTCAATCAAGTTATCGGCCGTGAAGCGAAGCGCCTGTAACAACATCAGGAGCCCTTCGCTCGTGTTCCTGGCCGCAATCGTGGCCATGACAGCTGTCTCCTGCGGCGGCGGCTCGCAGCCGCCCGTGGGCCGTCCCACCGCGCCCGCACCCGGCGCGCCTACCAACGTTATCGTCTTTGGGGCCGAGGCCCAGGATGGCAGCTTCGGGCTGTACCTCATCGGCCACGATGGCACCGGTCTGCGCAAGCTGGCCGACGAGCCGGGGGCGGTATCGTCGCTACGCTGGTCGCCCGCCGGCGATCGCGTCGCGTACGTCGCGGGCGCCAACCCGGGCTCGCTGCGCGTGTACGATTTCGCGACGAGCCGAGAGACGACGCTGAACGCCAACGCCCTCACGAGCGACCTCGGCCCAGCGCTGAGCTGGTCGCCCGACGGCGAACAGCTCGCGTTCATCGAGGATGCCAACGGCGGCCGCTTGCGCGTGTACGATCTCGGCGCGAACAAGCTGCTCGACGCAGGCGACGTGCCCGCCGTCGCGGTCGAGTGGTCCCCTACCGGCGAGACGCTCGCGATCGTGCGCGCGGGCAGCAGCGCGCAGCAGAGCGAGATCGATACCGTGAAGTCGGACGGCCGCGGCGTCAGAACCATTGTCTCCAGCCGGGGTCTCGAAGGCGGACCAGCGTGGTCGGCGGACGGCAAGCGCCTCGCGGGGTGGAGCGCCCCTTCCGCGCAGGTCACGGCGCGCACGCTGGCGATCTACAAATCGAACGGCGACAAGCAGAGCGACCTGGGCGGCGGGCTCGATCCCGCCTGGGCCGCCGAGGGCCAGCTCGCCTACAGCCGTCCGCAGTCCAACAACGCCGGCGCGACAATCGACCTTTACCTGCTGCCCAAGGACGGCGAGCCGCAGCTCGTGGCGCAATCGTCGGCGCTGGCGCGCTGGCCGTCGTGGTCGCCCGCGAGCGATGCGCTGGTCTACCTGGCGCAGGTGGACCAGGACACAACCCTGCTCTGCACGGCGGAACTCACGACGGAGAAGAAGAGCTGTCTCGATCTGGGAGCGCTCCAGCCGGGGCCGGCGGCCTGGTCCCCGTTCTAGCGCAGCCAGGCTGCGAGCGGTGAGAGGCCGCTCCAGACGCTGGCCGTGCCGCCCGCGTGGCCGGCGGGCAGCGACGGGATCAGCCCTGCGACGTACTGCAGGATCAGCAGCGCATCGACTGCGTCTATCCGGCCGTCGCCGTTGACGTCCGCGTTGGCCGGACAGCCCAGCGGCCCGATGCGCCCGGCGATAAACTGCAGCAGGATCGCCGCGTCGATAGAGGTGACGTCGCCGTCACAGGCCACGTCGCCGCAGTTCGGCGGCGCGCACGGCCCCGCAGGAGGCGTCCCCGTAGGCACCGGGCCGCCCACCGTCCCGAAGTTCCAGGCGCTGGCCGATGAGCTGAGCACGCTGAGCTGCACATCGCCCGCCTGGGTGCCCGTGAGGAGCGCCCGGACGGCGATACAGGGGTTTGGGCTGGCGACGCCCAGCGGGCCGCTACAGGGCGGCACCAGGACGCCGTCCTTGAAGAGCTGAATGCTGTTCTCGTTCTGGCCTGGCGGAATGATCGAGGCGTCGAGGTAGAAGATGATCGTCAGCGGACGTTGGGCGGTGCCGGGCGGGCCGCTGATATTCACCTGCCGCCCGAACAGCGTGTAGCCGGGCGGGTTCGGCTGCACGATCGATTTGCCGCCGATCGTCACGCAGCCGTCCGTCGCGATCGAGACGCTCGCTTCGACGGTATGGTCCGCCGTCGCGCCGTTACCATCGACATCCGTGGTCACCTTACCGGGGCCGTTCAGACACTGCGAGACCGGCGTCGGCGTCGCGGTGTTGGTCGGCGTATTGGTGTTCGCCGGCGTTGGCGTGTTCGCCGGGGTGTTCGTGATGGTGGGCGTGTTGGTGATCGTCGGCGTCGGCGTGATCGTCGGCGGCGGCGTGTTCGTGATCGTCGGCGTGTTCGTGGGCGGCGGCGGCGCGATGCAGTTGATCAGGAGAATGTCGGCCATCGGCACGGGCGTGACGGTGGCGTCCGGCAACGTATCGCCGTTCATGTCCGGCGCCTGCACCGCGACGGTCTTGATCGCCGCCACCACCGCCGTGGGCGTGCCGGGCCCCACGGTGGCCACCGGCGTCCAGCGCAGCGCCGTGCCCGCCGGGTTCACGTACTGCGCGCCCGCTCCGATGATCGTGTTGAACGCGGGCAGCGTGACCTGGAACTGACCGGCGGAGGGACAGGCGACCGGCATGCTGATCAGCCGGCCGACGAAGGTGCTCGCCGGATGCGGCGGGAAGAGCGACGAGCGCACGTTGTGGAGCTTGTAGGTCGGCGTCTGGAAGACCTGTGAGCAGAGGAACGCCGGCGGCCAGACCGCTTCGCTCAGGCAGGACTGGGGCACCGGGTACTGGAGCCCCCCAAGCACGATGGCGTCGCTGAAGCCGCCGTAGCCGTTCAGCGAAGGCGTCGCGTCCACGGGCAGCACGCTGGAGTTGACATTGATGAAGAAGGGCGTGATGGGCTGCGGCGTACCGGCGGGGGTCGGGACGAAGTTTACCGAGCACTGCTGCGGGCTATTGGGGTCATCGCAGGTCACGCCTGGGCCCGACGCGCTGAGCTGCATCTCCGGCGCCGGCCCAGCGCAGTGGATCCAGACCTCGCTGGCCTCGCCGGTATCAATGGGGATGAGGCTTCCATCGGTATCGATGTATGCGCTCTGCGTGGTCGGCGAGCTCTGCGTCAACTGGACAATGAAGTAGTTGCTCGAAAGAGGTGGATAGCCACCGGCATTCGCCGCGTCGCAATGCAGATGCAGGGACACCAGCGTGCCACCGACGCTGGTACCCGGATAGGGTGTCGAGGCAGACCTTGTGCCCTTGTCGCGCACGAATATTCCGCCGGTCGTGGCGCTCGTTGAGTGCGCGCAGACAGGGGTAGGAGTGACGCCCCAAACGACTTCACTCGCACAGGTCTGGCTGTTATAAGTCAGGGTGTTCGGGACATTCATCTCTGTCTGGATGCCGCCGAAGTCGCTCGGTGGTAACAGAGCCGCCTTGACCAGAAGAGTAAACGGTCCGGCCTTTTCGTTGCCAAGGTAGTAGGGCACATCGCAGCGATACGGCACACTCTCCCGGTCGCAGGATATGCCGCTCGCATCGCTCACGTCGAGCGACATCTGCGGGTTGGGGTTGGGCGTGAAGGTGGGTGTTGGAGTGAACGTGTTAGTCGGTGTTGGGGTGTTCGTCGGCGCCGCGCAGTTGATCGTCAGCGATTCGTCCGCCGCCTCGCTATGCGCGGCGAGCGTCTCGTCAGCCAAGTCGGTCTTGCCATCGCCGTGGATCAGTGTGATCGTGTCTGTTGAATTGGTGCTGCCGCATGTGAAGTCGATGTGAAGCAGCGCGCCCAGGTATGTCGAGTTCGCTGCACCGATGCCGATACCACACCCTGCGGAGACTGCGCCCGCCGTCGTGAAGTCGGAGGCGTTGAACACGCAGCCCGGCCAGTTGCCCGCGCCGGTCTGATGGAGACCCGACGCCCCGGTCGTTAGACCAGACGTGAAAGTTAGGTTCATGTCATAGCCAGCGTAGCTGTTCGGCGGTGTGCCGCCAGGAACAGTCGGCAGAGCGTCGAGGTTGAAGACCAGCGTAAACGTGCTGCTGGTGAGAAATGTGCATGTCGCCGACGGCGAGCCGCTGCTGTGACAGTTCTGGCCAGCGGTCGTGCTGCTGATCGAGAAGTTGACCGACGGGTCGGTCGCCGCCTCGGCCTTCTGCTGCGAGCCGGAACCGCTCGAGGCCACGAGGATGACGGTAAGCGCCGCCGCGAGGAGCAGTCCCAGCCCGATAAGCCCGGCAAACCTTCGTCGCTGTGTCAGCATCCCATCTGGCTCCATACGTGTGCGGCTACCCCCGGCGGATTGCCCAGCGCCTTCCTATCTAAACGCCGAAGTTCGTTTGGTAAAACAGCCCGAATCTGTCCGTTATGTCCACTCAAGCTCGCTCCACGCCACCGCATCATAGCTACCTTGCACCCAGCCAGGCCGCCAGGCCGGCGAGGCCCCTCCAGACGGAGTGGCCCGCACCTTCGCCGGCGGGCAGCGAGGGGATGAGGCCCGCATCGTACTGCAGGATGAGCAGCGCGTCGCGCGAGTCCGCGAGCCCGTCGTTGTTCACGTCCGCGTTCCCGGCGCAGGGCAGCGAGCTGACCAGGCTCGCGACGAACTGCAGGATCAGCGCCGAATCGACGGAGTTCACGTGCCCATCGCAGTTGGCATCGCCGACGGCGCTCGCCGTGCTCGAGACGCCAAAGATCCACGAGCTGGCGACGGAGGAGAGCACCGTGATCTGGACGTCACCCGCCTGGGTGCCGGTTAGCATGACCCTGGTCTGCACGCACGGGTTGGGGCTGGCGGTGTTGGGCGTGCCGCTGCAGCCTGGCACCAGCGAGCCGTCCTTGAAGACCTGCACCTGGCTGGCCGTCGCGCCCGGCGGCACGATCGACGTATCGAGCCAGAAGGTGAGCGTGAGCGGACGGGCCGTAGTCGCCTGCGGCGCGCTGATGTCGGCCTGCTGCCCGAACTGCGTGTAGCCCGGCGGGTCGGGCAGCACGGGGAGCTTCTCGCAGATGGTGACCTGGCCCGCGCCGGCCGTCGTCACGCTCGTCTCGAGTTGATCCGTGCCGGTGGCACCTCCGCCCTCGTTGGTCGTGACCTTGCCGGGCACGGTGAGGTCCTGCTGGACGCGCTCGAGGCACGCCGAGCCGGGCGTGTTCGTTGACGTTGGGGCCGGCGTATTCGTGATCGTCGGCGTGTTGGTGTTGGTCGCTGTCGGGCAGGGCCCGCCGCATGACGTCGGCGTCGCCGTGGCGGTCGCGACCGGCGTGCCCGGCGTCGGCGTGATCGTGGGCGTGTTCGTCGGCGCCGTGGTCGGTTGGGCGACGCAGTTGATCAGCAGCGCGTCCGCGATCGGAAACGCGGGCGTCGTGTCAGGCACACTGTCGCCGTTGAGGTCGAGCGGTGACATGCTCACCGTCGAGACGGGAATCGGCGTTTCGTTCGGGTCGAAGTAGGCAGCGCCCAACGCGCGAACAGGCGTGGGCGTGCCCGTGGCGGTGGGCCCGGCCGGGAAGGCGGGCATCATCACCTCGAACTGGCCCTCGTGCGGGCAATCAACGTTGAGGAGCACGAGCTGGCCGACGTAGGTGCTGTTTGGGAACGGCGGGAAGAGGCTGGAGCGCGACTTGTACTGTTTCGACGCTGGGAATATGGCCGGCGCAACGGGCGTCGGCAGAACCACCGCGCAGACGACCCGCTGCGGCCACAAGACCTCATCGAGGCAGGAGCGGCTGAGCAGGTCGAGCCCGCCCACGAGAACCTCCGCGTTGAACCCGCCGTAGCTGCCAGGGATGTGGTTGGCGTCGATGACGATCTGGAACGCCCCGACGGTCGCGGTGGGATAGGCCGGCGCCGTGCAGCGGTCCGGCTTGGTCGACGGCGGCGTCGGCGTGTCGCAGGTGATCGCGACACCGCCCGAGATGCTCTGCGCGGAGAGCGAGATCTCAGGAGGGTCGCAGACGACCGTCAGCGTCTCGCTGGAGTCCTGCACTTCGCCGTGGGTCTCGAAGGGTGGTGTAGCCGTCACCTCCCTGACGAGATCCGTGCCTAAGGGCGGCCCGTGCTCCATCGTGATGCTGCCGTTCGCGGTGCAGTTGAACGTGATCGTCGCGAGGCGACCGGTGTAGGCAGAAGCTGGCGTGCCGATATCGAGCGCGCAGCCGGCCAGCACGATGGCAGGGGGTGTACTGACACCTTGGAGGAGCCCACACGCCGGCCAGTTGGAGCCCGCGCCCTTATCGACGCTGACGAGCGTGACACCGGAGTAGTTTAGGGCGAGATCGAAGCCGCTGTAGTTCGTCAGCCCTCCGAGGTTGTTCAGGTAGGCGCTCACCGTGAAGTTCGCGCCCGCATCGACATGGCACGTGGCGGTCGCGACGGGCGTCGCGGTGATGAGCAGCTTACTGAAGCTGACGCAGTCATCGCCTCGAGGCGACCCGTGACCGTTGGGCCGCTGATCGCCGGTGCCGGTCTTGTTGTCGGTATTGGCGCCCAGCGAGAAGTCGAGCGCGTTGTGGGGCGTGCCGGTCTGCGTGCCGGTGGCGAGCGGCAAGTGGGCAGACGCGGTCTGGCTGTCAGTGCGGCTGAAGATCAGACCAAGGAGCACCGCCAGGGCGAGCCCCGCGAGCGCTCCTCCAACAATCACTGGACGGGACAGTTCGCGCCGTTTCAGCACACCCATGTAGGCTGCCGCACTCCTTGCCCCCCGCCGTTCCCTAGTCCGGTACGGGCCGTCTCGTTCCGAGGTCTCCTCAGCGAAGATCCTTCTTCCCCTCGGCGAGCCCTCCTCCAGGCTCCGTCCGCCCGGGCCGCGCCCGTAGGTGCCCATCCTATCACAGGGGCGGCCTGCCATCGCAAGCGACCGGCCGCCCGGCCATCCCGCGTTCTAGTTGACTATAACGCCGACGGCCTCTCGATAATGCACGATTGTAGGACATGACTGCCCAACGTGCAACCTAGAGTATCGTGACCTGGTCAGCTTCGACCCAGAGGATGTAGAGGGCGTCGGTCGCGTTCACGACGTTGTCGCCGTCGACATCTGCTGCGTCCGGCAGCGGCACGTCGACGACGATGCCGGCGGCGAACCAGAGCACCCAGAGCGCATCGAGCGAGTTGACCGTGAGGTCGCCGTCGACATCACCCAGCAGGACGTGGTTCGGGCGCGGTGTGCGGGTTGGCGTCATGGTGGGCGTGCTGAGGGGCGTGTTCGTAACGGCGGGCGTTGGCGTATCTGTGGGCGCGGCGGCCGGCGTGTCGGTTGCGCCGCCGGGTGTGCGGGTGGCCGTCGGCGTCGGCGAAGAGGGGGTGCCGCAGTTGATGGTAAGGGATTCTGAGGCAGCTTCCTCGTAGACGATGGTTAAGTCTGGACTAAGAAGGGCGGTATCTCCGCCCAGCAGGGCACTCGCGTTTTGGGGCACCAATGTCAAGCTGCCGACGGTATCGGTCGAGCTGCACTGGAAGTCAACCTGCATTAGCAGGCCAGTATATGTGGATCCGTTGGCGCCAATGCCGACCGAACATCCTGCCGTCACGGGAAATGGTTCTTCCGCGAAGTCATGCGCGGCGTACGCGCAGTCCGGCCACATGTCCGCGCCGTGCTGGTTGAGAGACGCCTCGACGATCGTCACGTTATGCTCGCTGAGGAGCATGTCATAACCACCATAGCCACCGGTCTGAAGATTTGTACTCAGCGCGTTCAAATTGAAGTCCAACGTGAAAGTCGCGCCAACGGGGAATGTGCACGTATTGGTCGGTGTGCCGCTGCTGTCGCAGTTCTGACCACCGCTTGTGCTGCTAATGGAAAAGTCCAGCCCTGGTTCAACTTGGAACGCGCCCGCTCTCTGACCCAATCCACTGAGCATCAGGAGGCAAACGGCGATGAGCGCCAGCAGAGGTATGGTCAGCACGAGGGCGGTCAGTGCTCTCCGGCTCGACATATCCCTATTCTACTCCTAGGCGGGCGAGCCAGACACCGCTACGCTTGCAGCGTCACCAGCCCCGCCTCGATCTGCAGGATGATCGCCGCGTCGCGGGCGTCGATCAGGCTGTCGTGGTTGAGGTCGGCGTTTTCGGGATGGGCCACGGACGGCACCATGCCGGCCCCAAGCCAGAGCACCCAGAGCGCGTCCAGCGTATCGACGCGCTCGTCGCCATTGACGTCGCCCGTACGCTGGGCCGGCGGGGGCGTCCGCGTGGGGGTGCGCGTGGCGGTGGGGGGCGTGGTGGGTAGCGCCGGCGTATCCGTCGGGGTGGCTGTGCTGGTGGCAGGGAGCGCAGAGGGCGTGGAAGTGGCAGTTGGCGTTTCGGTCGAGGTAGGGCTGGGCGTGTCGGTCGGCCCGCCGGGGGTGCGGGTCGCCGTGGCCGTCGGCGTGGGCAGGGTGCCGCAGATGATGGTGAGGGACTCACCGGTGTCCTCTATGCGCTGGTCTGCGTAGTCGACCAGCAAGTGCGTGCCGTCGTCGAACAGTCCTTGAGGGAGCAGTGTCAGGCTTCCTTCCGCGTTGCTTGCTCCGCACTGGAAGTCCAAGCGCATCAGGAGACCGGTATAGGTGCTGGGTGTGGCGCCAATGCCTTCCGAACAAGAAGCGATAAGCTGCGGTGGATCCGTGTTTCGGGGATTCGAGAAGTCAGCAACGGGAATCGCGCAATCGGGCCACACGCCCGGGTCCTGCGCCACTGTCTGCGCGAGCGATGCCTCGACGACGGTCAGGTTCTGCACGGCAACCAGTAGATCGTAGGCTTGCCAAGTCGTTGCGCTTCCTAAAGAGTGCAGGCTGAAGTTCATCGTGAACGCGCTGTTGAGGGGGAAGGTGCACGTGGCCGTGGGCGTGCCGCTGCTGTCGCAGTTCTGGCCGCCGGTCGTGCTGTTGATCAAGAAATCAAGGTCGGGATCGACCGTGGCGATGGCGGCTGCCCGGTGGGTGGACCCGACGAGGAAGGAGAGCGACACGACCATCGCGACCAGCGCTACGGTCAGTACCCCCACGCCGGCCGCGGTCCACGTCCTCCGGGTTGACATATTCCTCATTCTACAAGATGCGGCGCAGGCAGCGGAAAAAGAAGCGCCCCGATTGCTCGAGGCGCTTCAGAATCTCCGCTAGCGAATGGTTACGCGCAGTGGAAATAGCCCGCAGTGATCAAGCCAGCGCCGAACTGGAGAATGAGCTGTGCGTCGATCGCATTGATAGAGCCGTCGTCGTTGACATCGGCGTTCTCGGGATGCGGCACATGGTCCACGAGCCCCGCGCCGAACTGGAGCACCCAGAAGCTGTCCAGCGCATTGACCTGCCGATTCGGGTCGCCGTCGACATCGCCGCAGACGCCCGTGGGAGTTGGGGTGGCCACAGGCGTGGGCGTGACAGTCGGGCAGTTTGGTTCGCACGGCGTGGGCGTGGGGCCCGAAGCGCCACAGGAGACCGTCAGCGTCTCGTCTGCTGCCTCGCTGTGGGAAGCGAGGGTCTCGTCAAGCGTATCGGTCAGACCATCGCCGTGGAGAATCGTGATGGTCTGCTGGGCTGCCTCCGTCGGACATGTGAAGTTGAGGTGGTACAGGCTGCCCAAGTACGTGCTCGGAATGCCGCCGATGCCGAAGGAACAGCCGATCGTAGCCAGGCCGGCGTTGGAGAAGTCGGACGCGTTGAATACGCAGTCGGGCCAGTTGCCACTGAGCGGCCCTGAAGCGCAAGCGCCGCTGTTGGTCTGGCAAAAGTTCGCTGACGACGGCGCTGGTAGGCCGGGAATAGTCAGACCGGAGGAGAAGCTCAGGTTAGAGTCGTAGCCGTCGTAGTTGCCGTTGCCGGGCAGGCTGTTCAGGTTGAGCGCCAAGGTGAACGTGGCGCCCGCGGCGACGGTACAGGTGGCCGTGGGCGAGCCGTTGCTGTTGCAGCCGCTGGAGCTGATGGAGAAGTTAACGGAGGGGTCGACGGCCGCCTCTGCGGTGCGGCCTCCACCGGAGCCGGGGGCCCACATGACGAAGACGGCGAGCAAGGCTGCCAGCACTGCCAGGGGAAGCCCGGCAGCGAAGAGCGCTGCCTTTCGGTTACTGCGAATGGTGCTCATTGTGCGATCGATCCTTCCTCATCTATCCCGGCCGCTCGCTAGCGACCGCGGGCGAACCTCCGGCTCATGGCGGCGAGCGCCGCCGCCGATAGCGCCGCCAGCGAGCCGATCGCCAGCCAGAGCGCCATTGTTCCGTTGTTGTCGTTGTGAGTGAGCGCGCCGCCCGATCCGGTTGGGGAGAGGCCTGGCACGCGTGTAGCGGTCGGCGGCACCGTCGGAGTAGGCGGAGAGCCGCAGCCGATGTTCAGCGTCTCGCCGCCTCCCGGCTCGTAGAGGATCTGGCTCAAGCTCTGGAAGAGGTCCGTCGAGCCCGAACGGTGCTCCATCGTGATCGTCCCGGACTGGGCGCACGTGAAGTCCTCGGTGCCGACCTGACCCGTGTAGGTCGAGTCCGCGGCATCGGCTCCAATTGCGCAACCCATCTGCACGACGCCGGGTGTGTCGTAGGTGTATGCCGGGTAGGCGCAATCAGGCCACGCGGCAACGCTGGCGTTGTCCAGCGAGGTCACGCCGCTATAGACGAGCTTGATGTCGTACCCCTCGTGTCCAGGCACGTCGGCCGGCAGGGCGGCCAGTGTGATGTTGACTGTGAATGTGGCGCCCGGCGGGATGTAGCACTGCGCGTCGCCCGTGCTGGTATTACAGCCGGCGTAACCCGGGACCGTCATCGTGAAGTTGATGCCGGGGTGCGCGTCGGCAAGCGCGTGCCGAGGGGATCCGGTGGACAAAGCAAGAAGGAACGCGGTCATCACAACCAACGCTCCCCCTAACGCCACCAACCTTCGGGTCTTGGAGTGCTCGTGCTGTTCCATGCTGTCAGGTTCCTTCCTCTCTGCACCGAACGGCAGAGGCAAACGTGTGCGAGCGAGAGCATGAACCCTGGACGGATTCGTGTGCTGTTTCGGGTCGCAGCCTGCGACTCGAGTGTCGCCTATACCGTCGTTGGACCCCGCTCAGCGCGCACCAAGGTGAACATTGCAACAATCATACTCGATTTGTCAAGACGCGCAAGCCGAAAATAGCAGGTTCATCGCGTTACGTCAACTGTCAGCGTCGCAAGAGAGAAGAGCCGCCCCGAAGGACGGCTCCCCACATATCAGGAATTGGCCGCCAACTCTACGGCGTGCACAACGCGTTGAACTCGCCCACGGAGATGAGGATATCGTCCACCAGCACCGTGCCGCTTCCGTTAAGGTCGGCGGCGGGGTCGCTGGTGTGGTATTTGCTCACCACATACAGGATGTCCGCAATCGTTACCTTGCCGTTGTTCCCGACAAGGTCCGCGCAGGGAGCAATGTACAGGTTCAGCGAACGAACCGTGGCGGGAATGCGCGCTTGGTTCGATGGGTCCGGAGGCGTGTCAACCAGATAGGTCTGGTCGTCGGTCGAGAAGTTGACGGTAACCGGACCGATCACGTCGCGCGACTCAATCGCGATGGTTCCCAGGATGCCGCTGCCCGTGGCGCCGAACGGCGGGGGCGCGGAAAGCGTGGTGCATTCGTAGATCCCATCTCCGGGCGTGAACGACCCCCCTGGGCAGGCCGCCGACCGTCCCGTGCTGCTGAGCCAGGTCGTTGAAGGGCCGGCGGCGCTCACGGTAATCATGCTGTCCGGGTACGTGTAGCGCACCTGGAAGGCGCTGGCGCCCGTCGAGTTATTTACGTCCTTCGCCCAGACCCGGACGCAGATCGTGGTCGCGTCCGAGTCACCGGGCACGCAGGGGGTGTTGAAGGCGGAGAGATGGCCTCCCTTGACCAGCAGGATCGAGCCGGAGCTCCACGTCGGCGAAGACGCCGAGAGGCTGGGCAGGATCTCCGGGTTAACGGCGTGCGTTGGCGCTCGGTCGCGTCCAACCGCGAGGAGCGCCGCGATGACCATGGCAGCGGCCAACCAGAACCTGGCGCTTCTCAATGTGAACCCTCGTAGCAGCTTCATTCCCTGTACCTCCGGTCTCCCCTCCAGCGTGTCCCCACCTGTGCGAGATGGACGAGCGAGCTCAAACGTGGCTGCGATGCTGGCGCTGCCGCCAGACCATCGCACCAAGTGTGAGCAGGCCGCCGGCTCCTATCGTCCCCCCAATGATGATTGACCAGAGCGTGGCGCTTCCGAATGAGCTGCCGCCGCCCGGGCCATCTGATCCGTGTAACGACGGGCTCGTCGGCCGCGCGGTGCCCGCCGGCGAGGGTGTTGTTGTGGTTGTCGTGGTCGCTGGCGTTTCGGGCGACGCGCCCAGCGGCAGCGTTGGGCCCGTTTCGGGTGGTGTCGATGATGCTCCGGGTGCGGGAGACGCGCCGTTTTCAACGGTCGGTGGCGCGGTCACGATTCCAGACACTCGCGCAGCGCCGCCGCCGACCGATACCGTCACCGGGTCTCCCAATGGCCCAGCCAGCTCCGCGTCCAATGCGAGCGGGCTCAGCCCATCGGCGCGCGGGATGAACTCAAGGGACGCCAGCGTCAGCGTCCCCCCAACGCCCGTTGCCGTGTCGCCCTGCGAGAGGCATCCAAAGGCGATGCTGCCCGGCTTGGCGTCCGGCGGGAGGCACTGGAAGCTGCGCCCTGAGCGGGACAGCTCCGGGCCCGATTGCACGGTACCCACCGCAAGGATCTTCGGGTCGTAGTCGACTTTGACCTGGAAGGCGGCGATGCCGTCCGACGGCACACAGCGCTCCGGCGTGGCATCCCGATCGTCGTCGTAGCAGATCGAGCCGGTGTGATTGAGGTCCTGAGCGACGATGTAGACCGTGAATGGCCCGGCATCGCCTGGAACCTCGGACATGGCCGGGATCAGCCGGATGGTCCCCTCCGTAGGTGACTGCGCCCGAGCCGGCCTGGCTGAGATCAATGTGGCTGTCAAAGCTGCTGTAAGAAACACTAGGAGACCGACGCGTTTGGCGAACGCCCGCGGGGTGCTAGTGGGCAATCGATTTCTCCTCCAACTTGCAAACGGCGGAGGCAGCCCAGGTGTAACGCGTCGCTTCCTACTCCTTCCGCTGACTAGCTCCCCAATCGTCTGACAAGCTCCCCCAATCGCCGTTCACCCGCCCGGAGCGACCTGCGAAAGACAAGGGGCGAGGGAGCCACTACGGGTTGCCCCGTAGCGCTCCCCCGCCCCAGGTGGTCACTCCTTGACCGGTTAGACTCGTTACCTCCGCTACTTAGGTCAGGTTACCAAGAACTCTCCTTGTGGTTCGCTTAGGCCTTCGGGTTTACCGCAGGCTGTGGCGGCCACGGAACCTGGCAATTGCTGTTTAGCCGGCCAAACACGAACTGGAGGTCGTGGATGTCGATCCGGCCATCGCCCTTGACCTGGCCGGAGGGCATCAGGTCCATGAACGAGTTGTAGAGCAGCGTACCCTTCACGGCGCCCCAGCGGAAGGCGACCTGCTGCGCGTCGAGAACGTCGACGTCACAGTCGGGGCCGTCCACATCGCCCTCGAGGTAACGGAACGTGATGTCCGCGTCCTCGCAGGAGAAGATGGGGATCGTGTGGCCCTGCTCGTCCGAAAGCTGGCAACCCTGGTTCAGGATCTGAACCGGGATACCGTTGTCCTGGTTCGGACGCAACTGGGAGAAGATCTCCGGCTGCGGGCGAATCCTGATGATCGCCAGCGGCTGCGCGGGCACAGAACCGTTCAGGTTGTTGCCCTTCTTGATCGAAACGCAACCGAACCGGACGATGCCCTTGCTCACCAGCGACGAGCAGAGCACGTTCAGGCCGCCCCATGCGGGGCCAGGCGAGATCGATACGCAGACCATCTTCGCGTCGAAGCGGACTTCGAACTCGAAGGCGGCCAGCTGCTGGAAGCCGGTAAGACCCTTCGGATCTTGCGAGGTGATCGGGATGTTGATCCCCTCGTTCATGGTCACGCCGTTGTTGGCGTCCTCACACCGGACGGGCGGAATCTTCGCACCCTCGCGGACGAGGAAGTCGTTGCAAAGCGATCCCGCGGGACCGACGTGGCCAAATCCCTTGGACGGAACACAGCTCTTCGCCACACGCGGCTGCGGTGGAGGAGTCGCTGTCGGCGGAACAGGCGTGGCAGTCGGCTGCGGCACGCAGTTGATGGTCAGGTCCTCGTGCGCTGGCACAGCCGCCTCGCTGTGCGAGGTGAGCGCCGGGCCTTCCACGATGTCGGTCTTGCCATCGCCATGTTGGAGCGCGATCGTCTGGGTCGAGTTGTCGGTCACGCAGGTGAAGGTGACGTGGAACAGCGCGCCCAGGTCTGTCGACTCCGGCGCGCCGATGCCGATACCACACCCAGCGGCGACTGTACCGGCTGTGGTGAAGTCTGACGCGTTGAACACGCATTCATCCCAGTTGCCCGCGCCGGTCTGGCTGATACCCTTGGGAGCGGCTGCTCCTGTGGCCAGGCCCGCGGTGTAGGTGATGTTGGCGTCATAGCCGGCGTAGCTGCCGCCGACGTTGGACGGCAGACTGAGCAGGTTGAACGCCACGACGAACGTGGAGCCGTTGTTCACGTTGCACTTGGCGGTCGGGGTGCCCGAGCTGCTACAACCCGGCGAGCTGATCGAGAAGTTCACGGTCGGGTCGACAGCAGCGTGAGCCTTCATCACGCCGTTGCCCATGCTCATCACGAACAGAGCAAGAGCGACTACCGCGATGGGCAGGCCCACTAGAAGAGACTTGCGAATACTTAGTTGCACGTTGTTTGACCTCCTACCGAGAAGTTGTTTCACTTCCCAATTTGACTGATTCTCCTTGCGTACCCGTTCCGGTTGTGGACATCCCCCCTTTCGAGGCCCAGGCGAGGTGGAGGGCCATTGCGAACGCTAAGCCAGTCTGCAATCAACCGGCGGGGGACGGCGATTGATTAGGAGAAAGCTATCCGATTGTCACGCGGGGATCTGGGGACTAACTACACCAGCGTCTCTTCTATATCACGACTCTCATCCCTTGTCAAGACCTCGGAAGTCAAGATCACCAAATACTACATATTTACGGCGGACAGGTCGCGCCGTAGTGGTTGACGACAAACAGGATATCCGCTATGGTAATTGATCCATTTCCGTCGAAATCGTACAAAAGATCGTAATTCGGGTTGCCAACGCTCGCGCCGAAGTGGTTCCGCACGGTGAGGATGTCCGCGGTGCTTACGTAGCTATCGCCGTTCACATCGAAGCAGGCCTGGATGGTGGTCACCACGCTGTCGCCGTTATTGAGCGTATTCTCCCCGGGCTCGCTCGGCACGGAGACTGAGGCCTGGTTGGTCAGCGGCACGTTGACGAGCGTGGTCGGGGCGCGCACGTTGACGGTGATCACCGCCAGGCCCGTGCTGCCCGGCAGCTTCGCAATCGTGCAGCTGAACTGGTTGTTCACCGGCGTGCCGCAGCTGGCGCCGCTGATGCTCTGGATGGTCATGGGCTGCGGCGTGCCGTTGATGCTGTTCTGCGGCACCGTGTCGCTCACGCCGACGTTGAACGCGTCTCCGTAGCCGATGTTCGACACGTTCAGCGCGTAGCTGAACTTGCTCACGCGGCGCGCGGTCGCCGGCCCGGTCTTGTCGATCGCGACGTCGGGCGGCGGAGCGAGCACGGCGGTGTACTGCACGGCCAGGTTGTTGCCGGTCTGCGCAAACAGCTCGTTCCCGCCGGTAACAAACGCGCGGTTCTCGATGATCGCGTCACGCCGCGAAAGCGGCGCCGTAAGGGCGATCTGCACCGTCGCTTCGCCGACGAAGCTCGCGCCCATGTCACATTGCACGTCCAGCTCGCCGATGTCGCTGTCGGGCAAGGGGGCGCCGAACGGCGCGGTGCACTCGGGGCTGCTGCTGCCGGGGAGGAACGTGCTGCCGGCCGGCAGGTTCTCCTTGATGATGACATTGGTCGCCTTTTGCGGGCCGATGTTGTCGACCGTGAGGTCGTAGACCAGCGTCGCGCCGCTGTCGACGGGGTCCGCCTCGTCGACCTTGGTGAGGGTGAGGTCGGCGCGCGGCGCCAGCACCACGGTCTCCTCGATGTCCATGTTGTTGCCCTGGTTGAAGAACGGCTCGTTATCCGCACCGACGCTGGCGGTGTTGCTAATGCGCGTGTCCACCAGCGGCGTGGGCGCGGTGACCTGGATGACGATCTTCACCTGGCCGTTCAGGGGAAGCGGGTTGTAGAGCGCGCACAGCACCAGGTTCATCCCGGAGTTGTAGCCGCAGACCGCGCCTGAGGAGTTGGCCGAAAGGAAGACCACGCCGGAAGGCAGCTGGTCGCCTGCCAGCACCCCTGTCGCTGTTTGTAGCCCCAGGTTCTTGACGAGCAGGCTGTACGTCAGCGTCCCGTTCGCATCCACCGGGTCCGGCGAGTCTGTCTTCGTCACGGTCACGTCGGGCTGGTCGCTGGGCAGCGGCGTCGCCGTGGGCGTGTTGGTCGGCGTCGGCGTGTTCGTCGGCGTCGGCGAGATCGTCGGCGTCGGTGTGATCGTGGGCGTTCGCGTGGGCGTGGGCGTCGGCGTGGGCGTGCGGGTGGGAGTGGGCGGCGTGCCGCAGGTGATGGTAAGCGTTTCGGTAGTGCCCGTCCCTTCAGCGTGAACGGTGGAGAGGTCTTCCAAGACGTCCGTCGAACCGGGGCCGTGCACCATCGTGATGGTGCCGAAGCCGTTGGTGGCTGAGCAAGTAAAGCCGGCCGTGGCGATCCTGCCCACATAGGTGGACACCGGCGCCGAAATGCCGATCGTGCAGCCGAACGATTCCGTGTGGTTCGGGTCATCGAAGTTGGACCCAGGGAAGGCGCAGTTAGGCCAGTTGCCGTTGTTCGGCCCTGTGTCCGCAGTGTGCGCTGAGGTTAGGGAAGAGTAGTTGAGCTGGGCATCGAAGCCCTGGTAGCTGGCGATGCCGCCGAGGGCGTTCAGGTACAAGCGAACAGTGAAGTTCCCGCTGAGCGGCACGGAGCACTTGCTGGGAATGCTCACCGTCGAGTCCCTGGTGTCGCAGTCATCGACGCTGTCGCCGCTGGTGTCGACACCGATGGAGAAGTCCAGGCCCGCGTGGGGCGAGTGCGCCTCAGCGGGGTGCTTGCCTCCGCCGCCGGATAGGATGAGCAAGAGCGCGACCGCAGCAGCGACGGCGCCTAGCGGCAGCAGTTTGGCCACCCAGATCAGCTGTCTCTTCATTGCCATGTCTCGACCTCCTCCTGAGCGGTCATGCCGCGCATCCTGGAGAGCGTCCCGCTCCTCTGTATCACGGCAGCCGATCTATGAGACCTACCTCGAGTTGCAAGATGAGCATTGCGTCGATGCTGTTGGCCAACCCGTCACCGTTCGTGTCCGCCCGATCCGCGCAGGGAAGGGACGAGGTGAGGCGGGCCTCGTACTGTAGAACGAGTTGAGCATCGATTTCGTTAACGGCTCCGTCGCAGTTCACGTCGCCGCGAACTCCTACAGCGGGCAGTGCCGTCTCGCATGAGAGCGAGCCCAGAGCGTCGGTGGCGGCCAGACCCAGGGAGGCACCACGCACCACCAGCTGGGGCGGGCTTCCCGGTGAAAGGATGTCACCCGGCCCGGCACCGACGGCCGCCAGGCTAGGCGAGCGGGGAGTTAGCGCAAAGTATATCACATCTCCCGCGCCATATGTGCGGTCTCCATCCTCCTGCAAACAGAATGCCTCGATCTCGTCGCCGGGTTGCAGACCGAGCTGTGCCGCCGAGGCGAACAGCGCCGGCGAGTTGCCGTCAACGGTCGAGAGAATGTCGCCCGCGGAGAAATCGAGTGCGCCCAGCGAAGGTGATTCGGCGTCGAGCGTGAAGTACACCGGCTGGTCGGGCACGCCATCGCCGTTGGTGTCCACGACGGACGCATTGTGCAGGTCGAGGGCGTCCACGCTGTCTCTCGCGGTGGCGGCCTCGATCAGGCCGAGGGGGAAGGCCACCGGGCAGGTGCCGATCGGACCGTTGCCGTCGAAGAGCAGCTCGTCGATCCCATCGAGCGTTGAGGTGAACACGTCCGACTCGGCCTCCGGCGCCAAGCCGGGCTGGCTGGGCGGGCAGTCGTGCTGCAGCCGGATGGCGGTGCCGGGCAGGCCTTCGGCGCCGGGCGCGACCGAGAATCGGACGGCCGGCGATCCCTGGCCCATCATGTCCCGGCCGAAGGAGAGCCCGACGGCATTGTCTTGCGTCCCATCCGAGCCGTCGTCGCAGCCTGTGGCCGTGAGCCCCAGAGAAGCGCACTGGATACGTGCGAAGGGCGCCTGCCCGGGGTCGTCGACGCTGGGCGGATCTGGGCCCAGCAGGTCGGCCGGGTGAAGCCTGGAGGGCCCGTTTCGGCCGACGGAGAACGCCGGCAGCGCAGGAGGGATATCCAATCGCACGTCCGCGACGCACAGGCCTAGATCGTAAGGCTGTCCGCCTTGCTGAACAAAGGGAACGCAGCGCGGCTCGTCTCCCGTCGGGCTGGGGAGCTGCAGCCGGTACTCGGTGCCCATAGGCGGCCAGGCGGCAATCGAAGCCTCGCGGTCGCCGCTCCAAGGCACCAGGTGCAGCGCGACGTCATTGTGAAAGACGAGGGCGCCGATCGGGCTGTCGGGCGCATCGATCTGGGGGTACAGGTCGATGTAGCTAGAGGCTGGGAACTGCGCGTCCGGCTGCAGCGAAAGCACCTCTCCCCGCGAGGTGAGCGCGTCCTGCAATGCGACGTGAAGGCGGCCGATCTGGCTCGCACCTATCAGGCGGAGTTTGGTCACCTGGAGATCGATCACTTGCACACCGTTTTCAACCCTGGGCTCGCCGGTTTCGATCTGCATCCATCCGGTAAAGACCACGTGCTGCGGCCCAACGGTCGTATCCACATCGACCGTGACCGAGATGGGCAAGACCTGGCCCTGACTTGCCGGCGTCGCGCCCGCGTTGTGGCCGGTGACGAGCAACGCAACGCCGAACAGCAGCGCAAAAGCGACGAGCCATCTTATGGATCGCACCGCATGATTCTAGCACTGCCGAACGAACGTAGAAGGACCATCAGCACGCCGCGCCGTATCGGTGCGCCACGTAGAGGACGTCGCTCACGGTCACCGTACCACTGCCATCGAAATCCGCCTCCGCAACAGGCAGACCGTACACGGCGACCGAAAACAGGATGTCGGACACACGCACGAACCCGTCACCATCGAGATCGGCGCAGAGGCCAGTATACGGCGTGGCGGTTGGCAGCGGAGTGCGCGTCGCCGTGGGTGTTGCGGTCGGCGTGCGGGTGCGCGTCGCCGTTGCGGTAGCCGTGAACGTCGGGGTGGGCGTGAACGTCCGTGTCGCGGTCGGCGTCGCCGTTCGCGTGGGCGTCCGCGTCGGTGTCGCCGTTAGCGTCGGAAACGGCGTGCGCGTCGGCGTCGATGTACGCGTCGGCGTGCGCGTCGCTGTCGCGGTCGCAGTCAGCGTCGACGTGCGCGTGGGCGTCACCGTCGGCGTGCGCGTTGGCGTCGACGTGATCGTCGGCGAGTTGGTCGGAGTGAAGGTGGGCGTCGGCCCGAGGATGGTGATGGAACCGTCCTGCACAATAACAGGCGTTTGGATGATGGCGGAGACGTTCGTCACCACGACGCCCGAGAGATGCAACAGGGAAGTCCCGCCCAGCATCGCCTGGAACTTCGCTTCGACCAGCGCACCGCTGCCCTGAGGGCCCGCCGGAGACGAGCCGAGCGAGGTGCAGATATACGTGGCGGCGCCTACCCCAACGCTGGGCGGCAAGCACGCCGCGCCTCTGCCCGTGATGCCCAGGAAGGGCGTGGCGGTGGGCGTAGGATATGGGGGCGGCGGCTGCAATACGAGCAGAGCCTGGTCGTAGCTGAGCGTGAATGCAAACGCACCCAGGTCCTGCGCGCCATCGATATAGACCTGCACCGACATGAAGAACCCCGCATCGATCGTCTGGGACACCGGCTGCACGCGGAGGGTGAGCGGGCCCAGCGTTGGCGATGGCGTGGGCGTCACCGTGCGCGTCGCCGTGTTCGAAGGCGTGGGCGTGATCGTTCGCGTCGGGGTGTCCGTGGCGGTCGGACATCCTTCCGTGGGACACGGCGTGGGCGTGTCGGTGTCTGTCGGTGTCAGCGTGATCGTGGGCGTCAGGGTGATCGTGGGCGTCAGGGTGATCGTGGGGGTGAAGGTGATCGTGGGCGTCGGCGGTTCGAATACGACCGCGGAGCCGTCCACCGTCGTGGGTGCGGTCAGCTCTGTCCCATCGATCCCGCCAAGCGTCACGTTCTGCAGTGACAGCGCGCTGGTGCCAGCGGCGTTTCCGTGCAAGGTCACGCTCGCCAGCACGCCAGCTCCGGTGGGCCCTGCAGGCGATGGGCCCAGCGTGTCACAGACCAAGGTCAGCGAGCCTGGCAGCGAAACGGGCGCGGTACAGGCGACGGTGCGTCCGGTCCTACCGAGGAACGGGCCGACGATGATGCCGTTGTAGCTGAGAACAGCGGGGTCGGACACCAGGGTGAATTGGAAGGCGCCCAACATCGGCGAGCTATCGATGCCAATGTTGACCGTGGTGTCCGACCCCCGGGCAAAGCTTTGTGTCGACGGCTGCACGCAAACGGTGAGCCCGCTGGCGGGCGCGCACGGGCCGGGCGTAGGCGTCGGCGTCGACGTGCGGGTGGGGCTGGGCGTGCTCGTGTTCGTCGCTGTGCGCGTGAGCGTCGGCGTGAAAGTATCTGTCGGCGTGTACGTGTCTGTCGGTGTCTCCGTCGGCGGGCAGACGGTCGGACACGGGGTGGGCGTGTCGGTCTGGGTCGGTGTGTCAGTCTGCGTCGGCGTGTCCGTGGGTGTTGACGTCGGTACGGTGGCTGTTGGAGTCTGCGTAATCGTCGGCGTGGGCGGGCCCAGCACGACGACACTCGCATCGACGACGTTATCAACGGGGAGTGCATTGCCGTGTGTATCACCCAACAGGATGCCGACCAGATGCGCCGGCGAGGTGCCAGCGACAAAGTTAAGCGCTTGCAGCGTGACCACGCCGATCACACCGTTTCCATCCGGGCCCGGTAACGTGCTGCCTAACGTGGTGCACGCCATCTGGACACGCGTTGTTTCCAGCGTCGAGAGGCAAAAGACAGATCGTCCGGTGCTGCCGGGGAAGGGCCCATAGCTGACCGCCACCGGCGCCAGCAGCACACTGTCGAAGTCGAGCACGAACTGGAAGCCACCGAAGTCCGTCACGCCGTCCACGGCGATCTGCAGGTTCACCAGATCGCCGTCCGCTATGCCCTGCGTCGGCGGCAGCACGCAGACCGTCGTTCCCAGCAGGCCACACTGGTTAGGCACGGGCGTGGCCGTGGCTCCCGCAGGGGTCGGGGTGAACGTGACCGTGGGGCCGCCCGTGGGCGTTTCGGTGGGCGTAAACGTAGCCGTCGGCGTCGGACAGTCGGCGGAGCCGCCGCTGATCGTCACTGAGCCGCTCTGAGCGCCCGCAGGGATATCGCTGCCCAGCGAGTTACTCAGGCTGGCCACTGGCAGGTCGAGCGGGCTGGTTATCGAGCAGTCGGCGGCGCTCAGGGTGACCGTTGCGAGGAGTCCGCTCCCAGAGGGCTCTACCCCTCCGCCGAGCGTGACGCAGCCGAAGCGGAGCGTGCCGACGTCGGTCTGCGGACTCAGGCAGAAGACGCTGCGCCCGGTGCTGCCGAGGAATGGGCCGTTGGTGACGCTGACGAAGCTGAGCGCATTCCCAAAATACGAGAGCTCGAACTCGTACGCGCCCAGTCCGGTGACGTTGCTGACGCGAATTTCCACGACGACGTTGCTTCCCGCCGTCACGGCCTGGGCCGGCGGCTGGACGAAGACGAGTGTCGTGGGCGTGGGCGTGTCCGTCGGCTGCTGAGCAGACACGGTTCCGCCAGCGGGGCCCGAAAGCCAGAGCGCAGTGGCGACGGCCAGGAGGGCCGCCAGTGGCATGGCATACGCCACCCATCGCAGACGTACACGGATTCCCCGCAGCGTATTCGGGGAACGCTGCCTCATCGGGTCACCCCACGCGTTTGCACGCAGTCGATTGGGCAGATCGTTCGAGGCGTCTCTCGAACATAGACTGCGCCTTCCAGTAATCCCAACGCCCCCCCTCGTCCAGACGTAACGTTGGGTCCTTCGGAGGCATCCCTGCTCGAAGGCCCGTGCTCCCCTGCCACCACGCTAGGAGAAGACGGCCAGTCCCGACCGTTCTCCAAGCAGCAAACCGGTGTTCCTGAACGAACCCCGCCGTAGAAGGTCAGCCCCAGTATGGGCGCTGGGTGTCGCCAGCCTATGGCAACGGTGTCAAATGGCTGTAAAAAGTTTACTTTACAGGATACCGACCGCGCCGGAAGGCCGATCCAGCTTCGTTTGCGCCGTCAGGCCGCCCTGCCTACAATGCCAGCGAGAGCATCCATCACATAAGCGCAGGTTTGCACTATGGTCGTCCCCGAAGCCGCCTCCCTGTTCCCGATGGCCGGCGCCAGCACCGATCTGCGTATGGAGGGGCTGGATATCGAGCAGGAGCTGAGCGGCAACCTGCTCCTCGGCTCGGTCGAATCCGTCCTCAACTGGGCGCGCAGCTCCTCACTCTGGCCGGTGATGTTCGGCCTCGCCTGCTGCGCTATCGAGATGATCGCGACAGCGACCTCTCGATACGACATCGCTCGTTTCGGGGCCGAGGTCTTTCGCGCCTCGCCCCGTCAGGCCGATCTGATGATCGTCGCGGGCACCGTCACGTGGAAGATGGGTCCCGCGGTGCGCCGCGTCTTCCTGCAGATGGCGGAGCCGCGCTGGGTGATCGCATTCGGCGGTTGCGCGACGATGGGCGGGCCGTTCGCCTTCGGTTACAGCACCATGCCCGGCGTGAACCTCATCGTGCCGGTCGATGTCTACGTGCCCGGCTGCCCGCCGCGCCCCGAATCGCTCCTGCAGGGACTGATGCTCCTGCAGGACAAGATTAAGGAATCGGGCAAGGCCGGCAGCCGTCAGCGGCCGGAGCCGACGGGCGACTTCAGTCCCTACCTTCCCAAGGACGATCCCATCCGCCTCGAACTGGAGTCTCTCTTCCCGCCCTTCATTAAGAAGGCGACGACCAACATCTAGGCGCCAAAGTCCTTCCTCCCGGAGCCGACTATTACTCATAGGGCATGAACGCACGCCCGAAGGGAGGCCGTACCTTGCGTAAGCTCGCACTCTTCCTCTTGCCCGTGATGCTCCTGGCCGCCGCCTGCGGCAGCAGCAGCAAGACGACTCCGACCACCAAGACATCGACGCCGAAGCCGGCGACGAGCACAAAGGCGCCCCCGGCGACCGCGACCACCTCCGCGTCGCAGCCGACGGCCGCCGCGACCAAGCAGAGCTCGCGGGGAACTTCGGGCAGCGGCGACGCCGCGTCCGCGTTGCTCGACACGGTCAACCCGTTCGAGCTGCTGAACGGCCTGAGCGGCGCGCCGTCATCGACCGACGTCGATCCGGCGCTGAGCTCAGTGCTGCTCAGTTCCAGCGACCTGCCGCCGGGCTTCATGCCGCTGGGCGACTTCGGTTACAACATCCCGTCGTCGCAGTACGGACCGATGCGGATGGCGGCGAACATCTTCACGAGCGGCGACATGGCGGGCGGCTCGTTCGGCACGATGGCGATGTCCGCGGCGATCTCGCTGCCGCGGGACGCGCTGGACCAGTTGAATGCGCTTGGCGGGTTCGATCAGCTCGGGAACATCAGTGACAGCGATCTCCAGAGCCTGCAAGGCGCCGCGGAGCAATTCGGCCTTGAGTTCAGCGACGTGCGCGTGCTCGATGGCTCCGGCCTGGGCGACGGCGGCGTGGGCATGCACATGGTGATGGACTTCGGCGGCTTGATGGACGCCTTCGGCGCACCGGAGGGGGACAACCCCCTTGCGGCAGGCATCGCCATGGAGGTGTACATCTTCGCGCGCGGCGATCACCTGCTGATGACGATGGTGATGTGGAGCGCGGGCGACGCCTCCGGAGTCGACAGCCGCGGACTGGCGGACGCGCTCGACGCGAACGCTTCCGGCACGTTCTAAGAGTCCTGCTCGGTAGCAATCAGAAGGCCGGGCGCTGCCCGGCCTTCTTCGCTTCCTTTTCTAACGTGAAGGCCAGGCTCAAGCATGGGCGTTCAATTGAACGCCCCTACATTCTCAATATCTGAACCAGACTTTGCCGATCAGCAGCTCACGCGGGACGGGACCGAAGTGGCGGCTGTCTGTACTGGCCGCATCGTTCGCGCCGCGCACGTGCCAGGCGGACTCGCCAGCGGGCGCATCGATGCGCTTGATGAGCAGTCGATGGCGATCGCGCGGGTCGCGCAGGACGACGAGGTCGCCCTCGCGCGGACGGCCGAACCAGTACGCCGCCTTGTTCACGACCACGCGCTCGCCGGGCACGATCGATGGCGTCATGCTCTCGCCTTCGACGTGGTAGCGCGCGAACGGCAGCAGCTTATCGAGCATCGATGACGTTTGTTAGGCGGGCACCACCAGCTCGCCGCCGGCGGGCGTCCGTGACGGCGTGCGCTGTGTCTTCGCGTCCTTCGTCGCCCAGAAGGCCTCGGCGAACTTCTGCACCTCGGCCAGCAGGTCCTGCGCCGCTTGCAGGTCGACGTTCTGGCGCACCTTGGAGCCGAGCTTCATGATGTTGAAGACCGTCGCGTGCAGGTCCTTGTGCTTCTCCAGATGCTCGGGCTTGAAGTAGTCGCCCCAGATGATGCGCACTTCCTTCTTCACCAGCTCGGCGTGCTCTTCCTTCGTCGTGATGTAGCGCGCCAGCGAGTTGACGTACTTGTCGCGGTCTGCTTTGCTCGGCGGGCCGCCCGGGCCGCCGATCGCCTCCAGCCCCTCGATGAGCTGGTTCATGCGGATGCAAGTCAGCGCGGCGATCTGCGCGAGGTGCGGGTCGTAGATGCCGCACGGGATGTCGCAGTGCGCATGGACGGTCTTCGGCTCAGCCAGCCGGTCGAGGAGACGCAGGGACGAACGGATGATGCGGTTCATGTTCTACCTCCATGTGAACGTGGGGACTTCCTACGGTGGCAGTCTAGCAAAGCGACGGGCCAGCCGTCAGCCCTCGGCACTCAGCAGAACGAAGTTTGTTTTGCAAAACCGCCGATCCCCCGGCGTGCCGGGGCTATCCTAACGCGAGAAGAAGGAGCCCGCGTAGACCGCGGGCCCTTCTCGCAAGTTGCACGACTAGCCGGCTGGCTAGTGTTGCACAGGCGTCACATAGCCTGTGGCTGAGCCATCGGCCAAGATGTGGCCGCCGGCATTAGAGATATCGAGGTGGAACGAGCAGTTGAGGATGTGCGCCCCGTTCTGCGGCGAGGCCTTGGACGCCGCAGGTTCATTGATCGGGTAGACGTTGCCGGCCGGGTCGGTAAACGTCCCGACGAACGGTCCGAACGCTGTCGGGATGAACACCTGGTTCGTCCCGACCAGGAATGCCGACGACCACTCGCCGTTATTGGAGAAGTTCACCAACACCTCTATAGTTCCGTCTGGTCCACAGTCAGCCAGAAATGTAACCGCGCCTGGAGCCTTTGCCGGGGCAGCGTGTGCATGTGCGCTCCAGCCGATAGTTGCCGCGATGAGCGTGACGGCGCTCATGGCGACAAAGGTTGCAATGATTCGCTTTCGCACGAAGAGACTCTCCTTGTCCAGGTTCGCCGGCGGCATCGACTGGGATCCGTCGCGCCGCCTTGATGATGGGAAGATCTGTGGGGGCGCCAGCCCGCTTCGGGACGCGTGCCTCCCTTCTTTCAGACGGGCATCCCTGCAGCCTGGGCGCTTCCTTGCGAAGAGCCGCCTGCGTGAGTCGCGGGCGGCCCGGAAAGTGTATAAGGCAGGCACGACTCGAGCAATTGTCGAACCGCCCCAGCGCGGCCGCGCGCGGCACCATGCTACGATGGCCCCGATCTCACAGCAGGAGGCCGCCATGGCCGAGAGCCCCGTCGACTACGCCGTTCGCGAAGCGCTCGCGTTCATCACGCTGAACCGGCCCGAGCGGCTGAACGCCATCAACCGCCAGCTCACCGCCGCGCTGGAGGCCGCCGTCCAGCGCGCCAACCAGGACGATGCGGTCCACGTGATCGTGCTGCGCGGGGCGGGGCGCGCCTTCTGCGCCGGCTACGACCTGCAGTCGGCGCCGCGGGCGGAGGTGGCGGCGCAGGAACGGCGCGGCGCCTGGGACCCCGTCGCGGACTTCCGCGGCATGTCGGAGAACGTGCGATCGTTCATGAGCCTCTGGTACTCGGCGAAGCCGGTGATCGCGCAGGTGCACGGCTGGTGCGTCGGCGGTGGGACGGATCTCGCGCTGTGCTCCGATCTGATCTTCATGGCGGACGAGGCGCGCATCGGCTACCCGCCGTCGCGCATCTGGGGCACGCCGACGACGTGCATGTGGGTATACCGGCTCGGCCTGGAGCACGCGAAGCGCATCATGCTCACCGGCGAGGCGCTCGATGGCAACGAAGCGGAGCGCATCGGGCTGATCACGAAAGCTGTGCCAGCCGATCGGCTGTCGGATGAAGTGGAGTCGTTCGCGAAGAAGCTGGCGACGACGCCGGTGAACCAGCTCGTGATGAACAAGCTGCTCGTCAACCAGGCGTACGAGAACATGGGGCTGCGCACGACGCAGATGCTCGGCACGTTTCTCGACGGCATCGCGCGGCACACGCCGGAGGGCCAGGCGTGGCGCGAGCTGGCCGTGCGCGAAGGCTTCCAGGAAGCGGTGCGCAGGCGAGACGAACCGTGGAGGGATTACAGCGCACGCGAGCACTAGCTGATGCGAACCCGCTGGCGTCGAGTGTAAGATGGGGCCGCCATGGAGCCACGCATTCAGTACGCGAAGACCAGCGACGGAGTGAATATCGCCTTCTGGACGATGGGTGAGGGGCCGCCTCTTGTGATGATGCCGCCAGCGCCTTATTTCGGCGCACTGGTCGGCTGGCGGAATCTGCGGACGCGTCACTACTTTGAGCTCCTGGCGGCAGACAGGATGACCATCCGGTTTGACCATAGAGGCTTCGGAGATTCGGACCGTAGTGCCACAGACTGTTCCCTCGAGGCCCGGATGCTGGACCTAGAAGGGGTGGTCGACTCCCTCAGTCTGCCCCGGTTCGGACTGCTCCCGATAAACCAGTCCGGGCCTGTGGCGATCGCCTTCGCGGCACGTCATCCAGAGCGCGTGTCGCATCTCGCCCTTCTTGACGCGTCCGCGCGAGGCGAGGACTTCTTCCGATCGGAGCAGGACCGCGCGCTCTGGCAGCTTGCGGCCAGCGACTGGCACCTCTACACGGAGCTGGAAGCGTTCATGTTCTTGGGTTGGTCGGCAGGGGAGGACGGGGGTCGTTATGCAGCCGCGCTTCGGGAGAGCGCTACGTTCGAAGCCGCTCGCGCGACTCGGGAGGCGACCGCCGGCTTCGACGTCACCGACCTTCTTGCGCAGGTGCGGTCGCAAACGCTTGTGGTCCACCACCGAGCAAGCCGCCGGGTGAGTGTTGATGCGGCGAGACGTATCGCGGCTGGCATCGTGAACGCCCGGCTCGTTGTGTTGGAAGGAGGGGGAGTTGGGGAGAACCCGGAAGAAACGGCGAAGACGGTGCTGGCATTCCTCAGCGAGGGCAGCGCGGCGTCTGCTCCGGCAAAGGACCTGCAGGCGGCTTCGGTAGTCACGATCCTGTTCACCGATCTGACATCGTCCACCGTGCTCACTCAGCGCCTCGGCGATGCGAAGGCGCAGGAGCTGGTGCGGGCGCATAACACCATCGTGCGCGAGGCGCTGAAGGCCCAGGGCGGGTCCGAGATCAAGCACACCGGCGACGGTATCATGGCGAGCTTCCCGACAGCGTCCGGCGCGCTCGAGTGCGCAGTGGCGATCCAGCGAGCCGTAGGCGCGCGCGAGGACGCGGACCTGCAGGTGCATATCGGGCTGAACGCCGGGGAGCCAGTGGCGGAGGAGAGCGACCTGTTCGGGACGAGCGTACAGCTCGCACGGCGGATCTGCGATCAGGCGTCGGCGGAGCAGATCCTCGCGTCGAACGTGGTGCGCGAGCTGGCGGCGGGCAAGGGCTTTCTGTTCGCCGACATCGGCGAGGTCGTGCCGAAGGGCTTCGAGGACCCGGTGCGGTTGTACGAAGTGCGCTGGCGGGAGGAAGGCTGATGGAGCCGCGCATTCAGTACGCGAAGACCAAGGACGGCGTGAGCATCGCCTACTCCGTCGTGGGCTCAGGGCCGCCACTGGTCAGGGTCACGCATGGACTCTGGAACCATGTCGAGGCGTGGTGGCGGATCGCCCCGTACCGGAAGATGGCGGAGCGGCTGGCCGAAACCCATACCTTCATCAATTACGATGCGCGGGGAACAGGTCTCTCCCAGAGAGGAACAGAAGACTTCCGTTTGGAACCTCGACTCTTGGATCTGGAGGCCGTTCTCGCAGCGCTCGATATTGGACGCTGCGCCATGGTCGGCACTGCTAGCTGCCTGGCCGCGTTCGCCTACGCCGTTCAGCATCCTGAACGCGTCTCCAAGCTTGCCCTCGTGAATCCCTACGCCCGCAGCGTTGACTATCGGCAGCTGCCGCAGATCCGAGCCAGGGAAAGCCAAAGGGCGATGCTTGAAGAGATCTGGGAGCAGTACAGGATGGACCTGGCCACGGGCATGGTCGACTATTCGGACGCCGAGCTGGCCCGGCAAGTTGCCGACGTTATGGCGGAGGCGATGACGCCTGCCACCCTTCGATTGCTCCAACAGCAAACGACAGACCAAGACATCTCCGATCTTCTGCCCAGAGTCAAGATCCCCACGCTCGTCATCGTCGCTCGCAATCACCCGTCGGCTGAGTTATCCCGCGAGGTAGCGGCGCTGATCCCCGGCGCGCGCGTGACTACGGTCGACGGTCGGACCTTCGCATGGCTGCCTGACAATGCGGTTGACGCGCTCGAGGCGTTCCTGGGCGAGGAGCGGGAGGGCAAAACCGCTCCGGAGCAACCCTCTGGTACCGCCATCATCCTGTTCGCTGACATCGCAGACTCCACGGCGCTCACGGAGCGCCTCGGCGACGCGGCGTTTCGCGACAAGGCGCGCGAGCTAGACGAAGCGCTGCGCCGCGCGGTCACATCGAACGGCGGGACGGCCATCGATGGCAAGCTGCTGGGCGACGGCGTGCTCGCGACGTTCGGCGCGGCGCGCG
>CAYQLM010000015.1:0-42957 GCA_964418365.1 uncultured Dehalococcoidia bacterium
TCTCGGCCAGCGGCCAGCGCCGCTCGAGCACGTGGCAGATGTCGTGGAACACCGCCCCTGCCTCGGACGTGACAACGCCGATCTTGCGCGGGAAGCGCGGCAGGGGCCGTTTCCGCCCCTCATCGAACAGCCCTTCTTCCTGGAGCCGGGCCTTCAGCCGCTCGAACTCGGCCTGAAGCGCGCCGACGCCCTCCGGCTGCACGAAGTCGACGATGAACTGCAGGTCGCCGCGCACCTCGTAGAACGAGACCCGGCCGTGCGCGACGACGGCGTCGCCATCGACGAACTTAAAGCCGGCGTTCGCCGATTTGAAGAGCACGCAGCTCAGCGCCGCATCTGGTTCCTTTAAGGAGAAGTAGATGTGGCCCGAGGGGTACTTGCGCAGATTCGAGACCTCGCCGCTGATCCAGAGGTCGCTCAGGAAGAGATCGCTCTCGAGCAGCTCGCGGAGGTGGGTCGCGACCTGACGTACGCCGTAGACCTGCATTGCGAGGTCAGTATCGCGCCGAGAGGAGGGGAGGGGCAAGGAGCGCGGCGATGCTCGCGTTGCCGGAGGTTGACAGCCTATCGGAACGGGCGGATACTGAGGGCGCCTCGCGGCTGACATCGACGCTGCCGCACGGGGGCGAGGTGGTAAGAATGACTCGTCGTTGGTTCAAAGCACATCGAGGTGCGGCGCTCGTGCTGAGCGCTGCGCTTCTACTGTTGGCTGTCCTGCTCGTCGCCGGCCCGCTTTCCCGCGCGGATCATGCGTCCGCGAATCCGGAGACAAACTTCACAGCCGTGAGCGCTGGAGGCGGAACCTCATGTGCGATCACGGACGTTGGCGGCGTGAAGTGCTGGGGTGCATCGTATGGAGCTGTGCCCGCTGATGTTTCGGGTCTGACAAGCGGGGTAAGCGCGATAAGCGTAGCCAGCTATTACGCTTGCGTCCTTACCGGCGTAGGTGGTGTGCAGTGCTGGGGAGATAATTCCTTTGGTCAGCTGGGGGACGGCACGAACAACGGCAGCTCCACACCGGTGAACGTCTCCGGCCTTGCCAGCGGCGTGTTGGCGGTTGCAGCTGGCTATGACCACGCCTGCGGATTGCTGAATGATGGATCCGTTCGCTGCTGGGGGGAAAACGGCAGCGGCGAACTAGGAGATGGCACGACGACTGATAGCTCCACGCCGGTACAAGTGTCCGGTCTTGGGGCTCCCGCAGTGGCTCTGACTGCAGGAAGCGCTCACACGTGTGTCATCCTGGACACAGGCGGCATCAAGTGCTGGGGCAACAACTATTATGGACAACTCGGCGACGGAACGCAGATGAATTTCCGCTCTCTTCCGGTCGCGGTGACGGGATTGACGTCAGGAGTAAGCGCGGCGAACGCCGGCTCTGACCACACGTGCGCCGTCACAACTGATGGCAGAGCAAAGTGCTGGGGCATCAATGCTGGAGGCGCTCTGGGGGATGGGACCCAGACCACCCGGCCTACACCAGTCGATGTCGCAGGCTTGTCCAGTGGCGTGAGCGCAATTGCCGCAGGGGGATCCACCTGCGCGACCACTACGAGTGGCGCGAAGTGCTGGGGCGGCAACTTCTACGGCCAGCTAGGTGATGGCAGCAATGTGAACAGCTTCACGCCTGTTGACGTTGCCGGACTTTCGACTGGCGTGACCAGTATCGACACGGCTTATGGCTACGCCTGCGCTCTGGTTACGACGGGGGGCATCAAGTGCTGGGGCCAGAACAACAACGGCCAGCTAGGTGATGGAACGACGACGAACCGCAATACTCCGACCGATGTCGTCGTAGCCTTCGCGAAGCCGACCGCAACGTTCACGCCCACGCTGACCGCGACGCCCTGCCCAACGGACGGCTGTCCTACCGCCACGCCAACGAACACGCCAACCTTGACGCCGACGCCGACGCCCTTCGTGAACGGCTGCCAGCCCGGCGTGGATTGCCCGAACTTCACGATTGCCAGCACTGGCCCCAACCTGGGGGACAACTGTGATACGCGCGGTGGGCCGGTGACCTGCTCGTTTGCTCAGGGGCACGTGTTCACGTTGACGGCGTATCTGGACGGCCTCGGTTCCCATCCATATGACTTCGAACAAGTTTGGCTCGCGATCAGCGGAGTGTATAGTGTCGCGTACCCTCATGCCACCTGGCCGGGCTGCACGAAGGAAGTCTATGCCGTACAGCAGACGTACGCAGTTGACGGCTGCGGCACGGCCATCGGCGCACCCAGCACGACGTACACGGGCAAGCTTGCCACGTTTGATTTTGCCTGTGACGCAAGCGGCTTGATTTCGATAGTACATGGCCCAAACGAAACGTTCTTGGCCACAGCGGGTTACAGCCAGTACGTCGAAGACGATGGAACGAGCGACACACTCACGATCAACTGCATCTCGCCACAGGCCTATCCCGGCGACACGGACGGCGACGGCTGTCCGGACACCCGCGAGCAAGGCATCAACATGATGATGGGCGGCCGGCGCGATTTCCTCAACCCGTGGGACTGGTGGGACCCGACCGGCGACCAGCTAGACCGCATCGATGATGTGCTCGCCGTCGCGTCCCACTACGGCAAGAACGTCGGCGGTCCCGGCTACGACGCGAAGTACGACCGCACGTACCTTGGGCCGAACGTGTGGAACCTGGGGTCGCCGGACGGCATGATCCGCAGCGGCGACATCAATGCCATCGTGCGGGAGTACGGTGCAGGCTGCTCGGCGAGCTGACTACTACCTAGCTGGCGTCCCGATACAATGCAGGTGCAGCTCTGCCGCGCCTGCATTGTTGACTAAGGAGGCGTCATGTCCCTGTTCGTCGTTCAGCACAAGCACGCAGCCGAGACCTGCCCGGCCGGGCATCCCGAGATGGGCCCGGCGCTCGTCAAGCACGTCTCGCCGCAGAACGCGCAGCAGTTCGGCATCACGATGCACGCTGATGCCGTCGTCGACGGACAGCACACCTTCTACCTGATCCTGGAGGCGGAGAACGAAGACAAGGTGCGCCAGTTCATGACGCCCTTCTACCAGGCCGGCTCTGTGGAGATCATGCCTGCCAGCTCGTGCGAGTTGGTGGTGGAACGAGGGAAGTGCTAACTTCTCGAAACTCGTTGTTCGAAGTCCGAGGCTCGAACGCGGAGCATCGAACCGCGAGGCGCTAGATCAAGCGCGCTCCAGGTACGCCCCCGACCGCGTATCGATCTTGAGCCGGTCGCCTGGGTTGACGAAGAGCGGCACGTTGACGATGAGGCCGCTCTCCAGCTTGGCAGGCTTCGTCGCGCCCGAGGCGGTGTCGCCCTTGATGCCCGGCTCCGTCTCGGCCACGGTGAGCACCACCGCCGCGGGCAGCTCCACGCCGATCGGCTCGTCGCCGAACGCGAGCAGCTCGCAGTCCATGTTCTCTGAGAGGTAGTTGATCGCCTCACCGACCTGGTTCGCGTTGAGCGGGATCTGGTCGTACGTCTCCGTGTTCATGAAGTAGTAGAGGTCGCCGTCCTTGTAGAGGTACTGCGCCTTCGATCGCTCGACGCGCGCACGGGCGAGCTTGGCGGTGGCCTGGAATGACTTATCGACGGTGTGGCCGGCGCGCACGTCGCGCAGCCTCAGCCGCACCTGGGCGGAGCCGCGGCCCATCTTGATGTGCTCGTAATCGAGGACCTGGTAGAGATTGCCGTCCATTTCGACGGTGATGCCCTTACGGGCGTCGGTGACGTTGATCATCGGTGCTCCTTGGTTGGGTGTTGAGACAGAGTAGCATACCGGGCTGCCGTCCCCCAGGCGTGCTGCTACCTTTGCACGAACGGCATGTCGCGGGAGAGCTCGCGGAAGCCAATCGATTCATAGACGAGCTTCGGTACGGGATAGCCGTCGTCGCCGCGACAGCCGACGATCGCGTGTGTTGCGCCTGCCTCGCTAAAACGCTGCATGCCGAACAACAAGACCGCCCGCGCGAGGCCGAGCCGCCGGTGGTCGGGGTGCGTTCCGACCGGCTCGAACTCACCGACGCGGTTCGCTTCGTCGTACCAGCCGAGCGCGGACGCGGCGAGCGTTCCGTCCGGCGCCTCAACGACGAAGTCGAGGTTGTCGCGATACGGCCAGGTGCGCGTCGCGGCGGCATATTTCTCCTCTGTCAGTCTCGACGGCTCCCACGCGGCGCGATGCACGGCGACACGCGGCGCGATAGCTCCGACTTCCCGCATCGTCGTGAGTCGATAGCCCGCGGGCAGAGCCGGCTCCTCGATCTCGCGCAAGTCGCGCATGTTCATGAGATCGAACGGCGCCGGCGAGTGGTGCGCGTAGCCATGCGACTCGATGCGCCTGCGGGCGTCAGCGGTGCCGGCGCGCGCAAATGTCTGGCGTGCGACACCAGGTGTTTCGGCCGCGAGCCAATCGAGGATGTCATCTAAGAGCTCGGGCCGGTCCGGATGCGCCTGCCACACGAGCCCCGCCTTGCTCAACTCCATCCTATCCGCGGTCACGCGGTGCATCGTGGGCGGGAAGATGACGCCCCAACCGACGACGCGATCGCCGCTGTGCCACAGCCGCGATCTTAGCGGCGATTCGCCTGGGTCTCGGGGCGGAGCGAACGTCCAGGCTATCTCGCCGACGGTGGTATCTACATTGACGGTAGCCGGCGCCAGCCGCCAAACCTCCTGCGCCAGTCCTTGCATTGCGCGAAGCGTTGTCGCGTCCATAGGGGATCGATAGCAGATGGACACCGCGGAGGAGAGCTAGCTGCCCGCCGTCGTCAGCTTGGGCGCGTGGCTCATCACGCGCGCCTTGCCGTTCTCCAGCACGACGACATCCTCGATCCGGACGCCGCCCCAGCCGGTGAGGTAGATCCCCGGCTCGATGGTGAAGACCATGTTGTCTGATAGCACATCCTTCGACGACTGGCCGAGCCGGGGCGCTTCGTGGATCTGCAGGCCGACGCCGTGGCCTAGCCCGTGGCCGAAGTGCTCGCCGTGGCCCGCCTCCGCGATGACGTTCTGCGCCAGCCCGTGCGCGTACTCGCCGGTCATGCCCGCCTCGACGAGCTCCTGGGCGGTCTGCTGGGCGGCGAGCACGATGTCGTAGATGCGCTTGAACTGATCGTCCGGCTTGCCCAGGAAGATCGTGCGCGTGAGGTCTGACATGTAGCCGCCCATGTCGACGCCCATGTCGACCACGACGCCCTCGCCCTTCTTGAGCTTCCGCTCGGTCGGGAAGCAGTGCGGCATGGCGCCGCGCTCGCCCGCGCCCACAAGCGTGTCGAACGAAAGGCCGTCGCCGCCGTGCTCGCGGATGTACTTCTCGATCTCCCAAGCGACCTGCTTCTCCGTCCAGCCCGGCTCGATGCGGGGCGCGACGCTCGCGAACGCTTCGTCGCCGAGGGTGATGGCAGCCTGGAGCGCGGCGATCTCTTCGGCGTCCTTCACGGTGCGAAGCCCCTCGACGATAGTGTTCGTCGCGACGAGCTTGGGGCGTTTCGCTTCGGGCAGGTCCTGCACGACTTTCCGTATCGTGCGGTAGCCCTGGTACGTTACGTGGGACGCCTCGAACGCGAGACGCTTGCCTCCCAGGCTATCGATCAGGCCCGGCAACCACTTGTCCGTCGCGCCGACGGTCTTGTAGAGCCGAAAGCCCTGCGCCTGTTGCTCCGCCTGCTCGTAGTAGCGGAAGTCCGTCCCGATGACGGCGTCGTCTCGCGTGATCAAGAGGTATGCGTTCGTGCCCGTGAAGCCGGAGAGGTAGCGGCGGTTCACCGGGCTCGCCGACTCCGGACTCGAGACGAACAGCGCGTCGAGCTTCTGCTCGTTGAGCTTCTCGCGGAGGTGGCTCAGCCGATCTGCGGTGCTCATGGGGTTATCGGCGCTTTCTCGCTTGCGTGGCGCGCAGTCGGGTCGGCTTGCGCGGCGGCGGCGGTTGTTCGACGAGCGCCTCGAGCGCGGCGATGTAGCCGTAGGAGCCCAGCCCGGCGATCACGCCCGTGCAGATGTCGGCCATCACCGACCGGCGGCGGTACCAGTCGCGCGCATGGACGTTCGAGATGTGCACCTCGATCGCAGGCTTGCCGACCGAGATCAGCGCGTCGCGAATGGAGAGGCCGTAGTGCGTGAGCGCGCCGGCATTAATGATGATGCCGTCCGCGCCGGGGCCCTCCTTCTGGAGGAAGTCGACGATGTCGCCCTCGTGGTTCGACTGAAAGGCGCGCACGTCGGCCCCCAGCGCTTTCGCTCGCTCCGACACCTGCGCCTCGATCTCCTTGAGCGTGAGGCGGCCGTAGATCTCGGGCTCGCGCTGGCCGAGCAAGTTCAAGTTCGGCCCGTTGATCAGCAAGATACGCATCGTTAGCAGCGTACACGATGGCGAGGGGCGGCGGCCAAGTCCAGGACTTAGGGATGTCCCTTGTATACTGCGTCCAATGGCTCCGAAAAAGGTGCGAGAGAACACGAAGCAGCAGGCAGCCGCGCCCGGGCGCGCCTACCGCCGCATCGTCGCGAAGTTCGGGACGGGGCTGCTCACCGGCGCCGGCGAGCGGCTCGATAGCAACGTGATGGCGGAGCTGGCACGGCAGGTCGCGGCGCTCCACGGCCGGGGCGTCGAAGTCGTCATCGTCAGCTCGGGCGCCATCGCGGCCGGGCGCGAGCGGCTCAGCTTGGCCAAGGACCGCCAGCGCAAAGACATGCCGTTCCGCCAGGTGCTGGCCGCCGTCGGCCAAAGCCACCTGATGCAGACGTACGACCAGCTCTTCCGCGCGCACGAGATCGTTATTGCGCAGACGCTCCTCACGCGCCGCGACCTCGCCGACCGCGTCGGCTACCTGAACGCGCGCAACACGCTGCTGGCGCTCCTTGAGCTGCGCGCGCTCCCCATCGTGAACGAGAACGACGTCGTCGCGGTCGACGAGATCGCCGACTCGCACTTCGGAGACAATGACAACCTGTCGGCGCTCGTCGCGAACCTGCTCGATGCGGACCTCCTCGTGCTCCTCACGGACACCGGCGGCCTCCATACCGCGGACCCGCGACGCGACCCGAACGCGCAGCTCATCGCGCGAGTCGAGCGCATCACGCCAGAGATCGAGCAGCTGGCCGGCGATACAGAGACGGAGCACGGTGTGGGCGGCATGATCACGAAACTGCAGGCCGCCCGGCTCGCGACCGCCGGCGGCGCCGCCGTCGTCATCGCAGACGGGCGCGAGCGGGACGCGCTCGAACGCCTCGCGCGCGGCGACGAGCTGGGCACGCTCTTTCCCGCAACAGGCGATCGCGTCGAGAGCCGGAAGCGCTGGATGCTGGCCGGGCTCTCGGCGCGCGGCAAGATCGTCGTCGATGCCGGCGCAGCGAAGGCGCTCACGTCGCAGGGGAAGAGCCTGCTCCCGGCGGGCGTGCGCGAGGTCGCCGGGCCGTTCGCGCGTGGCGACGCCGTCTCGATCTACGACGAGGCGGGCCGCCGTCTCGCCATCGGCATCACCAACTACGGCCATGAAGACGCCGCCGCCATCCGCGGTCTGCGCTCGGATCGTATAGAAGAGAGGCTCGGCCACGAATACGGCGCGGAGCTGGTGCACCGCAACAACCTCGTGGTGCTGTAGGACGTTTCGATGTTCAAGTGGCTGCACAGCTTCTTCTATAGCGACGATGAGGTCGTGAAACTCGCGGCCGGGCTGGGCGAGCCGGAGGCCGAGATGATGCGCGGGCTGCTTGAGAGCAACGGCATCGCAGCGATGATCAAGAACATGAACTTTCTTTCGGTCGATTGGGGCCGGCCGCTCATGCCCGCCGCCAACAACTTCGATCTCTTCGTCAAGCAGAGCGATGTCGAGAGCGCGCTCGACATCATCGGACCGACGCTGGAGGATGCTCAGCTTGCGAAGGCAGCTCTCGAAGCGAGGGAGGGTAGGCGCGGCCCGAGGCGCTAATCGAGCTCAGCCGCCAGGCTGCGGAGTCGCGCCGGGAGGCGCGCCGCCTCCGGCGCTGGCTGAAGCCGTAGTCAGCGCGTCTCCCCGCCTGAGGAAGATCGCCGCCGCCGGCCCGCTGTACTCGAGGGTGTAGTTGCGCGAGGATCGCAACGACAGTTCGAGATCCGGACAACAGTCGTTCGCTACGTACACGTACTTCGCCGTCAGCCGGCTCGCGGCCATCCAAGAATCCAGGCAATACACGTCCTGGCAGCCTTGGAGAGAGCCGAAGTTGTCCCACTGGCGGTAGTAGTTGTCATCGCCGAGCCACTCGAAGCCCTGCACCGTCGCGACGCTTTGTCCCTTTGTAAGCGCGGGAAACCACTCCGATACCTTGTCGCTGAACGGATTGTAATCGCCCGTTACGATCGCGAACGTGCTCCCCGCGGGTGTCTTGTCGTGCACCCACTGGAAGGCCGCCCTGTCGTCACGGGTCAGCCCTGTGAGGAGAGGATCCGGCAGCAGTACCTCGCGCACAGAGAGGAAGCCGAAGAAGAAGAGCAGTAAGCCGACGGATGCCATGGGCAGTGCCAATCGGATCGTGGCCACGGCCGGCTCCCAGCGTGCCATGAAGGCAGGCCATCCGGTGTTCGGCCTTGGCTCGAGCGCGCCGGCGCCGTTGGTAGGAGGGACTACGGGCCGCTGCGCGAGCGGCAGAACGAACCGGCTGATCGCCAGCGCCGAAAGCATGGCGATCGGGATCGTGGCGTACGTGGGGCCGCTGCGCGGCTCCAGCACCACCGACACCGCCAGCCACGCTGGCAGGAAGAATTTTCCCTGCGAGATGCAGATGACGGCGCCCAGCACCGCGAGCACGGCGGGCCAGTTCAGCATGGACAGCTCGGTGAAGTCCCAGTAGAAGAAGGCGTGCCAGGTATCCCACGACTGGCCGCCCGTCCGCGATGCCGAGTGGAAGGGCGCAAAGCCGTCGCGCGCGAGAGCGGACGCCCACCACGGCGCGGTGACAACTAAGACGGCGGCGAACATGATGGCTGAATCGATCAGCGATTGACGGCGCAGCCCGTAGCAGACGAGCAGAACGCCGAAGCTGAACAAGAGATAGTAGGCCACTTCAGGATGGCTGAGCACCGTAAGCGCAGCGAATACGATGGCCGTGATGAGATGACTCCGCTTTCGCTCCCGGAAGACGAGGTACGCCTGGTACAGTGCGACGAGCGCGAACAGCAGCGCGAGCGATCGTGTGAGGCCGCCTCCCATGATCAGCCAGCGATAGCCGCGCGGCAGCAGCGCGAAGATGATGGCCGCGAGCTCCGGCGCCACGGTGCGCGAGCCCAGCAGCCGTCGCGCCAGGTAGTACACCGCCACAATCGTTAGCAGGTTCGCTACGAGCGGCAGGAATAGAAATACATCGGTGAGGCTCAGCGGTGTAAGGTCATCGATTACAGCCGCCAGATAGAAGGGGAACGGCGGATAGGCGAAGGAAATCGAGTAGGAGTTGTACGAGGTGTGGGCCGGAAGCACGTAGTGCGATGCTTGGAGGTCGCGGACCATGGCGTAGAACATCCCGCCGTCGTTGATGGGGAAGCCGGCGCCCAAGAGGTGGGGAAGCCTCGCCAGAAGGCCAAAGCCAACCGCTAGACCAAGCCCGGCGACGGTGATAAGCTCCCGGCGGGCGCTCAGGCTACGAATCAGATGCCAGGGGACGGCGGGCACCGATAACGCCCGCTGCTGCGGCGCGCTTGCTACCTTGCCCTCTACTTGCTCCACGACGCGCTTCCGGCCAAGGGTTCTTGTTTGATGCGTTCATCATCTGGTATCTTCGCTCCTAGCACAAACGGGAGGAGCCGGCCTTGGTCGTCGAAGCCAGGAAGACTGAAGCCCCCAAGGGCAAGGAGTCGACCGCCTACGTCTTCGTGTCCGTCTGCCGCTCCGATGAGCTGGCCGAGGGCTCTGTCCGTTCGGTGAAGGCGCGCGGCAAGCTGGTGGCGGTCGGCCGGCTGGTGGGCGGCCAGCTCTTCGCCGTGGGCGGTCGCTGCTCGCACATGTTCGCGAACCTGGGTAAGGGCAAGGTGGAGGGGACGTTGCTCGAATGCCCCTGGCACGGCACGAAGTTCGACGTCACCGACGGTTGCGTCGCGAACTGGGTCACCCACCCCATGTGGCTCAAGATGCTCTACGACGCCAGCCTTCCCGCCTTCATGAAACGCTCCATTCCCACCTACGAGATCAAGGAAGAGAACGGCGAGGTTCTCGTCGCGGTAGACTAGCCCACGTGGGTGTTCTCACCGAAGACACGCAGCGCGTCGTGCGAGAGCAGCGGCTCGCCTTCGTGGCGACCGTCTCGCCGGACGGAACGCCGAACCTCTCGCCCAAGGGCTCGGTCCGCGTCTTGGACGGCGATCACCTCATGTTCGCGGACTTCCGCTCGCCGAACACGATGCGCAACCTGCGGGCGAACCCGGCGATCGATATCAACATCGTCGATCAGACGCTGCGCAAAGGGTATCGGTTCCAGCGGCGCGCAACGATCCTGAACGAAGGGCCGCAGTTCGAGCAAGCGATGGCGGTCTACCGGAGCGGGATCGAAGGCGCAGACGAGCGCATCCACGCCATCGTCCTCATCCGCGTCGAGCGGGTGCTCTCGCTCACATCGCCTGGCTACGACTCCGGCATGTCGGAAGCGGAGATGCGCGCGCGGTGGGAGCGCCACTGGGACGAGCTGCGCGCAGCGTCTCGATCCGCGAGGTAGCTGCATGGCATCGCGAGACGAGTACAAGCAACTGCTCGCGGACCGGCTCGCCCGGCTCGCGAAGACGGCGGACGAGCTGGCGGAGGCGATCCGCGGCCGCGACGACGTGGCGTATTCTCGGCGGGGAAGCGACGGCTGGTCTGCGAAGGACGTGATCTGCCACCTGCGCGACATCGAAGAGCTGTGCATCCTGCGCTACCACCTCATGCTCGCGGACGACAACCCGAAGGTGTTCGTCGTCGGCGCGCAGCCGAAGGACCTCGACGCCTGGGGTATCGGTGGCGCCGTGCCGTTCCCGCTCGATCCCGACCGCTGGCGCGAGGAGCGGCAGTACGACCGGAATGACGCAGCGGAGGCGCTGGCGGCGTTCCGACGCCGGCGCGCGGAGGTGCTCGCGCTGCTCGACAAGCTGTCGCCGGAGCAGTGGCAGCGCACGAGCGTCCATCCCGAGCACGGCCGCATCACGTTCGTGGTGTGGACGGCCGGCGTCGCGTCGCACGACGATAACCACCTGGCGCAGCTCCAGCGCGCGCTGGCATGATCGGCGCATCCTCGCTCTCCGGCCTGCCGTTCCTGCGCGACGCGCGGCGGCGTCGCGCGTCGTCATACGATACGTCCGGCGGCAACGCCGACTTCTGGCTCATGCAGCCCGGCGAGACGCGCACGCTGGCGCAGATCGATGGGCCCGGCTGCGTCCGGCACGTCTGGATGACGCTCGGCTCGCGCGAAGAGGCGTGGCCACGGCGCAGCGTGCTGCGCATGTACTGGGACGGCGCATCGACGCCCTGCGTGGAGGTTCCTGCGGGCGACTTCTTCGGCATGGGGCACGGCGTCACGAAGGAGCTCACGTCGCTGCCGCTCACGATGAGCCCGCGCGACGGCCGTGGCTGGAACTGCTTCTTCCCGATGCCCTTCGCCACCGGCGCGCGCATCGAGCTGACGAACGAAGGCGAGCGCCGCGTCATGGCCTACTTCTACGTCGATTACGAGGAGTACGATCAGCCGCTCGAGAACGCGGCCTGCTTCCACGCGCAGTGGCGTCGCGAGAACCCGACGGGCGGCTGGAGCGACCCTTCGGCTTCGCTCAGGGCAGGCTTGCGCCGCTTCGGCGAAGATCCCGCGTACCGCGCGGAGGTGTTCACCACGCCGAACACGACGGGCGAAGGCAACTACGTCATCCTCGAAGCGCGCGGACGTGGCCACTACGTTGGTTGCAACCTCAACGTCGATTGCTTCGCGCGCGGCGCCGACGACTGGTACGGCGAAGGCGACGACATGATCTACATCGACGGCGACACGTCGCCCACGCTGCACGGCACCGGCACCGAGGACTACTTCGGCACGGCGTGGAGCCCGCAGCAGGAGTTTTGCGCGCCGTACCACGGGCTGCCGCTTACGTCCGGCCTGCCCGGCTGGCCGTGGGCGGGCAAGCACTCGATGTACCGCTTCCACATCGAAGACCCGGTGCACTTCCGGGAGTCGATCCGCGTGACGATCGAGCACGGCCACGCCAACCACCTCTCGCACGACTACTCATCGACGGCGTACTGGTACCAGACGGGGCCGCACGCCTCGTTCCCGCCGCTCCCGCTGGTGGCGGATCGGCTGCCGCGGTCTTGATTGATTGACGAAACATCGAAAATAAATGGCCCTTTTGAATCTAAACCGAGCGATTTTTCTTGATTGTTTCGCCCCGGCCTCCCCTGAATCGCTTTGTAAGGTGCGCGCCTTCCCTGAAGGCGATCTGGCTAGTGTACGCGAGCAGCGCAGGATCTCGAAGGGGTGGCTGTCGCTGTCAGCGGATGAGCAACGGATTAGCGGATATGTGATTGATGGGCAGGATACGCGTTCTTCTGGCGGGACGAGATTCCTCGCTGTCGTCCGCCTGACGGCGGACTAGCCGCTCGGAATGACATGCTATAATCGCCGCGACTCGGAGGCACCACCCGATGAGGATCCAGCTAACGGTATCTCTGTTTCTGGTCGCGTTCGTTGTGTCCTGTGGCGACGGCAGCTCAATCTCAGGACCGCGCACGCGGATAGTTCTTGAGCCAGAGCAGGGTGCGAGTGTCGCGAACATGGATGCCGCCCTGGACGAGGCGCGGGACATAATCGAGAAACGGCTTGAGTTCTTTGGTGCGGCTGACGCTAAAGTGTCGCGCAGCGGGCCGAACCAAATCGTGGTGGAGATTCCGGGCTCAGAATCAGACGACGCGTTCAACCTGATCGGCCGGATCGCACTGCTCGAGTTCTGTGAGCCGTTGACGGACGCCGGTGGCAACGTCGCGCTCGTTCAGGGCGGTACCGTACAGTACCAGCAGCAGAGCTGCGGCCCGGTGCGGGACGCGCAAGGCAACATTGTCGTGACTGGCGGTGGCTCGATAACATACACGGCCTGGACCAACAGTGGTGCAGGCATCAGCCGCGATCAGATCGTCTGGCAGCCGGCGAAGGGTGATCTAAATGGCGTGCCGACGGCGTTCACCGGCAAGTACCTCAAGGCGGACACGGCGGTTGCGGACGAGCCGATCACGGGCAAGCCAATTCTGCTCTTCAACATGAACAGCGACGGCGCGAAGATCTCCGGCGAAGTGACGGAGCGTCTCTCGCAGAAGAAGCTCCCGCTCGCAGTTTTCCTGGACGGCGAGCCAATCAAAGGCGACGATGGCCACACGATTGCGCCGAGCGTCCAGAGCAAGATCACGAGCAGCGGCGACATCACCGGCCTGAGTCTGAACGACGCGCGCAACCTGAGCAAGCTGCTGAATAGTGGCGCCTTCCCCATTCCGTTACGGATCGTGCAGCAGCAGGATATCAATAGCTAGCCACCACGCGGCGAGGTCCGTTTCCCTCTTGATTGCGGTCGTGGCTACCGAGAATCTGGCCGCGGTTAACATGCAGGCGAAATTCTCGAGGGATCAGATTCCTCGCTTCGCTTGGAATGACAATGCAGTTACTCGCACATCCGCCGCGTTAGCTCGAAGAGCATCTGGCAGCCGAGGCGGAGGTTCTCGATCGAGAGGCGCTCGTTGTGGCCGTGGATCGCCGCCGCCTCCGCGGGCTCCAGCAGCACCGGGATGAAGCCGTAAGCCGTCGTGCCGAGGCGGCGGAAGACGCGCGAGTCGGTGAAGCCCGCCGAGACGCTCGGCAGCACGACGGCGTCCTCGACGTGATCGCGCACGACCTGCTCGACGCAGCGCATCAGCTCCGTGTTGGAGGGCGACGGCGGCGTGCTGGAGTCTAGGACGGTCTCGATGCGCACCTTGTCGTCATCGATCACGCGGCGCAGCTCGGCCAGGAAGGCCTGCGAGTCGGCGCTCGGCAGCAGCCGGCAGTCGAGCGTCGCTTCCGCGGTGGCGGGGATGACGTTGTGCTTCACGCCCGCGCGCGCGGTCGTGAGCGAGACGGTGTTGCTCGTGATCGCGCGGATGATCGGATTCGTGTCGCCGATGCGTTTGATGTTCTCTTCGGTCGGCTCGTCTTTCATGAAGCCGGCGCGGTGCGCGAGGTCGAAGTACTCGATGAGCTCCGGCACGATCGCGCGCGGGCGCTGCCACTCGAGCACGCGGCCCAGCGCGCGCACCAGCCGGTCGAGGGCGTTGTTGTCGTGCGGGACGGAGCCGTGGCCGGGCCGGCCTTCGGTGATCAGCCTGACCCAGAACGGCCCCTTCTCGCTCACCGAGCAGTTGAACGCGGGCCGGCGCACGCCCATCACCTCGGTGGTGCCCCAGCCGCCCTCGTTGATCACGTACTCGCCGTCGAGCGTCTCCGGGTGGTGTAACGCCAGCCACTCGACGCCGTAGGCGCTGCCCGCCTCCTCGTCGGCGCAGGCGAGGAAGACGATGTCGCGCGCGTGCGGGATGTCGTGGCGCTTCATGAGCAGCGTGACGATCAGCTCCATCACGCCCATGCCCTTCATGTCGAGCGCGCCGCGGCCCCAGATCACGCCGTCCTTAATCAGCCCGGCGAACGGGTCCTCGTCCCAGCCCTCGCGCTCGACGGGCACGACGTCGGTGTGGTTGAGCAGCACGAACGGCCGCTTCGACCCGTCGCCATGGAGCACCGCGCGCATGTTGAGCCGGCCGGGCGAGCTCGCGTCCGAGGCGTCGTAGAACGTGATGTCATCGATGCCGCTCGCGCGCAAGATGCCGGCGAGGAAGTGCGCCGCGGGCGCTTCGTTGCCGGGCGGGTTCGACGTATCGATCGCGATGTAGCGGCAGAGGAGGTCGGTCGCCTCCTGCGTGACGGCGTCCCAATCGATCTGCGGGGTAGGCACAGTGGGGGCATTGTAGAGGGCCAAGGGCCCAGCGGCCAAGGGCGACGAAAGGGGTCAGGGCTCATGGGTCAAGGCGGAGGGACAAGGGCCAGGGGCCAAGGGCCAAGGGCAATGACGAGGGCCTGGGGCCAAGGCCATGGCCGATGGACTCATTGGATTTGGTCTCGTTACAGTACATGGGCGATGGAGAGCCTAGCCCACCTCGATGCGATGGCGCAGGCCGAGCTGGTCCGGCGCAAGGAAGTGAAGCCGATCGAGCTCGTCGAGGCGGCGATCGCGCGCATCGAGCGCGTGAACCCCAAGCTCAACGCGGTCGTCACGCCGATGTACGATCTGGCGCGCGCCGCCGCCTGCGGCCCGCTGCCCGAGGGCTCGTTCACGGGCGTGCCGTTCTTGCTCAAGGACCTGACGGCGGCGTATGGTGGCGCGCGCCTGACGTCCGGCTCGCGCTTCCTGCGCGACTACGTCGCCCCCGCCGACAGCGAGCTCGTCGCTCGCCACAAGCGAGCCGGGCTGATCGTGCTGGGCAAGACGAACACGCCGGAGTTCGGCCTGGTACCGACGACGGAGCCCGCGCTCTTCGGCCCGACGCGCAACCCGTGGGACACGACGCGCACGCCCGGCGGCTCCAGCGGCGGCTCGGCCGCGGCGGTCGCCTCCGGCATGGTGCCCGCGGCGCACGGCAACGACGGCGGCGGCTCGATCCGCATCCCGGCGTCGTGCTGCGGCCTCTTCGGGCTCAAGCCGACCCGCGGGCGCAACCCGCTGGAGGTCGATCCGACTGGCCTCTCGGTGGAGCACGCGCTCACGCGCTCGGTGCGCGACAGCGCTGCGTTGCTCGACGCGACGCGGGGCGCGGAGCCGGGCGATCCGTTCGACGCGCCCCCACCGGCGCGGCCCTATATCCAGGAAGTCGGCGCCGACCCAGGCAAGCTGCGCATCGCGTTCTCGGCGGCGACGATCACCGGCACACCCGTCGCTGCGGACTGCGTCGCCGCCCTGCACGACGCGGCTAAGCTCTGCGCGGACTTGGGCCACGAGGTCGAGGAGGCAGCGCCCGCGGTGAACGGCGCGCTGCTGACTCACGCGTTCAACGTGATCTGGGCCGTGGGCGCCGCCCTGCAAGTCGATGCCGCCGCGCTCTTCGCCGGCCGTCCCGCGACGGAGGACCAGTTCGAGACGCTCACGTGGGGACTCGCCCAGCGCGGGCGTACGCATGATGGTCCCGCGCTGCTGCTCGCGCTCAGCGTGTTCCAGATCATCGCGCGCGGCCTCGCCGGGTTCTTTCAGACGTACGATATCGTGCTCACGCCCACGCTGGGTGAGCCGCCTGTGCCGCTCGGCACGTTCGTTTCACCGCCCGACGATCCGTTGCACGGCTACGACCGGGCGGCGGAGTTCGTTCCCTATACGCCGGTCTATAACGTCGGGGGCCAGCCGGCGATGTCTGTGCCGCTCTACTGGAATGCGCAAGGCCTGCCGATCGGCGCGCACTTCGTCGCGCGCTTCGGCGACGAGGCGACGCTCTTCCGCCTCGCTGGGCAGCTCGAGCAGGCGCGCCCGTGGGCGCAGCGCCGGCCACCGATCTTCGCATCATGACGAACGACGTACCGAAGACACCGGAGGCGGCTGTCGCACGCTTCGTCAACGAGCTGACGGTCGAGCAGGTCGATGCGCTGCGCTTTCGCGGCACGCCGGGTGGCGGGCCGTGGCCGCGTGTCTTCGGCGGTGCGGTGCTCGCGCAGGCCTCGATGGCGGCGGCGCGTACGGTCGATCGGGAGCGGAGCCAGCACTCGCTGCACGCCTACTTCCTGCGCGGCGGCACGAACGAGTCGCCGATCGACTACGTGGTGACGATCGACCGCGACGGCCGGACGTTCTCCGCACGGCACGTCACTGCGCTGCAGGACGGCGACGTGATCTGCGACCTGATGCTCAGCTTCGCGCGGCCGGAGGATGGCATCCAGCACGCCGACCCGATGCCGGAGGTGCCGCCGCCCGAAGCATGCGAGCTGCAGCACTGGGAGCCGCCGCCGGGCATCGATCCCGACTCGTTAGGCATGTGGCCGTTCGAGGCGCGCGAGGTGACGCCGGACCGCGTCGCGGAGCCCGGCGAGGACCCTTCTGACGTCGCGTGGATAAAGCTGCGCTCACCGCTGCCGGACGATCAGCTCATCCACACCGCCGCGCTCGTCTGCGAAAGCGACGGCGGGTCGTTGGGCGCCGTCTGGCGGCGTCACGGCCCGTTCGATGGACGCATCTCGGCGAGCCTGGACCATGCGGTGTGGCTCCACCGGCCGGTCCGCTGGGATGACTGGCTGCTCTTCGTCACAACGAGCCCCGTCGCGCACTCGGCGCGATCGCTCTCGCTGCGCTACATCTACACGCGCGACGGCCTCCACGTCGCGACGATGGCGCAGGAAGCGCTCGTCAGAAAGCCACGGGAGTGAGCGCACTAGCGCGGCGCGAAGCCCGAGAGCGGCACGAAGCTGCAGCCGGCCGCGCGCGGACAGTCTCGCGATGGGCATGGAGATGTGCTCCCGGCGTGACCTGAGATTCCTCGCTGTCGTCCCGATAAATCGGGACTAGCCGCTCGGAATGACAGGGTGACCCAAGGACTCCTTGTCGCGGCGACGGGGTAGGAGGGATTCGGCTAGAAGGGGTGCTGGTCGATAATACATTTGACGTGACGGCATCTGGTGACCTCCGATCTACCACTTACGATCTGACGACCCTGAAGGCAGGTCTCGGAAGATGGGGATGGCTATTTCTGGCCTCCTATGTCGCAATCATCGTGTTGGGCTCGCTGCCAGTGAAGATTGCGTTCTCCATTCTCCTCGCACTACATGCGGCAGCGCTAGCATTCGGCCGCTCGCTCAGGATGCAATTGAGGTTACGCCAGCTGGGCTGCGGATCAATCTGGGCTACGGGCCAGGCATCTCCGTGCCGTACGGCCAAATTAAGCAAGCGCTTCCAGCCCAGCCCAGCCTCGGGCCATTGAGCCGTTTTGTCACGGCTCTGGCGCGAGTTCGTATGCCGGGCGCCGAGCCGTTCTCGTTTAGCGTCGAGTTGCGATTCGTACGAAGAAGGTGGCTATTCATGCTGACACCGGTGCCGTTCCTGTGGCCGTCGAAGGGAATGTTCCTTCCAGTTGCCGATGGTGAGGCGTTCTTGGCGGATGTCAGAAAACGACTAGAGGCCTTGTGAGAAGGCGGGGACATGTGGGCGGCTCTCGATGGCATGGAGATGCGCTCGCCAAAGTGCCGCGAGATTCCTCGCTGTCGTCCCGATAAATCGGGACTAGCCGCTCGGAATGACTCTGGCGCGAAGTCTGACAGTCGCGTAAGTGGCGAGGCTGGAAAGCCTCGCCTACGCTTCTGATTGGGTGGCGAACTACTTGGGTGCGAAGTCCGACAGCGGCACGAAGGAGTAGCCGGCCGCGCGCAGGCCGTCGATCACGCGCTGCAGCGCGGGCCCGTCCTGCGAAGCCGACCCGACGTGAAAGATGTAGATCGCGCCCGGCTCCGCTCCGTCGAGACAGTGCTGTACGATCTCGTCCGCCGTGTGCCCCATCCAGCCCTGCGAGTCGACCGACCACATGATGTTGTGGCGATAGCCGCGCGCGCCAACGTCGGCGTTCACCGAGGCGTTGTAGTCGCCGTAGGGCGGCCGGAAGTAGGGCAGCGTCGTGGAGCCTGTGAGCTGCTGGATGATCGCCTCCGTGCGATCGAGCTCCGCCCAGCGATCGGCCTGAGAGAGCGGCGCTGCGTGTGTCGAGTTGCCGGTAAAAGACCTGTGGTCGTACGTATGGTTGATGAGGATGTGCCCCTCGTCGACCATGCGCGCGACGACCTGCGGGTAGCGCTCGGCGAACTGGCCGGTCATGCCGAACGCGGCGACGACGCCGTTCGCGCTGAGCGTATCGAGGATCTGCGAGGTGTAGCCGAGGTCCGATCCAGCGTCGAACGTGAGCGCGACGGTCATGCGATCGGGGTCGCCGCGACGGACTACCTGCGCCGAGTACGCGGGGAGCGGCGTTGGCGACGGCGGAATCGGCGTGGCCGTGGGTGGCTCGGGGGTCGAAGTCGGCGTGGCGGTTGGCGTCGGCGTACGGGTCGGCGTGCGAGTGGCGGTCGCCGTCGGCGTCGCTGTCAGCTTCGCCTTACCCCCTCCGCCGCAGGCGACTGCAATCGCCATGCTGGCGCAGAGCGCCACAGCGAGGAGCGATCGGCGGGCTAGCGGGCGCATCCGATCGAGCATAACAACTCGGCGGTGCGGGCGCTCCGGCGTTCCGATAGCATGGCGCCATGAAGGGAGCCCGCTGGCAAGCGTACGCGGTGCTCGCGATCGGCGTGTCCGCCGTCTCGTGGGCCGCGGTCCTCGTGCGAGAAGCGCACGCGCCGGCACTCGTCATCGCCTCGTACCGGCTCATCCTCGCCGCGCTGCCGATGGGCGCACTCGCGCTGTACCAGCAGCGCCGCACGCCGGAGCCGATCACGCGCGCATCGATCTGGCCGCTGCTGCTGTCGGGCGCATTTCTCGCGGCGCACTTCGCGTTCTGGATCGCGGCGCTACAGCGCACGTCAGTTGTGAGCGCCGTCGTGCTGATGGCGATGCAGCCGCTGATCGTCGGCGTCGCCTCGCCGCTGCTGCTGCGCGAGAGCATTGCGCGCAAGGTCTGGTTCGCGCTCGCCGTCGCGCTGGCCGGTACGGCGACGATGACGATCGCGCACGCCGAGGCGGGCTTTGGCGAAGTGCGCGGCGACCTCTACGCGGTGGTCGGCGGCGCGTTCGCGGCGTGCTATCTCATGGTCGGACGCTCGGCGCGGCCCGGCACGTCGTGGGTGCGCTACGTGGGTGTCGTGTATCCGGTCGCGGCGCTGCTGCTCTTCGCCGCGACACTCATCGCCCGCGATCCGCTCACCGGCTATTCGACGAAGACGGTCATCATGATCGCGCTGCTGGCGCTCGGGCCGCAGCTCGTGGGTCACTCGGCGATCAACTGGGCGCTCGGCTTCCTGCCCGTCATGCTCGTCGCGATGGCGATCCTCGTCGAGCCCGTCGGCTCGACGGCGCTGGCGGCGCTGATCCTGCGCGAGCACCCGTCACGGGCGGAGATGGCGGGTGGGCTGCTGGTGCTGCTCGGCGTATACCTCGCGCTGCGGCCGGAGCGTGAAGCAGCGCGGATCGCGGAGCTGCCGGTCGCAGCGGAGATGGCGGTAGACTAGTCCTGTCAACGGATGCGGGAACGGATAATCGGATGGCGGAGACGGGCTATTCCACCTCGACACCTATGGCCCGCCAGAAAACCTCCTCGGCCATTATCCGTGTGCCGTACCGCCGTGCCTTCTGGGCCTTTCCTGACAACGAGTGAGGATCGGCTACGACTAGAATGTCTAGGTCCTTGGTTACTGAGTTCCTGACAACAAGTCCCGCTTTGGTTGCGAGGTCTTCAGCGAGCGGCCGACTAATCTCCTGACCAGCCAATCGACAAACCGAATCGCCGGTGAAACATACTGATAGACCGGGGAGCAGGTGTTTGGTGAGTTCGGCGGGCCGGTCTCTCGGGGAGGACAGCATTGCGCTTACGGCACCGGGGCTCATCCCAAATAGTCTGGCCGCAAGTTCCAGGTCGCGGCGCTCCGCATCGGTTACCTTTCCGTCGACTAAGGCCGCTTGTACGAGTGACTCCATGTATGATTGATGGATGTCGAGAACCTGTACCTGAGTTAGACCCCAACGCGTTGCTGTCTCGGACAGTGCCGCTCCTTCCTCCTCGGTTACGAGCCGGTCCTCCAGCACGCGATCGAGCAGATCGGCGTATTCAAGCGCAGCAGGAGGCTGAGTAGTGGCAGCGGGAAGGGCTTCTAGACTTGCGACGAGCCGCGCGAGGTAGGAGGGCTCGACGTGGGAACGGGCGTCGTCGCGTACGAGTGTCTTACCGCCTCTCTTCAACGGGGGCCATGTTTCCGCGGGTCCAGGGAGGTCCTCACAGCCGAGGGCTTGGAGGCCAGTGACTCCTTGGGCGCGCGCTCGCTGCAATAGGGCGGTAAAGAGGCGAGCAGTGGCCCTTGCGTCTTCAAGGGCAGAGTGAGGAGATCTGTGAGGTATGCCGTACTGTTCGCACAGCGCTTCCAGGCGATACGAACGAGCTGCATCACCGAACAGGCGCGCAAGGTGCATTGTACAAACAGCGGGTAGCATGGGGACGGTGTTACTGATAAGGCCAAACTCCGCGCCAAGGAACTCGATGTCGAAGCGCGCGTTATGTGCGACAATTGCGTTCTCTGCCAAACGGTCCGCGATATCCCCCGCAATGTCTAGAAAGCGGGGCGCGTTCAATACATCCGAAGTGGTTATTCCGTGAATCCTCGTCGGGCCGATGTCTCGGCCGGGGTTGATGAGCGACGAAAACTCGTCTACGGGCGTTCCGTCGAGCGCAAGACGGATAACGGCCAACTCGATGATGCGATCATGATGGCTTGGGCAGAGCCCGGTAGTCTCCACGTCGACAACGGAAAAACCGCAGGGTGCGACGGCGCGCGGAACTCCAGGTGTTCTGGATTCCCGTCTCCCGCCGAAGATCCGCCACATGTGCGCACCCGCCTTTGACTCGATGCCGGCTGACTGTTCCATAGGATGGCGCGCCTGTTCGACGTTGTCAAATAGATCGCGCGAGCAGCTGGTCCCTTTAGAATAGATAGCAGAAGGAGGCCATCATGCCCGGCCCACTAGACGGCATCACGATCCTCGATCTCACCTGGGTGCTCTCGGGGCCGTACGCCGCGATGGTGCTCTGCGACCTCGGCGCGGAGGTGATCAAGCTCGAACGGCCGCCGCGCGGCGATGTCGCGCGCACCACGCTGCCGATCGTCAACGGCGAAAGCGGCTACTTCTTCAGCATCAACCGCGGCAAGAAGAGCATGTCGGTCGACATCACGAAGCCGGAGGGCAAGGAGCTCTTCCTGCGCCTGATCGAGCGCGTCGATGTGTTGATGGAAAACTTCACGCCGGGCACGATGGAGCGGCTCGGCCTCGGCTACGAGACGCTGCGCGCCCGCAACCCGCGCCTGATCTACGCCGCGACGTCGGGCTTCGGCCAGACGGGCCCGGATCGCCTGCGGCCCGCGCTCGATATCGTCGTGCAGGGCATGGGCGGCGTGATGAGCATCACCGGCTACCCCGGCGGCCCGCCGGCGCGGCCAGGCCTCTCGCTGGGCGACATCGCGGGCGGGCTCTTCACCGCGATCGGCGTGCTGGCCGCGCTGCACGAGCGCGAGCGCAGCGGCGAAGGGCAGATGGTAGACGTGAGCATGCTCGATTGCCAGATCGCGATTCTCGAGAACGCGTTCATGCGCTACTTCATCAGCGGCGATGTGCCCGGGCCGATCGGGACGCGGCACCCGTCCGCGACGCCGTTCCAGGCGTTTCCGACGAAGGACGGCTACGTCGTGCTCGCGGTGAGCTGGGGCGTCGAGAACCAGTGGGAGCTCTTCTGCGCGCTGATCGAGCGGCCGGAGCTGATCACGGACGGGCGTTTCGATACGCCGCACGCGCGCACGGCGAACCACGCGCAGCTCGAGCCGCTCCTAAACGAAGCGCTGATGCAGCGCACGACAGCGGAATGGATCAAAGAGTTCGACGCGATCGGCCTGCCGTGCGGGCCGCTGAACAACATCGCGCAGGCGGCGGCGATGCCGCAGGTGAAGGCGCGCGATATGCTGGTCGAGGTCGATCACCCGCAGATCGGCAAGCTGCCGCTGGCGAACACGCCGGTGAAGCTCTCGCGTACGCCGGGAGGGATCAAGGGCACCTCGCCCGCGCTCGGCCAGCACACAGACGAGTCGCTGCGCGCGCTGCTGGGACTGTCGGATGAGGAGATCAGCCGGCTGCGCGGGGCGGGAGTGATCCTGTGAACTCCCTCACCCCGACCTGCGGTCACCCCTCTCCCTCGGAGAGGGAGAGGGGACGGGTGTGAGGGAGGCTGCCAGCGTCTTCGGCGGTCAGGGCGCACGGCCGTGCGCCCCTACGTCGTGGGCGGCATGTTTTGCGATGGGCATGGAGACGCTTCCGCAAATGCAGTGAGATTCCTCGCTGTCGTCCGTCTGTCGACGGACTAGCCGCTCGGAATGACGGATCTGCATGTTCGGCGGGTGTGACTACTTGACGATCGCCGCGCCGCTTCGGCGCGATGAGTAGCTTTCGCGCAGGAGGGCCGGTGGCTACGCCGTGCGCGGTGCGCGCCGGTGCGTTAGCTGCCAGCCGGCGTACAGTACGCCGGCCGCGGCGCTCGCGATGAGCACCGCGATCGCGGCGATCGATCGCGCGCCGTCGAACGGCCAGTGCCAGATCGTGTGCGAGCTCGCCGCGGGGGCTTGTGCGCCGGGGCCCCCCGCCGCGCCGGCCTGGACCGTGACGGGGAAGGTCGCTTGCACGTCGTCGGCGCCGCGGCGGTGAACGGTGGCGGCGATCGTCCAGTCGCCGGGCAAGCTGAGGTTCGCGCCGGAGGCCGTGTACTTCGCGCTGCCGCTCAAGATGAGCGGCAGGCTGGACTGGCCGGCGTTCGCCGTCGTGTCAGTGAAGTCCAGCCGCGCGTCGATGATCTCGCCGACGCTGCCGAACTCGGAACCCAGCGCCAGCTCGAAACTGTTATTGCCGATTGTGCCGGGCGTGATCTTGAGCGCCATGATGAGCCCGTTCACCTCGGCGTTCTTCTGGATGAACCCGCGCGTATTCGCGGTGCTGACCGGCTGGCTGGCCGCCAATTGCGCGGCCGCCTGCGCCGCGGCGCGCGGCGGCTCGAGCTGGATCAGCACGGCGGCCGCGACGAGCACGATAATCCCGAGTACCGCTTCGATGCGCACCGAGTTCGCCAGCAGGCGCTGCAGCTCGAGCACCGGGCCCGCGACGGGCGCGTCGTCATCGACGGCAGCGCCGGCGATGTGCAGCGCCGCGGACTCGACGCGCGCTTGCAGGAAGAAGGCGTTCAGCCCTGTGACGGCGAGCAGCGGCAGCAACGCCGCCATCTTCGCGACGAGCGACCAGCCGTAGGAGTACGTCCACAGGTCGCTCCACTTTGAGAACTGCGATAGTGCGCTCAGCACGCCGCTCGTCATCAGCACGCCGACCGACACGGCTGCGATCAGCGAGAACCGCCGAAACGACTCGGCAGCGAAGATCGTGCGCGGCGCGCCCTTCAGCTCATCGAGCCAGCGCGGCATCGCGAGCCCGATGTGCACCAGCATGCCGATCCAGATCGCCGCGGCCGCGAGGTGTGAGATGTCGAACGCCGTCGTCCAGAACGGCCCGCTGCTGCTGGCTGAGTGACTGACGAGCGATTGCGTGAGCAAGATCCCCAGCGACGACAGGAGCAGCAGGCTGAACGTTGCGGTCTCCTGCAATGGGCCGCGCGCCCGCCACGCCAGCACCACGGCGACGAGTGCGACCAGCGCCAGGCACTGCCGCGCGAAGAGATAGTGGCCGGAGCGCGTGTCCCAGAGCAGGTTATCGGCACGGCCCAGGCCGCCCAGCTTGTCGGCCTGCACGACGAGCTGCAGGATCGTGCCTTCAAGCGCGAGGAAGGCGGCGATCGCGGCGGTGAGCAAGAGCACGGTCTTCGAGATGTGCCAGAGCTCTGCGGCGCTTTCCCTGCCCAGTCTTCGCACGGCGGACTTCGCGATGAACAGCACGTACGTCGTGCCGCCCATGATCACGGACGTCCCCAGCAACACGATCCAGCGCGCGACGGAATCGAGCGACGACGGGCCGCTGGACGGCGGCTTGGTGAGTCCCTGCAGGGCGGCCGAGACGGCGCCCTTCGGCGCCTCACCGTTCGGGCCGAGAACAGTAAATGGAAACGATCCGGCCCACGTGTGCCCGTCGAGCGTCGAGAGGTCGCGCCAGATCACGGTGTATATGCCGGGCGCCAGGGTCGTGGGAACGGCGGCAGCCATCTTCTTGGCGTCTTCCTTGAAGAACTGCGGCTGTCCTAGCAGCACTTCTTTCGCCGACTGGTCGTAGAGCTTGATGGAGCTGACGGACGGCTCGATCGGCTCGCTGAAGTTGACCGTGATCTCGGTGGGCGGCTCGGCAAGCTGGCTGTTCGGCGCCGGGTCGGAGCCGACCTGCACGGCATGGGCGTCGACCCGGCCGCGGGCGAGCCAGAGCCCGGCACAGGCGAAAACCGCTATCAGGAGAAGAGGAGCGATCCAGCGTTTGAGAGGAGTCCGGTTCAAGCTCGGAACCTTGACAATGCAGTCGGAGTGCGTAAGATAGGGATGACCGCTGGACGGAGTTCAGTCAGGGAGTTATAGCATGTCGTCTATCACCGCGTCAAAACCTAGGACTCAACTCGCACTGCCCCGCATCGTTCTTCCGCTGGCGTTGCTCCTCGCCTCGGCCGGCATCGTCGTCGCGACGGTGTTGCTGAGCGTATGGGTCGACGGTAGTTGGAACCAGGTGGCTACGGCCTCGGGCGTCGTCGCGACGGTTGTTGCGGTCAGCGTGCTGCTCGGCAGCGGGCAGGGTTGGGCGAATGGGACGCGGATGTCGCTGGCTGCCATCGCGACGGGCATCATCGGACTCGCGGCGGTCTCGCTTGCTGTCGTCACGTACGTCGGTGGCACGAGCAACGCGGGCATCAGCCCATCGACGACGGTCTCTTCACAGCAGTCGGCAAGCAAAGGTTTGGCTCTTGCCGGCGCGACCTCGAACAACGTTGTCGAGCCGCCGGGCTACAGCCACGACCTCGGCATGCATCCAATGTACGGCCAGTTCATGACGATGTCGGACACGCAGATCCTGGCGAACACGCCGGGCGGCACACTGACGCCGGACGAGGTCCCGGTGCTGAAGGCGCAGCTCCAGGAAGCGCGAGCGTTCGCCCTCAATCACGATACGGTCGAGAAGGCGCGCGCGGCCGGCTACTTCAACACGACGAACGACGTGCCGTTCATGGGCGCGCACTTCATCAACGCGAAGTACCTCTCCGACGGCGTCTTCGACGCGAGCAAGCCGGAAGGCCTGCTCTTCAGCAAGGTGGGCAATCCCAGCGGCGACTGGCACCTCGTGGGTGTCTGGTACCTGATCTTCCCGGGCCAGGCTGGCTCGAGCGTGACGGTGCCGCCGCAGGGCTTCGCCGGCAACCTGGACCTCTGGCACGCCCACTACGGCCTGTGCACGCGAAACGGCATCATTTCGGAGAACAACACGCGGGAAGGATGCCTGGCTGACCACGGCAACTGGCTCGGCGACCTGCGCTGGATGATGCACGTGTGGGTCTACCCGGAGAGCGGCGTCGACAACTCCGCGGGCGTGTTCTCCTACCTGAACCAGGACCTGTACGCCAAGCAGCGGGGCGACCCGAACCAGCCTCAGGGCCTCACCAAGAACTCGATCGGCGACAGCATTCAGTAGCGGATTCGACGAGAAGGTTCTGAGGCGCCGCGAGCAATCGAGGCGCCTCGGTCGTTTAACGCGGGCGGTGCTACAATGTGGGGCGCGCCATGGCAGACCTCATCATGTACACGCTCCGCACCTGTCCCACCTGCGAGCACGCTCGCCGCGACCTCACCGCCAAGGGCGTCGACTATGAAGAGCGCTGCATCGACGACAACCCACAGTGGTTCGAGGAGGCGTCTCAGCTCGGCGTCACCGTCCCGATCATCGTGCGGGGCGACAAGGTGGAGATCGGCTGGAAGGGAGAATCCGGCTGACACTTCCAGTGAGACGGGCCGTGTGCCCGAACGTCCCGCCGCCCGAGTAGCCGGCCCCCCTTGGTGGCCCCTATGCTCACGCTCTACAACACCCTCGCCCGCAAGAAGGAAGTCTTCGTTTCGCTCGCGGCGAGCGAGGCGTCGATTTACTCCTGCGGCCCGACGGTCTACCGCGATGTGCACATCGGCAATCTGCGGACGTATCTTATGGCCGACTGGCTCCGGCGCGCGCTGGAGGTCGATGGCCTGCGCGTCAAGCACGTCAAAAACATCACGGACGTCGGGCATATGCGCCAGGAGTTGCTCGATCGAGGCGAGGACAAGGTCGTCGCGGCGGCGCTGGCGGCGGGGAAGACGCCGCAGCAGATCGCGGCGGACTATACGCAGTCCTTCTTGCGCGATGAGGCCGCGCTGCGCATTCAGCCCGCGCACGTCTTCCCGAAGGCCAGCGAGCACGTCGAGCACATGATCGCGATGACGCAGCGCCTGCTCCAAGAGGGCTGCGCGTACGAGGTAGAGGGCAACGTCTACTTCAGCGTGGAGCGCTTCCCGGGTTACGGCGCGCTCTCCGGCAACACCGGCGAGTCGCTGCTGGAGGGCGTGCGCGCAGCCGTCGATCCGCATAAGCGTGATCCGCGCGACTTCGCGCTCTGGAAGTCGGCGGAGGCCGGACGCACGATGAAGTGGCCGAGTCCCTGGGGAGACGGCTTCCCGGGCTGGCACATCGAGTGCTCGGCCATGTCCACGCATCACCTCGGCGAGCGGTTCGACATCCATACCGGCGGCGTCGACAACATCTTCCCGCACCATGAGGACGAGCGCGCGCAGAGCGAAGGTGCGCTGGGCCATTCCGTCGTGCGCACGTGGATGCACGGCCAGCACCTGCTCGTCGACGGCGTGAAGATGGCCAAGTCGACGGGCAACGTCTACACGCTGCCCGATCTGCAGTCGCGCGGCTTCGAGCCGCTCGCGTTCCGTTATCTCTGCGCGACTGCGCACTACCGGCACCGCCTCAACTTCACGTTTCAGTCCTTGCGCGCCGCGGCGATCGGGCTGCAGCGCCTGCGACAGGAGGCGTTCCTCGCAGGGCAGGCAGCGAGCGGTAACGGCGGCGCGGGCGATCGCTGGGAGCAGGCCTTCCGAGAGGCGCTGCACGACGACCTGCACCTGCCGCGCGCGCTGGCCGTGGTCTGGCGGCTCGTCCGCTCCGACGCGCCCGCGGACGTGAAGGCGCGCCTGCTCTCGCAGTTCGACCGCGTACTGGGACTCGATCTTCTGACGCAGCCCGCGGAGGTGCCGGACGCCGTCCGCGCGCTGATCGACGAGCGCGAGGAGCTGCGCAAGCGGGGCGATTTCGCCGCCGCCGACAAGCTGCGCTACCGGATCGCGTCGGCCGGCTTCCACGTGCGCGACACTCGCACAGGCCCGCTCGCTGTGCCACTGTTCGAGCCGCCGCCGGTGCGGCTCGAGGGCGTTCACGCGTCGAGCGACGTGCCGTCGAGGCTCGATGAGCCGGACGAGCTGGAGTTCACCGTCATCCTCACCGGCCGCGACGATGTCGGCGGCCTGCGGCGCGCCGCGGCATCCGTCTTGCGTCACGCTGGTCAGCACGAGATCGAGCTGATCGTCGTCGACAACGCTTCGTCCGACGGCACGAGCGAATGGCTGGATGAGCTATCGCGCGGTGACGAACGCGTGCAGGCGATTCGTGGCGAGCACGATCTCGGCACGGGCGCAGCGCGCAACGCCGGCCTACGCGCAGCGCGCGGCCGCTACGCGCTCCTGCTCGACACGAGCGTGGAGCTGGCGGGCGATGTCTTCACGCCGCTGGCCCACGCGCTCGATGACGACACGGCGGGCCTGGTCGGCGCGTTCGGCGTGACCACGGATGACCTGCGCGACTTTCACGACGCGCCCACGGCGGACGTCGATGCCGTGGAGGGCTACCTGATGGCGCTGTGTCGCGAGCGTGTGCGCGAAGTGGGGCTCATGGACGAGAAGTTCCGCTTCTACCGTCACCTCGATCTCGACTACAGCCTCGCCTTCCGCGATCGCGGCTATCGCAATCGAATCCTGCCGGACCTGCCGCTGCAGCGCCACGCGCACACCGATTGGGAGCGCACGCCGCCCGAGGAGCGGGACCGGCTGAGCAAGCGCAACTTCTACCGCTTCCTGAAGAAGTACGGCCACCGCGAGGACCTGCTGGTGGCGAATGCCGGCAAGCGTTAGCCGCGCAGGAAGTCGATCATCAGCTCGTTCACGCGCTCCGCAGCGTCGATCTGGACCCAGTGGCTGGCGTTGGGTATGCGCTCGACGCGGATCGTCGGCACCCACCGGTCGAGGCCCTCGGTGAGCTGAACATCCAGGTAGGGATCTTCTTCGCCCCAGATGAGCAGCGCCGGCACATCGATCCGGCGCAGCATGCTCGACGCGAAGGGGTTGCGGCGCACGGCGGCGACAACGGCAAGATTGACTTCGACCACGTTGGCATCGGTTCTCTACTAAAGCAGAGAAGGCTGGTTCTTCCGCTGAACCAACGCGAGTACTCCTGGGAGCAAAAGCACGTTGAGGACTTGTTTAACGACTTCGCGGAGGCGATAGCGGAAAACAAGGGTGCCTACTTCTTGGGCACCATTGTCTTAGCCAAGGGCAAGGACAAGTTGCCTCAGGTCGCAGATGGTCAGCAGCGACTGGCGACGGCGACAATTCTCATCGCTGCCATCCGTGACCATTTCCACAGGAAGGGAGATGCTAAGCGAGCGCTCTCTCTGCAACCTTACTTGATGGAAATCGATTCACATACTACCGAATTGGTTCCGAAGCTGATACTGAACGTTGACGATCACGACTTCTTCACGAAATACGTTTGCGCCGAACCAGGGGACAGCGACCGCGCCATTGAGCCCGATGAGGATAAGCTATCGCACAAACTCATAATGGCCGCGGCGCAGATGGCCGCTGATCGTGTTCGAACGATCGTGGAGGGGTATGCCGACCAAGCGCAGACCCCTCGTCTGTTGGAGTGGGTGGACTTCATTGAGAAGGGTGCTCAGGTGATCGTCCTAGACGTTCCGGATCACCTGAACGCATTTGTCATGTTTGAGACGCTCAACGACAGAGGATTGAAAGCATCGCAAGCAGACCTGGTCAAGAACTACCTCCTTAGGCTCGCAGAAAGCCAAACCCCCAGTCGAATCATAGAGGCTCAGTCCAAGTGGGCGTCAATGACAGGCATCCTGCAATCACTCGGGCAAGAGGACATGACCGTTACGTATCTGCACCACATCCTGATCACTAAATTTGGGCCCACCAAGGAACGAGACGTCTACGAGAAGTTGCAGGGTTGGGCCAATAGCCCGAACCGGGCCCTCGAAGCCGTGCATGAACTGGACGAAAGCGCCAATGATTATGCAGCTCTATTCAACGCGGATCACAGCAAGTGGAATGAGTACGGATCATCCACGCGGAATCACATTTCGACCATCAACCGCGATCTTCGCGTTGAGCAGATACGTCCTCTAATGTTTGCAGTTACGCGACACTTCTCGATTAAGGAAGCCCAGAAGGCGTTTCGGCTGTTTGTCTTTTGGTCGGTGAGGTTCCTCATTGCAGGAGGACGAGGCGGCCTACTCGATAGAAATTACTCCGTCACGGCGCAGAGCGTTGCAGCAAAGGAAATCAAGACGGCTGAGACGCTGACTCAGGCGCTGGATAACATCATCCCATCGGACGCCCTATTTGAAGCGGAGTTCTCCGAAGCACGAGTTTCTCAGCAGCACTTGGCGCGGTATTACTTACGGGCTCTTGAACGTACCCGTAACGGTCAGGACGAACCAGAGTGGGTGCCTAATGACGATGAGCAGGTAGTGAACCTTGAGCATATCTTACCGCAGAACCCGCAAGGTTCTTGGGGAGACATTGATGATGACACCGCCCGCGCATGCTGGCGTCGTTTGGGCAACACTGTCATTCTGCAAGCAACGAAAAACTCTATCATCGGGAATGCGTCGTTCGATGAGAAGAGACCGATCTTGGAAAAATCAGGATTTATCTTAACTCAAGACGCCGCCAAACAGGCGGCTTGGGGCGTGCCTCAAATAGAGGCACGTCAGAAGGAACTGGCGAAGTTGGCGGTTAACACGTGGCCGAGAAAATAGATAACGCCAAGAAGTGAAAGCGGCCGCGGTTGCACTCCAACGAACTGGCTCACCAGATCGCTCAACAAAATTACTTGACAACGAAAGCCCCAAGGTAGAAGGCCGAAGCGGAACCGCTAGCTGCGGTCATCGCGATCGGGCCTTCGATCTTGTCCGTGGTATACTGGCCGTCGGGATTCGCCCCAAACGCATGAACCCGTACTGACGCTGTTCCGCCGCTAGCTGGGGAGGGCGCCGCGTGGCCAATCGCAAGTTCGTCTTTCTCTTCCACGAGGGGAACAAGGACCAGAAGGACCTCCTCGGCGGCAAAGGCGCCAACCTCGCCGAGATGACCAACCTCGGCCTGCCCGTCCCGCCCGGCTTCACCATCACCACCGAGGCCTGCATCGAGTACCTTCGCTCCGGCAACAAGCTCCCCGCCGGCACGATGGACGACGTCCACGCCGCGCTCCGGCAAGTCGAAGAGCAGACCGGCAAGCGCTTCGGCGATCCGAAGCGCGCGCTGCTCGTCTCCGTCCGCTCCGGCGCGAAGTTCTCGATGCCGGGCATGATGGACACCATCCTCGATCTCGGCCTGAACGACGCGACGCTGCAAGGACTGATCGCCGCCACCGGCGACGCGCGCTTCGGCTACGACTCCTGGCGCCGCTTCATCATGATGTTCGGCGACATCGTCCTCGAGATCGAGCGCCGCAAGTTCGACGCGATCTTCCAAGAAGCGAAGAAGCGCGCCGGCGTCGCGACCGATGCCGAGATGCCGGCCGACGCCCTGCGCGAGGTCGCGGAGCGCTTCCGCGCGCTCGTCAAGGAAGAGACCGGCTCGCCGTTCCCGGACGATCCCATGCGCCAGCTCGAGCTCGCGATCGAGGCCGTCTTCAAGTCCTGGAACACCGAGCGCGCGATCACCTATCGCCGCATCGAGCGCATCCCGGACGATCTCGGTACCGCCGTCAACGTGCAATCGATGGTCTTCGGCAACATGGGCGAAGACTCCGGCTCCGGCGTCGCGTTCACGCGCGACTCCTCGACCGGCGAGAAGGTGCTCACCGGCGAGTTTCTCCGCAACGCGCAGGGCGAGGACGTTGTCGCGGGCATCCGCACGCCCACGCCGATCAGCCAGCTCAAGAGCGAGCGTCCCGAGCTGTACCAACAGCTCGCAGAGATCTCGGAGAAGCTCGAGCAGCACTACCGCGAGATGCTGGACATCGAGTTCACCGTGGAGCAGGGGCGGCTGTACATGCTCCAGTGCCGCGTCGCCAAGCGCGCCACGCGCGCCGCCGTCGAGATAGCTGTCGACATGATGCACGAAGGGCTGATCACGAAGGGCGAGGCCGTCCTGCGCGTCGCGCCGGGCCGCCTCGACGATCTGCTGCACCCACAGCTCGATCCGCGCGTGCAAACCGTACAGCTCAGCGAGTTCGGCCGGCAGCTCCAGCAAGCCATCGATGGCAAGGCCGAGATGATCTTCATCGTCAGCGGCGATGCTGTGCGCGACCTGCAGGAGACGAAAACGCTGCCCACGACCGCGCTGCTCAGCTTCGGCGGCGAAGGGGCGATCGGCACGCTGCGCGGCGCCGACTGGGACTCGATGACACACGACCAGCGCTCGGCCTTGCTGGACAAGGCGCGCTTCCTCGAGATGGCGCGCGGGCTGCCCGCATCGCCCGGCGCGGCTGCCGGCGAAGCGGTCTTCGATCCGGACGCCGCCGCGCGCCTCGGCCACGAGGGCAGAAGTGTGCTGCTGGTGCGTCAGGAGACATCGCCCGATGACATCCACGGCATGCAGGCGGCGCGCGGCGTGCTCACGCAGCGCGGCGGTATGTCCAGTCACGCCGCGCTCGTCGCGCGCGGCTTCGGCATCCCCTGCGTCGCCGGCTGCGAGACGATCAGCGTCGACGAAGCGAACCATACGATGTCCGCCGGCGGTCTCACCATCGCCGAAGGACAGATCGTGACGATCGACGGCTCGAGCGGCCGCGTGCTCCTCGGCCTCATCCCCTCCGTCGACGCCGACATGTTCCCGAAGCTGAGCGAGTTCCTCGGCTGGGCGGACGAGCTGCGCCGCCTTGCGGTGCGCACCAACGCCGACAACCCCGAGGACGCCGCGAAGGCCGTCGCGTTCGGCGCGCAGGGCATCGGCCTCTGCCGCACAGAGCACATGTTTTTCCAGACCGACCGCCTGCCCATCGTGCGCGAGATGATCCTCGCCGCGGCGGAAGCCAAAGCGCTGGAAGGTGAAGTCCTCGCGCTGGAGAAGGAGCGCGCCGGATCGAGCGGCGGCAAGCAGCAGCAGCTCGAAGAGCGGCTCTCGGAGCTGCGCGGCGAGCTCGAAGGGCCGATGGGCCGCTACCGCGGCTCGCTCGAGAAGCTCCTCCCGATGCAGCAGGGCGACTTCGAAGGCATCTTCCGCGCGATGGGCGATCGCCCGGTGACCATCCGCCTCATCGACCCGCCGATGCACGAGTTCCTGCCCGACCACGACGAGCTGCTGGTGACCGTGACGCGCCTGCGCATTCAGGCGCCTGGCTCACCGGAGCTGCGCGAAAAGGAAGCGATGCTCGATCAGGTAAACAAGCTGCGCGAGGTGAACCCGATGCTCGGCCTGCGCGGCTGCCGCCTCGGCATCCTGTACCCCGAAGTCAACGAGATGCAGGTGCGCGCGATCTTTCGCGCCGCCTGTCGTGTCGCCAAGGAAGGCGTGCGCGTCCACCCGGAGGTGATGATCCCGCTTGTCGGTTTCGAGACGGAGCTGAAGCGGCTGCGCGGCCTGCTCGAGCGCGTCGCGCGCGAGACGATGCAGGAAGAAGGCAGCGAAGTCGCCTACCTCTTCGGCACCATGATCGAGCTGCCGCGCGCTGCGCTTACCGCAGGCGAGATCGCGCAGGACGCCGAGTTCGTCTCCTTCGGCACGAACGACCTCACGCAGACGACGCTGGGCATCAGCCGCGACGACGCCGAGGCGAGCTTCCTCACGCGCTACATCGACGAGGGCATCCTCGCAGACAACCCGTTCGAGACGCTCGATCAGGGCGGCGTTGGCCAGCTCATCCGCATGGCTGTCGAGAGCGGACGAAAGGTACGGCCGTCGCTGAAGGCGGGCATCTGCGGCGAGCACGGCGGCGATCCGCGCTCGATCGAGTTCTGCCATCGCACCGGGCTCGACTACGTGAGCTGCTCGCCCTATCGCGTGCCGATCGCGCGGCTGGCGGCCGCCCACGCCGCGCTCGAGGACACCACCGAGCGAGACAAGTAGCCTGCCCGTCGCGCCACGCTCTGGAGGCAACGCCGTTGAACCCGGGCCTGATCTTCAGCTCGTTGCCCTTGATCGGCATCGTCATCGGGCTCCTGCGGGTGCGCTTTCGGCGGTTGCCCTGCGTCGCCGCGGGAGTCGTCATCGTGGCGTACCTGCTCTATCTCGCCTCGTTCGGCATCTACGCCGCGCAGTGCTGGGACTGCAGCGGCGACTTCACCGCTACCCGCGGCGACTCGTTCATGGTCAGTTCGCTGTTGCTCGGGCTTATACTGTTAGTCACCATCGCGGGCATCGCGCTGGGCGCCCGCTTCAGCGTCGTCCTCGGCCGCCTCTTCGGCGCCGCGCGCGACGTGCGCGACAGCCTACGCGACCGCGACGGCGACGTCCGCGACAACACGCCTGGAGTATGAACCCGAAACGCATCGTCGCTGAAGGGTACGACCGCATTGCGGAAGGGCTGCTCGCTCGCTATCGCGCGACGCCGCCATCCGGACGGAAACAGGCGTATCTCGAACGCCTGATCGACGACCTCGATCGCGACGCGCGCGTGCTCGATCTCGGCTGCGGCGCCGCCGAGCAGTCCGCGTGGCTGAGCGATCGTGTTCGCGTCACCGGCGTCGATGTCTCGCGCGCGCAGCTTGCGCTGGCGAAATGCGGCGCGCCGGACGCAACGTTCCTCCTGGCCGATATGTGCTCGCTGAAGTTCCGCCCATCTTCGTTCGATGCGATCGCGGCGATCTACTCCATCATCCACGTGCCCCGCGAGGAGCAAGAGCCGCTGCTGCGCAACCTGCATTCGTTTCTGAAGCCGGCCGACCGGCTCTTTGCCGTCTTCGGTACGAGCGATTGGGTCGGGACGGAAGACAACTGGCTCGATCTCGGCGCGGAGATGTACTGGAGCCAGTTCGATAGCGAGACCAGCGCCGCGATGCTGCGCGCCGCGGGCTTCCAGCTGATCGGTTCGGAGCTGGTGCCGGACAGCCTCGGCGAAGGCGCGCATCTCTTCGTCCTGGCGGAGAAGCCCACATGACGCGCGGCGCCGGTATCGATTCGATCACAGATCCTCACCAGCAGGACGTGAGCAGGTGACAACGTTCGGTATGGTTTCACTAAGTGCCTTCGGCGCGGTGGCCATGCTTGGGTTCGTCGCTGGCATATTCAAATCAAGGTTCCCGCTGGCTGCCCGGATCTTTACGCTGGCGGTCGTAGCTGGCTACGTCGCTATTCTCGCCTTAGCAGGAGCCTGGGTAGCGGCCTGTCCGCGTTGTGAGTCGCATCAAAGCTATGACTCGACGCGCGCACTCGATCTGATCATGGCGTTCATGTGGGGCGGCCTTTTTCTGCTGTCCATCCTTGCCTTCATCCGCATCGGCGATGCGATAGCGACCTTCGTCCAACGGGCGCGCACACGATGACGGCCGTCCCTCCCGCCACCGATTCCGTTACGGACATCGCGGGCATCCGCGTCGGGCACTGGACGGACCGGCGCGCGGCGACAGGCTGCACCGTCGTTCTCGCACCGCCCGAGGGCGCCGTCGCCGGTGTCGACGTGCGCGGCGGAGCGCCGGGCACGCGCGAGACGGACCTGCTACGGCCGGGATCGATCGCCGAGCGCGCGAACGCCGTGCTCCTCACCGGCGGCTCCGCGTTCGGGTTGGACGCCGCGACCGGCGTGATGCGGTACCTCGAAGAGCAGGGTGTCGGTCTGCGTTTCGGGAAGAGCTACATCCCGCTCGTCGCCGGCGCGGTCGTCTTCGACCTCGGCATCGGCAGCCAGCAGGTGCGGCCCGACGCCGACGCCGGCTATCGCGCCGCGCGCTCGGCGACGAAGCGTCCGCCCGCGCAGGGCAGCGTCGGTGTCGGTACCGGCTGCACCGTCGCGAAGGCGGGCGGCATGGAGCGCGCGCTCAAGGGCGGTGTCGGCAGCGCGTGCGAGCGCGTCGCGGGCGGCGTGCTCGTCGGCGCGCTCGTTGCCGTGAACTGCGGCGGCGAGGTCATCGACACCGATCGCGGCCATGTGATCGCCGGGCCGCGCGCGAACAAGCCGGGCAAGTTTCTCGACACGCTGGACCTGATGCGCCGCCCCCGCGCTGATGCGCCCGGGCCGGGTGAGAACACGACGCTCGCCGTCGTTGCGACGAACGCCCAGCTCACGAAGGCGCAGGCGAACCGCCTCGCATCCGTCTCGCAGGACGGCATCGCGCGCGCGGTCCGCCCCGCGCACACGCTGAGCGACGGTGACACCGTCTTCGCGCTCGCTACCGGCGAGGTAGCGCTCGACCCGTGGCGCATCGGTCACGTCCTCGAAGCGCTCGCAGCGCGCGCTGTCGAGCGCGCGATCGCCCGCGCGGTCCTCAACGCGACGGGATTGGCGGGCGTGCCTTCCGCGATGGAGTGGACGAAGAAGATGTAGGGGAGGCCTAAAGGCCTCCCGCGACACGTCGCTTGTCGACAACACCCGCCCCTACCGCGCCGACGCCTCGCTCGTGCAGGCGGACATCGTGCCGGCGAACGCCCAGTCGAGCAGCTTCGTCGCGTCGCCGTAGCGATCGGGGCTCGCCAGCACCGAGACGATGAGCGTCCGCCCGTTACGCCGCGCCGCCGCCACGATCGTCTGACCCGCTTTCTCGGTGTAGCCGATCTTCACGCCGATGGCTCCCGGATATGCGCCCAGCATCTCGTTGCCGTTCCACACCGCGGGGCCGTCCCAGGCGGGCTGGTACGTCTTCGTGCGCACGATCGCCGCCAGCTCCGGATTAGCGAGCAGCGCCCGCCCCAGCTCCGCGATGTCGTGGGCCGACGTGTAGTGGTTCGTGTCATCGAGGCCGTGCGGGTTGGCGAAGTGCGTGTTCTGCAGCCCCATCGCCTGCGCCTTTGCGTTCATGAGGGAGACGAACGCCGGCACCGTAACCGCCACCTGCTGCGCGATCGCGACCGCTGCGTCGTTGCCCGAAGGCAGCAGCAGGCCGTAGAGCAGATCGCGCATGGAGAGCCGCATCCCCGGCTCGAGCCCCATCACCGACGAGCCGGTCGATTGCGCCAGGAGCGCGCTGTTCACCTGGACGTCGACCACGTCCGAGAGCTGCGCGTGATCGGCGGCGACCAACGCCGTCGCGATCTTGGTGAGGCTCGCGGGCGGGAGCTGCAGATCGGGGCTGTGACTGAAGAGCAGCCCATCGCACGCATCCTCGATGACGACCGCCGATCGGCCGCCGATCGCGGGCGGCGGCACGTTGCCGGCCGAGAAGTCTTGTGAGGAAGGAGCCTGGACGCAGTTGGCGCCGCCGGCGCACCCACTTCCGGCCAGGGCGACCGGTGCTTGCGAACGGACAGGCTCGCTGTGACCGCTGCTTCCTCCCGAAGGCCAGCAGCGAAACGCCAGCACAGCGAGGAGAAGCGCAAACGCGCCGACTGCAGCCGGTCGGCGCCAGCGGCGGTGAGACTGCCGGCGGCGCAGGTGCCAGTGCTCTGGCGGGCGCATCGAGGCTACTCTAACAGACGACCGTTCTTATGGCGAACAGGCGGCCGCTGCGCTATATGGTTGCATGGTGATGAGCGATCCGGCCGGCGTGCTCGCGCGCGCCTTCTACGATGACCCGGCGTGGGTGTGGGCGATCCCGGGCGACGCGCGGCGCGAGCGCGTGCTCGCGTGGTTCTTCCGCGCCGCGGTTACGTACGGCCAGCGCGTCGGCGAAGTGCGCGTGAGCGAACACGAAGACGCCGCTGCGATCCTGCTGCCGCCGCACAAACCGCGCCTCGACGCCGGGCAGCTCATGCGCGTTGGTCTCTGGCAGATGGCGTATCGGGCGGGGCCGGGCGGCTTCTCGCGCTTTCTCACAATGCGCCGCATGCTCGAGGAGCGCCACGACGTCGATGTCGGCCCGCGCCACTGGTACGTGTGGCTGCTCGGCGTCGATCCGCCGCGCCAGCGCCAGGGCGTCGGCGGCGCGCTGCTCGACACGGTCTGCGCCGATGCCGACCGCGATGCTCTGCCCTGCTACCTCGACACGACGCGCGAACGGAACCTAACGTTCTACCGCCGCCACGCCTTCGAGGTTGTCTCCGAGGGCACGTTGCCCAACGGCCCGCCGCTCTGGACCCTCGTGCGACCCGCCGCGATAATCGAACGGTGATCCATGGGCATGGAGATGCTGACATCGCGACGTCATGGGCTTCGGCGTGACGAGAACGGCATCGCAGGGGCGCACGGCTGTGCGCCCTGTCCGCCGAAGGCGGGCGCTGGTAGTCGCGTAGATTCGTCGCTCTCGGCTTCCGCGCGCGGCACGGCCTGGTTCCTGGTTCCATGTTCCTCATTCCTGCGTCACCGCCAGGGGCTCCAGGCGCCGCCGATGGACGCGAAGTAGCGCAGCATGCCGCGCCGGTCGATCGGCATGCGGGCCGTCCAGCGCGAGCCGTGCGTATCGGGTTGCATCTCGCTCAGTCGATCGCGCATCTGATCAACGGCGTCGCGCTGGATCGCGCAGCGCCGCGCCTCAGCATCGATGCCATAGAGCTGCGCCGAGGTGAGGCCGAAGATCTTCGCCTTCAGCTCCTTCGTCAGCTCCGGATAGCCGTACTGATCGCGCAGCTCGGTATCGATCTGGAACGCGCGAAACGCGACGATCTGCGGCTGCGGCGCGCCGTACCAGATGCAATCCGTACCCCAGCACACGCGGTCCTCGCCGACGTACTTCAGCAGCTTGCCGAGCACGTGCGCGGCCTGCGTCGGGTCCGACATCACGCCGCGCCAGGTCGAGCCGAGCTCCGCCCACACGTTGCTGTTCGGCGCGACGCCGTTGTCCTGCAGGCTCTTCACCAGCGCGTTCACACCGCGATCGGCGTTGGCCGCATCGTACGGCCCCTCCGGCCCGGTGCTGTTCGGATCGTAGCCGGAGTGATAGACGACGAACTTCATGTCGGGGTACGCCTTCGCGACGACGCCGACGTCGCGCGGCGACGCGTACGCCGGATCGAAACCGAAGAGCGGCAGGCCCTTGTGCGCGCAGATCATCTTCACACCCGTCTCGCGCGCCTTCTCGATCACCGGGATGCCGTACTGCTCGTCGTCCAGGAACCAGCCTTTGCCCGTTGTGCCGGCGTACGGCGTGTACACCTTCCATGCCGACACGTGGAGCTGCTCCGCGCGCGCCTGCATCTGGTCGAGCTGGTCCTCGATGCGCCCGACGTTCGGCACGACGATGCTGTGCAGCAGCGATCGCGACGCGCCGCCCGACGAGAGCATGTCGATCGTCTCAAGCGTGTTGCGCATCTCATCGAACGTGAGCGGGTCCTGCCCGTCGCTCGGCGACGGCGTATCGGAGAGCACGGCGACCGTCGTGTCGCTGTCGAGGAAGACATCCTTGATGTAGTAGTAGCGCCCGAAGCACTCCGGCGCGCCGGCATCGCAGTCCGGGTTCACGCTCTGGAAGAGCCCCGCGAGGCCCGCGCCCGGCGGCGTGCCCGGGTTCACGTGGTGCGTCTGGATGTCGAAGATGAACTCCTGGCCGGCCAGCATCTCGCAGGCAGCCTCCGGCGAGCCGTCCGCGGGCGTGACGTAGACGCCGCCCGGCTTCTTCCCTCCGCCGCACGCGACGGCGTTGATCGCGCCCAGCGTGACCGCCATGCCTCCGAGCCCGAGCAGAAAGCGCCGCCGGTCGATGCCCTGCTTGTGCGCGATGACCTCCGCGCGCTCCAGCGCCAGCGCGGCCATCTGCCGGTGCGCCGGCGACGGGTCGCGCGGCACGAACTCGCCGTTGCTGGCGGGGCCGGGCTGGAACGGCAGCGCGATCGGCAGTTCGGGATCGGTCTTGGTGCTGCGCATGCCTGCGATTATAGCTCCGCCAGCACCGTGCCAGGCAGAATGAGCCTTGGTCGAACCGTCAGCTAATGCCAACGACGTCTATCAGAGTGTGGTTATCTCCCCAGCACTTTGCAGTACCGTCCTGCATCATGAAGCAACCACCATAGTAACTGCCCAAGGACGCGACCCCGCTGTCTAGCTCCGGCACATCAACCGCAGTAATGACTGAATCCCCAGAAGGATCATCCCAACACTTGACCATTCCATCCGAAGTGAGCACACAACCGCGCAGCCATCCGCCCTGGACATCTACGATGTTAGATACAGGGCTTCCAGCCGCGTCTAGGACATTCTCGAAGCCGTCCCTCGCTTGACATTGCACCGTGCCGCTGGAGAAGCGCACGCAAACGCCATACCCCTGGCTGACTTGCACTGCGTCCACTAGCGGCTGGCCGTCATTGCCAAGCAATTCGGCTGGTTCCCGACCGAACATGTCTCCCCAACACTTCGCGTGTCCTGAGTCTAGGACGACACAGGTGTGATACGCACCAGCAACGACCGAAGTCACGCCGTCCACTCCAGGAACTTCAAGGGGTGTCATCTGCCATCCCAAGGAAGTATCGGGGACGATCTGGCCCAATCCTCCCCAACCCCAACAAAGCACCTTGCCGGCGCTCGTGAGAGCGCAAACGTGTTGGACGCCGCCGCTAATTTCGCGCACGCCGCTGCCTGATCCGATCACCTTGATCGGGGTCGAGCTCTGCGCAATGTCCGGGCCCAACAGGTACGACAAGCTATTGTTACCCCAACAGAAGACTGCGCCGTCTACCGTCACTGCGCATGTCCAGAAATTTGCCGCGACCACATCGATCACGCTGAGGCCGAGGTCGACGGTTACAGGCGTCGACGAGTTATTCGTCGTTCCGTCTCCCAGTTGACCGCTTTCGTTATCTCCCCAGCACTTCAGCGAAGCCACGCTGGTAATGGCGCACGCGTGACCGTTGCCGGCCGAGATAACACGCCAGCTCGGGAGCGTGGGAGTGGACTCTGGAGTGGGCGCAGGCGTTTCTAGCTGCCGGGTGGCAGCAGTAGGCAGCGGAGGCGTTTGGTTCGCGGGTCGAGGCGTTCCATCCGTTGCTTGCACGTGCGTCGCCGGAGCCTGGGTCTGGGAGGGAACTGTGACCCCAGACGAGACGACGCTGCTGTCGCCAGGCGGCGTAGAGATCCGCGCCGTGGACGCGGGCGTTGGGCCGCTCGCCTGGATACTCGCTTCATGAGGAGTACGCGCAATGAAGAACGCGATCAGACCAAGGCCCAGGAGCGCACTCACCAGTGCGGCGGCAGCGGCAGGAGCCGACAGTTGCGTCGCGACGTTGGCAGCCACCCGTCTCAGCTGGCGCCACGTTGCGATCAAGGGAAAGACAGCCAGCCAAGGCGGGCGATCTGGCCACGCGGCCGCTTCGTAGCGATTTTGCACTCCAAGCTTCGCAATGATCTGCGAGACGTGGTAGCTCGCGCCGCGCCGGCTGATGCCGAGGCTTGCGGCGATCTCCGCGTCAGTTAAGCCTCGCCGCAGTAGGGCGAGTACTTCTTGGTCCCGAGGAGTAAGCTGCCGACCGAGCTCATAGCCACGTTTACGCGCCATTACGACAGGAGTGTAACCTGGCCGACAAGGCATCGCCCTAGGAACAGCCTACGCAAATCTGAGTATTAGAGGCTGTAGCCAGTTGCCCAGCCTCCTACCGCAAGTCGCTCAGCACCGTCCGGTACGACTCCAGCCGCTCGCGCAGGAACCGATCGCTGCGCGATGCGTCGTCGACCGCGCAGCCGCTCGCCGGCGATGTCGTGGTGATCGGTGTCATGCGCCGGATCTGTGATCGGCGAGGACTTCATCGACGGTGCGTTTCGCCAGCGCGACAAACCCTGGGTTCGTCTCGGGGTAGTACGGGATAATCATGGCCGCTTGGTGGAGTGCGAAGCCGCGTGCTCGGTTCCACGTGCCGTCGTCGACGTCGAGGGCACCGCGAAACGTCCATCGCCCGGTATTGCTGAACACGCTCCACGCTGCGATAACGTCAGCGGCGGGATCACCGACACCGACACCGCCGAAGTCGATGACCGCGCAGAGCCGGCCGCCGTCAACGAGCAGGTTGGGCCTCAGCAGGTCGGTGTGTATCCACACCGGCGTTCCGTCCCACACCGGTGCTTCGAGTGCGCGCTCCCAGGCGGCGGTGGCCGCATCGCTGTCTATGACGTCCCGCGCCGACTCGATCGCCGCGCGCGTGACGGCGTCGAGCTCGCGGAGTGGCTTGCGCCCGCCGCGAGGTGCCCCGATGACGGGATCTATTCGGCGCAGTTCGACCACGAACCGCGCAAGATCCTTAGCCGCCTGGTGTTCATCGTCGACGAGCTCATCCGCATACGGCTGGCCGTCGATCCATCGGTAGATCGCCCAAGAGAAGGGGTACCAGCTCGCAGGATGGCCCTTCGCAACCGGCTCAGGGACCCGCAGCGGCAGGTGCGGTGCGAGCTTCGGCAGCCAGTGGTACTCCTTCTCGAGGGCGGCTGCCCACCGGTGCACGCGGGGCAGCCGGACGACCATGTCGTCGCCGAGCCGATAGATCGCGTTGACCGTCCCAGCGGAGGGTACCGGCTCGATGCGAAGGTCTGCCCACTGCGGAAACTGCGCGGCGAGCAACCGGCGCACGAGAGATACGTCCGTATCAACTTCGTCGGCATGCATTTTGTAAGCGCACATTAGATCGGCCCGTTCCGGCTAGCGTCCATAGACGGACACCAGGTAGCGGCTCGTGGCGGTGACCGGTCTTCGGTTCCAGCCAGACCAACGCTCTTTCAAGCGCAACCCGGCGACTCGCGCCATCAGGTCGAGCTCGGTCGGCCATGCGTACCGCGTGACGATCGGGTTCAGGCGTACGCCCTCGCGCGACAGGGACACGTGGCTCTCTTCGAGCAACTGCGTTACAGGATCGTGACGAGCGACATCGAGCCGGACTTTGTCGAGTTCGACGGCTTCCGCATCCACGTACTGGTGGTCGCGCAATCGATAGAGGAAGTCGGGCCGAAATGCTTCGATGAGGAACG
>CAYQLM010000016.1:0-42125 GCA_964418365.1 uncultured Dehalococcoidia bacterium
TCCGGCAGATCAAGCCGGACATCATCATGATCTCGCTCTCCGGCTACGGCCAGGAGGGCCCCTACTCCGACTGGTCCGCCTACGGCATGAGCCTGGAGCCTTCGTCCGGCGTCTCGCAGCTCACCGGCTACCCCGGCGGCCCGCCGATGCGCAGCGGCCTCTCCTTCACCGATCCGTACTCGGGCTTCATCGGGGCCGGCGCGGTGCTGTCCGCGCTGCACTACCGGCGTCGCACCGGCAAGGGCCAGTACATCGACCTCTCCGAGCACGAGGCGGCAATCCCGCTCACCGGCATGGCGCTCATGGACTACGCGATGAACGGCCGGCTGCCGGAGCGCATCGGCAATCGATCGCCGCTCGGCGCGGCGCCGCAAGGCGTGTATCGCTGCGCCGGCGACGACCGCTGGCTCGCGCTCTCGATCGCGAGCGACGACGAATGGTCGGCGTTCTGTAACGCGACGGGCCACCCCGAGTGGGCGCAGGACGAGCGCTTCGACAACGTCCTCGGCCGCCGCGCGAACCAGGGGGCGCTCGACAAACTCATCGAGAGCTGGACGAGCACGCAGGATCACTACGAGGCGTTCCATCTGCTGCAACGCGCCGGCGTCACGGCCGCGCCCGTCCTCGACGGCAAGGAGGTCTACTTCGACCCGCACTTCCGCGCGCGCGGTCAGTTCGACGTCGTCGACCAGGAGCACATGGGCAAACGGCCCGTCGGCCGCCACCTGGCGGCGCACTTCTTCGACACTTCGACTCCGCTCAGTGCAAGCTTCTCTGCCGATGCCGCCGGCCCTGCGCCGACGTTCGGCCAGCACAACCACGAAGTGCTCTCGTCGCTCCTCGGCCTGTCGGACGCGGAGATCGCCGAGCTGGAGGAGCAGGAGGTCATCGCCACGCGGCCAAACATCCCGTTCCCGCCGCAGCTCATCACCGCCGCCCTCAAGCTCCCGTACGACAAGTACCTCGAGCTGGGCATCCTCCAGGCCATCGACGCGGACTACAAAGAGCAGTTGGGGCTGGAGTAAGAAGCAAGAAGATCGCGCTGATCGAGATGGATAATCCAGAGTGGGACGACCTCTCGCTCGGTTGGTACTCGGGGACGCGAGATTCCTCGCGGAGTTTATCCTGAGCGTAGCCGAGGGGCTCAGAATGACGGTGTCGCATGGACCTCTCCCTGACCGATAAGGCCGCCATCGTCACCGGCGGATCGCGCGGGATCGGCCGGGCGATAGCGCTCGCGCTCGCGGACGAGGGCTGTCGCGTCGCGATCTGCGCGCGCGGCGAGGACGCCCTGCGCACCACCGAGGCAGAGCTCCGCGCGCGCGGCGTCGATGCGCTCGCCGTCGTCGCCGACATCACGCGCGCGGACGATATCGATCGCCTCGTCGCCGAGACCGTGGCCCGCTTCGGCCGCCTCGACATTCTCGTGAACAACGCGGGCGGCCGCAGCGGCGAGGACAAGGACGAGGTCTGGGACATGATCTACCAGTCGAACGTGATGGCCGCCGTCCGCGCGACGCGCGCCGCGGTGCCGCACATGCGCGCGACTGGCGGCGGCAGCATCGTGCACATCGCGTCGATCTACGGACGCGAGTCGGGTGGCCCACCTGCCTACAACGCGATGAAGTCCGCCATGATCGCCCACGCCAAGGCGATGGCGCTCGCGCTGGCGCCGGAGATCCGCGTGAACGCCGTCGCGCCCGGCTCCGTGGCGTTCCCGGGCGGCTCGTGGGGCCGCCGGCTGGAGGAGGACCCAGAAGGCATGCGCAAGTTCGTCGACGCGAACATCCCCATGGGCCGCTTCGGCACGCCCGAGGAGATCGCCAACGTCGTCGCGTTCCTCTGCTCCCCGCGCGCGAGCTGGGTCACCGGCGCCTGCATCAACGTCGACGGCGGCCAGAGCCGCTCGAACATTTGAGACCTCACCCCCAGCCCCTCTCCCCAGGGGAGAGGGGCGACCCGCCCGAAGCGGGTCGGGGGTGAGGGCCGTCTGCTACCATCCTTGCGATGCGCATCGAATACCTCACGATGCTCCTCCTCGACTGGCTCAACCAGCGCTACGAAACGAACTTCGCGCTCACTTCCCGTCACCCTGAGCCTGCCGAAGGACCGCTGATTGCAGCCGACGGCGCGCGACGCCTCGCCGTTTCGATCGCGCCGCTCTGGGAAGACGACGCGGCGTGGGACGAGCGTCTGCGCGCAGCCGAGCAACGTCTCGCCATCCTCGATCTGCCCGGCGCGTACCTTCTGTGGGTGCCTCCGCGTGCGACAGTGCCCGTCGACGAGCCGGACGCTTCCTACTTCATACAGCGCGTTCGCCACGCTGCCGAGCAGCTCGCGCCCGGCCGGCGCGTCGAGGTGAAGTTCCCGGTCACGATCAAGCTCGCCAAGCTGCGCGAGGAAGGCGGCTACGCGTCGGTGACGGGTGGCCTCAGCCGCTGGTGGACGCGCGTCACCGAGAACGTGCAGGGCACCTTCGCCGTCGATAGCACGGCGCTGCATCGCCTCACCAGCGACGGCATGGCCCGCGAAGAGCTGTGGCCGATGATCGGGCGCCTCTCGAACGGCATCAATGTCGGCCAGTCCGCCGAGTTCGAGATCGATGAGGCGTGGACGCTCCAGCGTCTGCCCGAGAACGCGCCTCCGGGCGTCGCCATCGTCGGCGCACCACCGAGCGTCCTTCCGGACGACGGCATTCTCGTCCGCCGCATGGCGCGCAAGCGCCTCGCCGCCGCGAACGAAGCGCTCGCGTCGCTCGACGTCGATCTCCGCGCCGTCGCCTTCATCGGCGCGTACGAGTACGCCGAGGTCGAGACCGCCAGCGGCACGGTCAAGGCGATCGATCCGTCGCTCTACAGCCGCCTGCAGGTCGTCTCCCTCCTCGTCGACGGCGAAGCGAAGCCCATCTTCGCCCCAACCACGTTGTCGTAGCGTAGGGGCGAGCCGGTGTGCTCGCCCGCCCTTGGCCCTTGGCCCCTGGCCCTCGTACCATACGCTCGTGCAACCGCGAGTCGGCCTCATCGGCGCGGGCAACATCGGCCGCTTTCACTCGCGCGGCCTGCGCGGCATCACGCGCATGGGCCTCGTCGACGCGAAGTACGTCGCCGTCTGCGATCGCGAGTTCGAGCGCGCCGAGTCGTTCGCGCAGATCGCCGATCTCGAGCTGGCGACGAGCGATCCGGACGAGCTGATCGCGTCGCCGCTCGTCAACACCATCTACGTCTGCACCTGGACCGGCGAGCACAAGCCGCTGGTGCTCAAGGCCGCGGCGGCCGGCAAGCACGTCTTCTGCGAAAAGCCGCTCGCGCGCAACGTCGATGACGCGCGCGAGATGTACGACGCCGTGCGCGCGGCCGGCGTGCGACACCAGGTCGGTCTCGTGCTGCGCCACTCGCCGATCTGCCTCGTGCTCAAAGACATGATGTCCGATCCCGAGCTTGGCCGGCCGATGGCCGTCTGCTTCCGCGACGATCAGTTCTTCCCCATCCAGGGCCACTACGCCAGCTCCTGGCGCAAGGACGTCGCGCGCACGGGCGGCGGCGCGCTCATCGAGCACAGCATCCACGACATCGATATCCTCGCGTTCATCCTCGGCGACATCGCGAGCGTGCGCGCCATCACGCGCAACTTTGCCGGCCACGAGGGCGTGGAGGACCTCGGCGCCGTCACGCTCCACTTCGCCAACGGCGCGACCGGCCAGCTCATGTCGCTCTGGCACGACATCCTCAGCCGAGGCTCCGGCCGCTACCTGGAGTTCTTCTTCGAGCGCGGCTACTTCGCTACCGATCAGGACTTCTTCGGCGACATCCACTACGAGACATACGCGACGAACGGCCCCGCCGTCCTGCGCGACGACGAGATCCGCCGGCGCTATCTCGAGATGATCGGCCTCGCCGGCGACGACAATGTCGCGCAGGCGCTCGCGCGCTACTCACTTGAGGACTACTTCTTCCTGCGCGCCGTCGCGGAGGAGCGCGACCCCTACCCCGGCTTCGAGGTCGCCGTCCGTGCGCACGAGTACGTCGACGCCATCTACCGCTCCGCAGCGCAAGGCGGGGCGGAGGTTTCGACAACGCCGTAGGGGCGGGCCGGTGTGCCCGCCCTCCGCGTCAATCCGCTAATCCGTTCCTCATCCGTTGACAGCCCTTGGCCCCTGCCCCTCCGCTTCGTTATCATGCCTCGCCCATGCTCACCGACTTCACCATCCTCGACCTCAGCGAAGGGGCCGCCGGGCCCTTCTGCACCAAGCTCTTCGCCGACTACGGCGCGCGCGTGATCAAGGTCGAGCACCCCGGCCGCGGCGACCCCGCCCGGCGCGTCGGGCCGTTCCCCGCATGCGCCAACCCCGACGCCGGCGCGCTCTTCCTCTTCCTCAACACCGGCAAGGAGAGCATCACGCTCGATCTCGCGACCGCCACTGGCCGCTTACTCCTGCTCGAGCTCATCGAGCACGCAGACGCGCTCGTCGAGGGCTTCCCGCCCGGCCACCTCGACGCGCTCGGCCTCGGCGTCGAAGCGCTCCACCAGCGCAACCCGCGCCTCATCATCACGTCGGTCACCGCCTTCGGGCAGAGCGGCCCGTACGTGTCCCATCGCTCGAGCGAGCTCACGGCGTTCGCGGCGGGCGGCCAGATGTCGCTCTGCGGCAACCCCGATCGCGAGCCGCTCATGCCCGCCGGCCACCAGGGCTCGTACCAGGGGGGCATCCACGCCTTCGGGGCGACGCTCGCCGGACTGCTCTCCGTCGGCGTGATCGAGATCGGCCAGCACATCGACATCGCCGAGATGGAAGCGCTCACGTCGACGCTCGAGCTCTACCTGCCCGACTACACATACGTCGGCCGCGACATCCTGGCGAAACGGCGCGGCAACATCCTCTCGCCCACGCTCGGCATCTTCCCGTGCGCCGATGGCTACGTGGGCATTCACGTCATGTCGCGCAACTTCCCATCGTTCGCCCGCGTGATGGGCGAGGAGTGGATGATCGCCGACGAACGCTTCCAGAGCGAACGCGGCCGGCTGATCAACAACGATGAGATCATGGCGCGCATCTACGCCTGGGCCGCCGACCGCACGCGCGATGAGATCTACCAGCGCGCCGGCGAGGAGCGCAGCACGATCGCGCCGGTGCTCACGATTCCCGAGGTGCCGGAGCAGCCGCAGATGCGCGCGCGCGAGGCATTCCGCACGATCGATGACCCGCGCGCCGGACCGATTACGTACACCGGCCCGCCCTTCCGTCCGGGCGAGGGCGAGTGGGAGCTGCGCCCCGCCCCGCTTTGCGGGGAGCACAACGCCGCGGTTTACCGCGAGCTGCTCGACCTCTCCGCGCAAGACATCGTCGCGCTGCGACAGGCGGGAGTGATCTAGTGGTGTCCGAACAGCTCGCGCTCCGCGGTTACCGTCCCGAGGACGTCCCTATGCTCCATGACATCGACCTCGAGTTCCAGCGGGAAGTCGATTTCACGTTGCCCGAAAGGCCGCGGCTCTACCATCACGAAGACCTCGACGACATCGACGGCGTCTACCTCAACACGGGCGGCGCCTTCTGGGTCATCGAGGCGCCCGGCGGCGAGATCGCCGGCTACGGCGGCGTCCTGCGCGTCGATGAGCGCACCGCGCGCCTGCGCCGCTTCCGCGTTCGAGAGCGCTGGCGGCGGCAGGGCCTCGCCACGCGCTTGCTCATGGAAGCCGAGCGCTTCTGCAAAGAGCACGGCCTCACTCGCGTGACGCTCGGCACGTCCGACCTGCAGCAGCCCGCGCAGGCCCTCTACCGCAAGCACGGCTACGTCGAGATCGGCGAGCGCTGGTTCCGCCCCGACCTGCGCGAGATCGAGTTCGAGAAGGAGCTGTCGTGATCGAGCGCCTGCCCCTGCTGGGCATCCGCATCCTCGACTTGTCGAAAGTCTGGGCGGGGCCCTACGGCACGCGCCTCCTCGCCGACATGGGCGCCGAGGTGATCAAGGTCGAAGGCCCGGGCTCGTGGGACATGACGCGCTCGCTCCATCTGCTCCCGCCGGACGTCGAGCGCCCCTACAACAAGGCTGGTTACTTCATGGAATACAACCGCAACAAGTACGGCTGCGTGATCGATCTCGCCAAGCCTGCGGGCCGCGAGCTGGGCCTGCGCCTCGCCGCGCTGTCCGACGTCGTCATCGAGAACTACCGCGCCGACGTGCTCGAAGGCCTCGGCATGACCTACGACACGCTGCGCGGCGTCAAGCCGGACATCATCCTCGTCTCGATGCCCAGCCACGGGCTCTCCGGCCCCGACGCCGGGCGCATCGGCTACGGCACGCACATGGAGCAGCTCGTCGGGCTCGTCTCGCTCACGGGCTACATCGACGGCCCGCCGCAGAAGAGCGGCATCTCCTACGGCGATCCAATGGCCGGCGCGACGGCTGCGGCTGCCACGATCGCGGCGCTGCTCTACCGCCGCGCGACCGGTCGTGGCCAGCACGTCGAGGTCGCGCAGATCGAGGCGCTGCTGCCGTTCGCCGGCGAATTCTTCCTCGAGTACAGCATGACCGGCCGTGCGCCCGAGCGTCGCGCCAACCGCCATCGATCGATGGCGCCGCACGGCGCGTATCGCTGCGCAGACGACACGTGGCTCGCGCTCGCCGTCGGCTCCGACGAAGAGTTCGCGGCGCTCTGCGCCGTCGTCGGCCAGCCCGCGCTCGCGGACGACGATCGCTTCGCCGGCGTCGTGTCGCGCTATCACCACCAGGACGATCTCGATGAGATCATCTCTGCGTGGACGGCGGATCGCACCCACCGCGACGCCGCGGCTGCGCTCCAGGCCGCCGGCGTCAGCGCCGAGCCGGTCCTCACCATTCCGGAGCTCGTCGCCGACCCCCACCTGAACGAGCGCGCCTTCTGGGAAGACGTGACGCACCTGGAGTCGGGCACCTGGAAGACCGAGGCCCCCGCCTGGCGCTTCAGCCGCACGCCCGCCCACGCGCGGCTCCCCGCGCCCGCGTTTGGGGAGCACAACGACTACGTCTTGCGCGAGCTGCTCGGTCTGAGCGACGATGAGGTCGCCGCGCTGGAGCGCGATGGCATCGTTTCCAACGAGCCGCTCCCCGGCCAGGACATGTAGCGCATGACAAACGCGAAGGCCACCGCACAAGAACGCCTCGATGCCGCGCGCGATCAGCTCGTCGAGCTGAGCCACCGCATCCACGCGAATCCTGAGCTCGGCTTCAAGGAAGAGAAGGCAGCCGCCTGGCTCACCGAGGCGCTCGACGGCGCGGGCTTCCGCGTCGAGCGCGGCGCGTGCGACGTCCCGACGGCGTTCGTCGCGACAGCAGGCAGCGGCCCGCTCCACGTCGCCATCTGCGCCGAGTACGACTGCCTGCCCGGCATCGGTCACGCCTGCGGACACAACATCATCGCCGCGGCCGGCGTCGGCGCCGGCATCGCTGCCGCGCGCATCGCCGACGAGGTCGGCCTCACGATCAGCGTCGTCGGCACGCCCGCGGAAGAAGGCGGCGGCGGCAAGATCATCCTGCTGGAGCGCGGCGCGTTCGACGGCGTCCACGCCGCGATGATGGTGCATCCCGCCCCTACCGATGTCGCGGAGCCACCAGTGATCGCCGTCTCCCACTTCGACGTGCACTACAAGGGAAAGTCCGCGCACGCGTCGTCGTATCCCGAACAGGGCATCAACGCCGCCGATGCGCTCACCGTCGCGCAGGTCGCCATCGGCCTGCTGCGCCAGCACATCCGCCCGAACGATCGCATCCACGGCATCGTCACGGACGGCGGCGACGCGCCCAACATCATCCCCGAGCACAGCGCCGCGAAGTACTACGTCCGCGCGCGAACGATCGATCAGCTCCGCGAGATCCGGCAGAAGGTCGACCGCTGCTTCGAGGCCGGCGCGCTCGCCACCGGCTGCACGTACGAGATCGTCGAAGTCGAAGCGCCCTACGCGGAGATGCGTCACGACAGCGAGATCGCCGCGCACTACAAGCGCAACGCCGAGGCGCTCGGCCGCGTGTTCCCGGACTTCGGCGCGGCGAACCTCATGCGCTGGGCCAGCTCGACGGACATGGGCAACATCTCGCTCGCCATGCCCGCGATCCATCCAATGATCGGCATCGAATCGCTGCCTGCGGTGAACCACCAGCCGGAGTTCACAGCGTGCAGCGCCACGCCGTCCGCCGACAAGGCCGTCTACGACGGCGCGCTCGCCATGGCCTGGACCGCGATCGATCTCGCGCTCGACATGAAGCTGCGCGACCGGCTGCTCAGCGCCCCATACAAGCGATGAAGCCCTGGCTCGAAGACGCCTCCTCGCTCGCGGATGCCATCCGCCGCGGCGAAACGCGCGCCACCGACGCGCTCGAGGCTTCGCTCGCAGTGATCGCCGCGTCCAAGCTGAACGCCGCCGTCTATCTCGACGCCGAGGGCGCCCGCAGGGCCGCCGAAGACATCGATCGCCGCGTGCGCGCGGGTGATGACCCCGGCCTGCTCGCCGGCGTCCCGATTCTCGTCAAGGACCTCGAGGACGCCGCTGGCATGCCCACCACCGAGGGCTGCGTCGTCTTCAAGGACCGCATCGCCGCGCACGACTGCACGCACGTCGCGCGGCTGCGCGCCGCGGGCGCCGTCATGGCCGGCAAGTCAGCCGTGCCGGAGTTCGGCTTCGTCGGCTACACCGCCACGAAGCTTTTCGGCGTCACGCGCAATCCCTGGAACCTGGAGCGCACGCCGGCCGGCTCGTCGGGCGGCGCGGCTGCGGCCGTCGCGGGCGGACTCGTGCCCATCGCCACAGCGACCGACGGCGGCGGCTCGATCCGCATACCTGCCGCCTACTGCGGGCTCATCGGCATGAAAGGCACCTTCGGCCGCATCCCGCGCGGCCCAAACGCCATGAACGGACAGCTCGCGTCGCTCAAGGGCTGCGTCTCGCGCAGCGTCCGCGACGCCGCCCGCTGGTACGACATCACAAACGGCTACGATGCGCGCGATCCGTTCAGCCTCCCGCGCGTCGATGGCTGGGAAGCGAACCTCGGCACGCGATCGCTTCGCGGCCTGCGCGTCGCCGTCGCGCCCGATCTCGGCTGCGCTGTCGTCCATCCGGAAGTCGAGCGCATTGTGCGCGATGCGGCGGATGCGCTGATCGAGATCGCCGGCTTCTCGCGCGCGGACATCGACGTGAAGCTGCCGGCGAAAGGTGTCGCATGGGCGCGCGCCGGCCTTCCTTCGCTCGTCAGCGACCTGAAAGACTACTGGCCGGCCTGCAAGGATGATCTCACGTTCGAGATCCGCGTTTCGATGGAGTTCAGCGAGCGCTATCGCGCCTATCACGCCGCCTCAGCGGAACGGTTCCGTGTCGCGATGAACGAGGCGATGGCCGATCTCTTCGAGAGGGTCGACATTGTCCTCTGCGCCGTCAGCCCCGTCGAGCCCTTCGTGGCGGAAGGCCCGATGCCCCGCTACGTCGGCGAGGTGAAGGTCGACCCCTACAACGGAGGCGCGCTCACCATCCCCGGCAGCATCTCGGGCTATCCCGCGATTTCGATACCGGCCGCTACAACCGAGAGCGGCCTGCCGATTGGCCTCCAGGCCTACGCGCGCCGCCACGAGGATGCGCTCCTCCTCGATCTCGCGCTGGCAATGGAGCGCGAACGCCCCTGGCCGCTCGTCGCCCCCGGCGCGCCCATCTAACCCGACAGGTTCCCTCCGTAGGGCCGATGTCTAACTGGTGGGCCTTGCCCCCAGGAGTACATTGCGCCCGAAATACACGCTTGCCTTCGCTCTGACCGCGTTTGCCGTCGCAGCGTTCTTCTCGCTCGGCGCGCCGGTTCGGCACACCTCGGCCGCCGCCGGCCCTTGCGATACGTCGGCCGCCGGCTACGATAGCGAGGAGGCAGCGTTCCTCCAACTCATCAACAACTACCGCCAGCAGAACGGCCTCGGGACGCTCACGTCGTCGCCCACGCTCGACAAGTCGGCGGCGTGGAAGTCCCAGGACATGGCTGCGAACGCGTACTTCGCGCACGACGACACGCCGATCGGGCGCACCTGGGACCAGCGCATCCGCGACTGCGGCTACACGTACAACGGCTGGATCGGCGAAAACATCGCCGCCGGCATGGCCACTGCGGCCGATGCGTTCAACGCCTGGAAGAACAGCGCCGGCCACAACGCCAACATGCTGAGCGTCAACTACAACGCGATCGGCATCGGCCGCGCCTGCGTATCAGGTAGCCCGTACGGCTGCTATTGGACCACTGACTTCGGCGGTTACGTCGACGCCGCGCCCTCAGCCACGCCGACGCGAACGCCCACGCGCACGCCGACTCGAACACCTGCGGCAACACCGACATGGACTCCCGTCGGGCCGCCGGCATCGTATCCCTGCGCCGACTTCACCGGCGACGGCGTCGTCCGGATCGACGACATCCTCTACACCGTGGACCTGTACTCACGGACCGGCACGCCGGCCGACATAGATCAGAGCGGCACTGTCACGATCGCGGATGTCCTGATCGTCGTAGACCAGTTCAACACAAGCTGCTAGCCGAACCGTATCGCCAGCCGCGTCGGCCCAGTCGGCGCGATCGTGAATGCGAGCGCGCCCTTCATTCGCTCAGGCACGATCGGCTCTTCTCCGAACATCGCCCCGACGAATCGATAGCCTTTCGCCACGCTGACGAACACCCGGCCTTCGTTTCGTGCCGCCGGCAGCAGATCGATGCGCAGCTCACGCCGGCGCGCGTTCCAGTGCGTGTCCGCGACCTCGCAGCCGCCCATCGAGTAGTGAAGCGTCGTTCCGAGGAGCTGCGGCCGCAGCAGCGCTCTCCGTAGCGCGAGCAGCCGCACCCCGTGCGCGGGCACGTCCCTCAGCACGATGCTGCCTTTCTGTTCGCCGAGATAGCGCTGCTCCCAGAACTCGAAGACATGCCAGCGCCCGCGCGGCAGCTCCGTCGCGAGCGTCGCCCGTCGGCCCGACCAGTTGAACCGCCCGATTAGCCGCCACGATTCGAACGCCCGCCGCACCTCAACCTCCAGCGTCGACGGCATCGATTCGCGCAGCAGGTCGCGGGCGACAGGCGCATCGCCCAGCGGCGGCAGGAGCGACGACACGAGATCGAGCCGCTCGCGCGGCCAGTTCGCCAGGTCGTCGCTGATCAGGAACGCCCCGCCGGACAGCGCGATCGCCGTACCGAGCGACTGCACCTCGGGCAGCGTGAGCTTTGTGCGGTCGCTGCGCGCCATCAGGCAGTCCGGGTCGTTCGCCCAGAGCCGCCCGTGCATCCAGGTGCGCGTGAAGATGTTGCGCATCGCGTTCTCCGTCGACGGCTCGCCGCCCACGACGGGCCGTCCGGGCTCGCGGCGCATACGCGACCGCCGGAAGCGCCACCACGGCGCTACGTCCGGCCCGATCCGCTGCGCATCGAAGATGCCCACGGACGGCCCGATCAGCGCGCCGCAGCCGAGCACGAACCGATCGCTCACGCCCGCACGCACCGCCTCCAGCCCGCGCCGGTACGCCTCGATCCGGCTCGCGCTCCTGTCGTCCCGCCGCCCAGCCAGCGCGCCGCCGTACAGGAAGTCGATCTTGACGTACTCGTAGCCCCAGCCGTCCGTCACTTCGCGGAACAGGTCCCGCAGCCAGCGCTCGGCGCGCGGGTTCGTGCAATCCAGCCCGTAGCACTCCTGATTCCAGTTGCGCATCGCGAGCGCGGGCTTGCCGTCCTCGCCGGCGATCATCCAGTCGGGATGCTCCGCGTACAACCGCGACGTCTCTCCAGCCAGGAACGGCGCCAGCCACAGCCCGGGTATGAAGCCCGCGTCCCTGATCTCTCGCGCCAGCGGCGCCATGCCGCGCTGAAACCGCTCGTTCGTTGTCGTCCAGTCGCCGATGTTCGTTTGGTACCCGTCATCGATTTGCACGAGCTGCACCGGCAGCCGCTGGCGGTGCTCCTGCAGAAAGCGCAGGTTGCGCAGCACGTCGTCCTCGCTGACTTGCGTGTAGAAGTAGTACCAGGAGCACCAGCCCGCCGGCACCGCGCCCGGCACGCGCGCGCCCATCTCGCAACCCAGCGCATCCGCGTACCGCTCGAACGCCGGCTCTGCCTCGTCCGCTATCTCCACCAGCAGCCGCTCCGACCACAGCGTCTCGCCCGGCCGCAGCGGCGCTCCGTCTGCGAACGCGACGGCTTCGATCTCGCGCCGCGAGGAGTGCAGTCGCACCTGCGTCCACTGCCGGCGCGCCGTCACGAACCCCAGCAGCAGCGTCGTCCCCGTCTCGGGATCGAGCAGCGCCGCCACCTCTTCGGACGCCAGCTCGCCCCGTCCGGTGGGGGGCCCAACCGGCCCATCGACCGGCGGCCGCACATCGAGATCTTGCTGGCCAGCCGAGATCGATGCGGTCGGCGTCCACGACTGCCACCCGTGCCGGAACCAGCGCCATCGGTTGGCCGGCGCCGCGAGCGCCAGTCCGCCCTGCTCGGTTGCCACGCTGAGCGAACGAACGCGGCGTATCTTCCGCGAGCCGTTCTCGACGCCAAGCCGTAGCAGCGCGAACGGCTGCGCGTCGTACACACAAACCTCGAGCGTCAGACGCACCGCCGCGCCTGGCGCCGATCGCAGGAGCGCGCGCACGCCCGCACCGTGGCCGTCCTCGAATCGGCGTGGCCGTTCTACTATCTCCCAGGCCACGCCGGCGGACGACATGATCGTTCCGTCTTCGAGCTCCACCCGCGCAATCGCATCGCGCACCATCGCGGACCGCCCTCGCGCAATCGAGAACGTCCCACCCGCAAGCGAGACATCAATCGCGACGCCTCCGCCCGCAAGGCGGAGCTGCTCCCGACCCGCCTCCGCCGTCGCGCGCCTCACGCCGCCCCCTCGTGCACACGCAGGCCGTCTGCCGCGTGACAGACGAACAGCTTAGCCGCAAGCCCGGTCTCGCCGCGATACCTTTCGACCACGTCCTGCTCGAACGCAGCCAGCGCATCGCGCTCCACGAGCTGGACAGTGCAGCCGCCGAAGCCAGCGCCGGTCAGCCGCGCGCCCGGCACGCCGCGCAACGACTTCGCCAGCGACTGCAGCCTGTCCAGTTGCGGGCAGCTCACCTCGAAGTCGTCGCGCAGGCTGGAGTGCGACTGGTTCATCAGCTCACCGAGCATGGCGTGATCGGCCTGACCCAGCGCCGCGATTGAATCGACGACGCGCTGCTGCTCCGTGACGACATGGCGCGCGCGGTGCAGCAGCGTCCGCGATAGGACCTGGCTGTACTTGCCGAGGTCATCGAGCGTCACATCACGCAGCGACCGGATCGCCCGGTCGCGGATCGCGTCGCGCAGCAACCGGAAGGCCTCCTCGCACTCCTCGCGCCGCTGGTTATACGCGGAGGCCTCCAGCTGGCGCGGCACGCCCGAGTCGACGATGACGAGCTCTATGCCGTGTTCCTCCAGCCGCAGCGGGATCGATTCGTGCGTCAGCGTCCGGCAGTCGATGAGCAGCGCGCAGCCTGCCCGCCCCAGCGCCGACGCGAGCTGGTCCATCACGCCGCACTGCACGCCGGCGAACTCGTGCTCCGCCCGTTGGCACAGCTGCGCAAGCCGTTCGTTGTCGAGGTCCAACCGCCATGCTGCGCGCACCGCGCCCGCAGTCGCCACCTCCAGCGCCGCCGACGACGACAGCCCAGCCCCGATCGGGACGTCCCCCGTTACGGCGATGTCCAGCCCGCCCCCAGAGAAGCCTTCAGCCGCCAGCACCGCGATAACACCCCGAACGTAGTTGCTCCACGGATGCGCATCGTCGCGCTCGATCGGCTCGCTCAAGGAGAACGTGATCTCCTCGTCGTAGTCGAGGGAGTGCGCGCGCACGGTCGCATCATCACGAGCGGCGTACGCCACCAGCACGCTGCGGTCGATCGCCGCCGGCAGCACGTAGCCTTCGTTGTAGTCCAGGTGCTCTCCGATGAGGTTCACGCGCCCTGGCGCCTCCGCGATGCCTGGGGCATCGTGGCTGAAGTGCGCCCGCAACGCCTCGCGCACTCGCGCCAGGCGCTCGCTTGGTGAAGGTCGCTCCGGCTCCATCAGCGATCGCTCTTCATTCGCGACGTGACGGCACGCAGCTCCGCCGCCGTCTCTTCCGCGCGCGCATCGATGATGAAGGTGCCGGCGCCGGTCTCGCAGCCGGCCGGGTACTTCAGCTTGTCGCGGCTGCGGTACGGCGGCGTGAACTCGATGTGGAAATGGCAGCCGGGATAGCGCTTGCCGTCCGCCGGACGCTGATGCATCACCATCACGAACGGCATCGGCCGGTCCCAGAGCGCGTCGTACGTGCGAACGACCGTCCGCAGCATCGACGCGAGATCACGGCGCTCATCTGCCGTCAGCTCCAGCAGCGATGCGCGGTGCTCGCGGCTCGCGACGTGCACTTCGTACGGCCAGCGCGCGTAGAACGGCACGAACGCCACGAAGCCTTCGTTCGCCGCGACGACACGCTCCCGCGCCTTCGTCTCCGCCGCGACGACGTCGCAGTGCAGGCAGCGCTTGTGCTCGCGTCGATATCGCGCCGCCGACGTGACCTCGCGCTGCGCCTGCGGAGGCACGTACGGGAGGGCGTAGATCTGCCCGTGGGGATGGGTCAGCGTCACGCCGATCTCCTCGCCGCGGTTCTCGAAGATCAGCACGTACGCCACCTCGCGCCGCGCCGCCAGCCCTGCATACCGGTCCACCCACACGTCCACGAGGCGTTCGACCTGCTCGCTCGGCAGCTCGCCCAGCGACGCCTCGTGCTGCGACGAGTAGAGCACCACTTCCGCCGCGCCGAGCGCGCGCTCCGTCGCAAACGGTGCCCGCGCGCGCGGCGCCTTCGGCGCGCGCCGGTCGAAGCTCGGGAAGCGGTTCTCGAACACGGCGATCTGGTACTCCGCCGACGGCACCTCCGTCGGCCATTTCGCGTCGCGCGTTGGGCAGAGCGGGCAGTACTCGGCCGGTGGCAGGAATGTGCGCTCCTGCCGCTCCGGAGCGACGACAATCCAGTCTTCGAGCACGGGATTCCAGCGCAGCTCGAGCCCCGCCGACTCCAGTCCGGGCGCCTTCCTGTTCGCGATCACCTGCGGCGGGGCGCGGTCCCAGGAGTAGTACCAGAGCTGACGGCCGTCAGGCTTTGTGATTCGCGTACGCTGGAGGGGCATCGACCGCAGTGTAGCCGCGCGCCGCCACCCCTGCAACGCGCGCCATGGTGTACGATCTGCCCATGCGGGCCGACGCGACGCTACCGCGGACCAGATCGATCCGCATCCGGCGGCTACTCGCCGCGGCGCGCGTCATCCATCCCTTCCCGACGATGCTCAACGTCGTCGCGACCGCCGTCCTCGCGGTGATCGCGAACGGCGCCGTGCCGTCGGCGTCCGTCCTCGTGCGGCTGGCGACAGCGATGTTCTGCGCGCAGGCCGCCATCGGCGCCGCGAACGACTACTGCGACCGAGATCTCGACGCGCTCACGAAGCCGAACAAGCCGATCGTCCGCCGACTCATCGATCCGGCAGCGGCGCTCGCGCTCGCCGGCATGTTCGCGATCGCCGCCGGCGCGCTCGCCGCGACGTTCGGCCCGCTCTCGATCGCAGCCGGCGCGGCCGGTCTCGCCGCCGGACTCGCCTACGATGTGCGGCTCAAGCGCAGCGTCCTGAGCCCGCTGCCGTTCATGGTTGCGCTGCCCGCGCTGCCGATCTGGGTCTGGCTCTCCCTTCATCGCTTCGACGCTGTGCTGTGGTGGCTGGTCGCGTTCTCCCCACTCGCGGCACTCGCTGTACACCTTTCGAACACGCTGCCCGACCTCGAATCGGACGCCCGCGCCGGCGTGCGCGGTCTCGCGCACACGATCGGCCTTGTGCCAAGCCTTGTCGTCGCGTGGGGTAGCTTCGCCGCCGCGATCGCGCTCGCCTTCGCGCTCGGCGCGTACCTCGACTACGATTGGCCGCTCTTCTTGCTCGGGGCCGTGCCCTCGACAGCGCTGCTCGCGACGGCAATCGCGGCGTACGTGCAGCAGCCGAACGCTTCTCGCCTACAGATCGGCTTCGGCTTGATCGGCATCGCGACGGCGTGCCTCGCCGCGGGCTGGCTCGCGGCCGTTACGTAGCCGCGTCGCGCTGGTAGCGCGCTTCGATCGCCTTCACCTTGTTCAGCCGCCGCGTGTGCCGCTCCTCGCCCGAGAACTTAGCGGCCACCCAGGAGCGCACCACGTCGAGCGCCAGCTCCTCGCCGATCACGCGCGCACCGAGGCAGAGGACGTTCATATCGTCGTGCTCAACACCCTGCCGCGCCGAGTAGGTATCGTGACACATCGCCGCCCGCACGCCCGGCACTTTGTTCGCCGCGATCGTCGCGCCGACGCCGCTCCCGCAGATAATCAGCCCGCGATCGGCCTCGCCGCGCATGACGGTCTCCGCCACCTTCTGCGCGAAGTCCGGGTAATCGACGGCATCAGTGCTGTTCGTGCCGAGATCGATCACCTCGTGCCCGAGGCGCTTCAGCTCCCCGACGGCAGGCCGCTTCAGCGGAAACCCCGCGTGATCGCACCCGAAGGCAATACGCATCGCGCCTCGATTCTACCAGCTAGCCCTCTTGCGCCATCTCGACCCGCCAGGGATGGGCCCATTCCATCTCACCCTGAGCCGTCGAAGGACGGCCCTGACCCGTGACCCTTGACCCCTGACCCTCGCCTCACGCCGCCGTCTGGTGCTCCGCCACGTCGCCTAGCTGCTGGAGATACTGCCGCACCTGGATCAGCACCGCGGCGCCTTCGCCGACGGCGCTCGCGAGCTGCTTCGTGCTGCCGGCCCGCGAGTCGCCCGCGATGAACACGCCTGGCATCGAGCTCTGCAGCGACGCGTCCGTCGTCGCGAAGCCCCATTTGTCCAGCTCGATCTTGTCCCTCAGGAACGCCGTGTTCGGCGTCAGCCCGATGAACACGAACGCGCCGGCCGGATGGAACTCGAACGTCTCGCCTGTGCCGCGGTCCTTCGCGATGACGGCGCTCAGCTTCCCGTTCTCGCCACGTAGCTCCTGCACCTGCGTATTGGTGTGGATCTCGAACTTCGGGCTGGAGCGCGCCTTCTCCTGCAGCAGCGCGCTCGCCTTCAGCTCCTCGTTGTACTCGAGCAGCACGACCTTGTCCGTGAACTGCGTGAGGAAGAGCCCCTCCTCGACGCCCGAGTTCCCGCCGCCGATCACCATCAGCTCCTTCGATCCACGGTAGAACGGCCCATCGCACGTCGCGCAGAAGTGCACGCCCGCGCCGATCAGTTCGTCTTCGCCCGGCACGCCCATCTTGCGATACGTCGATCCCGTCGCGACGACGACGGCTTTCGCACCGTAATCGTCGCCGCTCTCGGTCGTCACGCACAGGTACTCGCCATCACGATCGACCGTTCGCACGCCCACGGCCGACAGCATCGATACCCCGTAGCGGCGCGCCTGCTGGATGATCCGCTCGGCCAGCTCCGCCCCGCCGATGCCCTCCGGGAAGCCGGGATAGTTGTCGATGCGCTCTGTCACGCCCGCCTGCCCGCCCAGCGCGCTCTTTTCGATGATGAGCGTATCGATCCCCTCGCGCGCGGCGTAGATCGATGCCGTCAGCCCCGCCGGCCCGCCGCCGATCACGATCAGCTCGTAGAACGAGCGCTCGGCCTTTAGCGTGAGGCCCAGCTTCTGCGCCAGCTCGTTGTTCGAAGGCTCAGCAAGGAATGATCCGTCCTGGAACACGATCGTCGGGATGATCTGCCGACCGTTGTTCTTCTGCCGCACAAGCTCCGCGGCCGCCGGCTCCTGCCCGATATCGATCCACTCGTACTCGACGCGCTGCTCGCCCAGGAACTGCTTCGCGCGCCGGCAGTCGGGACACCACGGCGCGCCGTACACCTTGATCTTAGCCATGCCTCATCGCTCCTTCGCAGCAACCAGCAAGAACCTGCTCCACGTCATCACCAGCCCATCGCTCGTGGAGCAGTCCTTCTCCAACTCGAGCAGCGATTCGAGATCGCGCTCGACGTCGAAACTCTCGATCGTCCACGGCGTGATGAGCAGCATGAACAACAGCTCGCCCAGCCCGCCGTACGCCACCTTGTAGTCATGCTGCTCGTTGCGCGTCACACGCAGGCCCGCCGACGCGAACCCGCGCGCGTACTCGCCGCGTATGTCGCCGAAGTCCGCGATGCGCGATCGATTCCCCGCCGTCGCGTCGACAAAGTAGCGTTGCAGCTCGCGCCAGTTCTCCGGCCCGATCTGCTGCGTGATCACACGGCCGCCCGGTCGCAGCACACGCGCGATCTCCGCCGGCGATAGCTCCTCGTGCCGGTCGATGACCAGATCGAACGTCTCACCCGCGAATGGCAGGTGCAGGCTGCGACACCACACGACATCGACGCCCAGCGGCGCGAGCCGCCGGTACGCGATCGGCGCGTTCACGTGCCACTCCTCCGTCGCCACGACACGCGCCGGCAGGCTGTTGCGTACGCTCGCGACGAACTCGCCGCCCCCGGTACCGAGATCGAGCACCGAATGCGCATCGCGCGCCATCTCGCGCACGAGCGCTTCGTAGTCCCAACGCGGACCGGGCTCCAGCAGGCGTACGTTGAAGTCTGGAAAGTCGTGTTGGGGCCAGCCTGAGAACGTGCGCGCCCGCTCGATCCACGATCGCAGCCGCTCCATCCCCTGGCGTCGCGCTTCGTCGCTCAGCATGAGCGTATGCTACCGTGAAGCCACATCATGCCCAACCGACTCGCCGGCGAGACCAGCCCCTACCTGCTCCAGCACAAGGACAACCCCGTCGATTGGTATCCCTGGAGCGACGAAGCGTTCGCGAGGGCGCGCGCCGAAAACAAGCCGGCATTCCTGAGCATCGGCTACTCGTCCTGCCACTGGTGCCACGTGATGGCGCACGAGTCGTTCGAGAACGAGCAGATCGCCGCGCTCATGAACAAGCTCTTCGTGAACATCAAGGTCGATCGCGAAGAGCGGCCCGACGTCGACTCGATCTACATGGCGGCCGTGCAGGCGATGACCGGCCGCGGCGGCTGGCCCATGTCCGTCTTCCTCACGCCGGACGGCAAGCCGTTCTACGCCGGCACCTACTTCCCGCCCGAGGACCGCGGCGGCATGCCCGCCTTCCCGCGCGTGCTGGAGTCCATCGCCGATGCGTACCACAACCGCAAGGAAGAGGTCCTCGGCACGACGCAGCAGATCGCTCAGTACCTCGCCGAGCAGTCCGCCGCCCGGCCCGCCAGCGAGCCGCTCACGCGCGACCTCCTCGGCGACGCGTATCGCGCGATCGCACCAACGTTCGATGCCGAGCACGGCGGCTTTGGCGGCGCGCCCAAGTTTCCTTCGCCGATGACCTACGAGTTCCTCCTGCGCTACTGGCACGCCCGCCGAGATCCGAAGCCGCTCCGCATGGTCGAGCTGACCCTGCAGCGGATGGCGCGCGGCGGCATCTACGATCAGCTCGCTGGCGGCTTCCATCGCTATTCCACCGATGCCCTCTGGCTCGTCCCGCACTTCGAGAAGATGCTCTACGACAACGCGCAGCTCGCATCGCTCTACGTGCACGCCTACCAGGCGACCGGCAACGAGGCCTACCGCCGGATTTTAGAAGAGACGCTGGCCTATATCGAGCGCGAGATGCTCGATGCCGAGGGCGGCTTTTACTCCGCGCAGGACGCCGACAGCGAGGGGGAGGAAGGCAAGTTCTTCGTCTGGACCAAGCTCGAGATCGATCTCGCGCTCGGGCCGGAGCTCGGTCCCATCGCGCGCGCCTACTACGGCGTGACCGAGGTCGGCAACTTCGAGGGTAAGAACATCCTCTCGCGCCCGCGTGAGGACGACGAGGTGGCCGCGGAGCTTGGCATCTCGGCCGACGAGCTGCGATCGGCGATCATCACCGCAAGCGAGAAGTTGCTGGCCGAACGATCGAAACGCATCGCGCCGGGGCTCGACGACAAGGTACTCACATCATGGAACGCGCTCGCGCTGCGCGCCTTCGCCGAGGCCGGCGCCGTGCTCGACAACGCGCGCTACATCGACATCGCGCGGCGCAACGCGCAGTTCCTCCTCGATTCGCTCGTCAGCGATGGACGGCTGCTGCGCACCTGGCGGGACGGCCGTGCCAAGCTCAATGCGTACCTCGAGGACTACGCCTACCTCATCGATGCCTTGCTCACGCTCTACGAGGCCACGCTCGAACCGCGCTGGCTCGAGGAGGCGACGCGACTCGCGACGAGCACGATCGAGCTGTTCTGGGACGAATCGAGCGGCGTCTTCTACGACACGGGCACCGACCACGAGCAGCTCGTGATCCGTCCCCGCGACATCTTCGACAACGCGACGCCGTGCGGCGGCTCCGCTGCCGCGCTCGCGCTGCTCCGCCTCGCCGCCTTTACGGGCAACGTCGACTTCCACCGGCGCGCGGTGGCCTCACTGCGATCGGTGCGCGAGTACCTGGCGCGCATACCGACCGGCTTCGCGCATTGGCTCTGCGCGCTCGATTTCTATCTCTCCAGCCCGAAGGAGATCGTCGTCATCGGCCCGCGCGCGGATCCCGCGACGAAAGCGCTGCTCGGTGTGGCCTACCACCGTTATCTACCGAACAGAGTCATCGCCGGCGCCGATTCGCCCGTTGCGAACGGCACATCACCATTACTAGAGGACCGCGTAATGGTCGACGGCCGCCCGACGGCGTACGTGTGCGAACATTATGCCTGCCTACAACCGGTCACCGACCCGGCCGCGCTCGCTCAGCAGCTCGATTCGTGACCAGCAGTGTAGGGGCGGCCTTTAGGCCGCCACGTGCGGTGCGACCGCGAAACGTAGGGGCGCCCTTCAGGCCACGACGCGCGGTGCGACCGCGAAATGTAGGGGCGGCCTTCATGGCCGCCCGCAGCGTTTCCCCACCGCCTTCACTCCCACCTCACGTCGGGGTCGTTGAATCGCAGATTCGTAGCGGCGACCTTTAGGTCGGACCTGCATCACGATTGCCAGTGTAGAGACGGCTTTCACGCCGCCACGTGCCCCGCGATCAAGCGAAACGTAGGGGCGGCCTTTATGACCGCCCGCAGCGTTTCTCCATCTTCAACAGTCGCGGGAGCCCTAAAGGGCTCCCCTACAGCCCCAGCTCGCCCTCGCATCTGACCTTGGAACGACCTCGATACGGCACCAGCACTTGCAGTGCGATCGGGAAATGTAGGGGCGGCCTTCAGGCCGCCCGCACCGTACATCCGCCGCCCTTCACTCCCACCTCACGTTGAACCGCTCCCGATACCTCACCAGCAGGTCCACGACCGGCCGCCCCGCGATCAGGATCAGCCCGCCGTCCGCGATGGCGCGCCAGCCGTCCCATCCCGCCGACGTCAGCAGATAGAACGACCAGTAGTGGCGCAGCGCCTCGCCCGCACCCATGCCGGGCGTCCAGGAGATCGATTCACCCTGCGCCGCGTAGGGCCAGAACCACAAGTTCAGGATCGCGCCCAGCAAGAATCCCCACAGCACGCCAAACGCCGCGAGCGAGATGATCTCGAGCCGCGCGTGGCTTCGCAGCGGACGTTGCAGCGCGAGCCCGAACCAGCCCGCCGTCATCCCCATCCAGCCGCACGCAAACATCTGGAACGGCAGCCACGGCCCGAACCCGCCGATCGCGAACGCCGAGACGAACAGCGCGCCGGCACCGATCAGGAACCCCTGCCGCGCGCCGAACACATACCCGGCGATGATCACTAGGAAGTCGAACGCGCTTGCGCCCGCGGGCAGCGTCGGGATGCGCAGCAGCGCCGCCGCCACCATCACCACGGCCAGCATCGACACCGTCTTCGCGTTCATCCCCTGGCGCGACAGCTCCAGCACGAACAGCAGCAGCGCCAGCGAGAGCAGCAGCGCGAAGATCAGCGGCGCGTCGCCCGCGCGCGCGACCGCCTCGTCGCCGCCGGGCGCGCGGGACAGCAGGAACGGATACAGGAACGCGGCCACGCCCACGATCGAGGCCGCCGCGAGCGTCAGGTTCGACAGCAGCGCCGCGGCGCGCCCGCGCGCAATCGAGGCGCACACTGGCAGCGCCATCGCTGCGCTAGCCACCGGAGCGCCTCCACCATAGGAAGCCGGCGAGGCCGAGCATCAGCGCGCTCGCGACAGCGCCGAAGGCGATGAGCGCCGGCGGCAGGCCGTCGTCGTCCCTCGCGGTGCTCCCAAGTGTCTTCCTGAGAGTGGGCGGCGGAGTCCGGGTCGGTGTCCTGGCAGGTGCCGTCGCCGCCACGGTAAGCTTGACAGCCGCACTCGCAACGGTGGGACCGCGCGCGGTCGCCGCAGGAGTGCCGGTCTGCGACTGGCCGGATGCGCCGTCGTGCGCGGTCGGTGTCGGAACGGCCGCCGAGGGCGTCGGCGGGCAGGGCGCGCGCGCTTCGCCCGGCCCGGCATGGCCGGAGCCCCAGACCCACGCGTCGGTGTCGCCGTCGTGCAGACGCCGGGTCGCCGGCCCCACGTTCTCGTAGCGCCATGTCGAGCCGTCCAGCTTGAAGTACGACCAGAAGGCGCAGCTCGCGCCCTGGCACCGGCAGAAGCAGTTCCCCGGATCGCTGCAGCCCACATCGTCGATCCGGCAGACGCCGGCGCCCAGCCCGCCGCCGAAGCTCGAGAACACAATGGTCAGCCCCGACTCTTGCAGAAGCTGCGTGCCCGAGATGCTGTCCTCGTTAAACTCCACGCAGCGCGTCTCGATGCGCCCTTCAGGAAACACGATCACAAGTCCCGCGTGATGCACCGTCTGTTGCGCCGGTCCAGCCTGCAGCCCCTGCGACACGCACGGCATAGCCGATCGGAACGCGATCGACGGCGCGCCCGCGCTCGACGCGGCCGCGTGATCGCTCCCGCGCCACGCGCCGACCAGCGCCAGCACCGCAAGCGCGATCGCGAGCAGTAGCAAACGGCTGGCGCGCATCACGTCTTCCCCTCTCTGATCGCTGCCAGCGCGTCTTCCGGCGTCAGCAGATCGCCTCCAAGCAGCTTGTTCACCTGGGTGCTGAACGTGAGCGTCTCGGTCAGCGCTTCTCGAGCCGGCCCATCGATGACGATCCGTCCCTCTGCGAGGAGCAGCACGCGGCCGGCGCAGCGCGCCGCCAGCTCGACATCGTGGCTCGCGAGGATGACCGTCGCGCCGTCGTCGCAACGCCGTCGCAAGTTCGCCACGAGCAGCTCCTTCGTCGTGTAATCCATCCCGCGCGTCGGCTCGTCGAGCAAGATCACGTTCGGGCGGCCGGCCAGCATCGCCGCCAGCGCGGCCCGCTGCCGTTCGCCCGCGCTCAGGTCGAGCGGGTGCGTGTTCCGGAAGGCTTCGAGCTGCCACTCCGCAAGCGTGTCGTCGACGCTGCCCGCGCGGCCCGTCCCTCGCAGCGTATCGAGCACTTCCGCTTCGACCGAATCGTGGTACAGCACGGACGCGGGCTCCTGCGGCACGAGCGCCACCTCGCGCGCCAGCTCCTCCGTCGCCGTGCGCGTCACGTCGCGGCCGAGCACCGTCGCCGACCCGCCCTCGATGCGCAGGAGGCCGACAAGCGCGCGCAGCAGTGTCGACTTGCCTGCGCCGTTGCGTCCCATCAGCGCGACGATCTCGCCGCGATGCGCAGCGAACGACACGTCGCGCAACGCCGGCGCGCCTTCGTAAGAGACACTCAGCTTCTCCACGGCGATCGTCGCGTCGCCAGAAGCTTGCGCGCCGTTCGTGGCGCGCGCGCAATTGATCTGAACGCCCGCCGCGAACCGCCGCCCTTCGCGCACGGAGAGCGGCAGCGGCGACCAGCCGAGCGCGCGACCGAGCCGTGCCACCGGCGGCGCCATGCCGTCGAGCTGTTCCATCGCCGCACGCACGTCCAGCGGCCGCACCGATCCGTCGCCCGGCACATACAGCACGCGGTCGGCGTACTGCACCACGCGCTCCAGCCGGTGCTCCGCGATCACCACCGCCAGCCCCAGGTCGTCGTTCAGCCGCTGCACCGTCGTCAGCAGCTCCTCCGCTGCTTGCGGATCGAGCTGCGACGTCGGCTCGTCCAGCAGCAGCGCCTTCGGCTGCATCGATAGCACGGCCGCGATCGCGACGCGCTGCAGCTCGCCGCCGGAGAGCGTATCGAGCCGCCGCGCGCGCAGCGGCGCCAGCCGCAGCAGGTCGAGCGTTTCCTCCACGCGCTTGCGCAGCGTCGCGGGCGTCACGCCCAGGTTCTCCATCCCGAAGGCGATCTCGTCTTCAACCGTCTCCGCCACCATCTGGCTCTCGGGGTCCTGCTGCACCAGCCCAACCGCGTCGGCCAGATCGCGCGGCTGGTGCTCGCGCGTGTCGCGCCCATCGACCACGACGCGGCCGGCGAACGAGCCGCCGTGGAAGTGCGGCACGAGACCGTTCAGACAGCGCAGCAGCGTCGACTTGCCGCCGCCCGACGGCCCGATCATCAGCACCAGCTCGCCCGGCTCGATCGAGAAGCTCGTGCCGTCCAGCACCGGCCGCGCCGCCTTCGGATACGAAAACGTGAGCCCTTCGACGGAGATCACGACGTCCGCTCCCCCAACGTCCCAACGAGCGCCGGCGCCAGCAGCAGAACGAACGCCGCCGCGCCCAGCGGATGGAACGCCGGCGCCGCGACGCTCGGGTACGCCAGATAGGCCGCCTCGCCAACGCCCGCGATGCGCAGCCCGAGCAACAGCGCCACGCTCATGAGCGCGCAGCCGCCAACGAACCAATCGACAACATGCCATTCGTCGCGCCTGAGATGCTGTTCCCTTACCCCACCGCCGCGCAGCAGCGCCAGCACGACCATGCCCGCGCCACCCCCAATCGCGAGCGACGAGACGAAGTTTCCGCCGTAGTAGAAGTGCGCGAACGCGCCCCAGCAGCACAGTCCGAGTCCCGCCACACCACCGATCGACGCCGGCCAGCTCGCGCGACTCGTCCCGCCGCCGAACCCCCGCGCGTCCAGCGACTCCGCCCGCTGCACCGACCGTTCGAGCGCGCCCTGCAGCACCGGCAGGAGCACGGCCAGCGTCGCAACGCCGCGCGTCGTGCGGCCGCGCAATCGACGCGCCTCGGCGACAGCGCGCGCCTGCTTCGCCCCCTGCGGGACGACGAGCACAGCGATCGTGAACATCGTCATCACCTGCGCCAGCGAACGAGGCGCCAGCCGCAGCAGCCGCCCGTGATCGATCGCCGCGTTGAACGCCGCAGCCGCGATCACGAGCATCGCGATGCTCAGCGCGCGGCCGGTCGCGGTGACCAGCGCCTCCGCCGTAATCGCGCCGCCGAACGTCACGCCGCCGAACGATTGCGGAAACGACAGCTCGGGCAAGCGCGCGAGCACCGTCGGGCCGCTGCTGCCCGTGAGCACGTTGAACGGCACGCTGAGCAGCGCGAACAGCAGCCCGATCGCGACGAATGGTGCCAGCGACCGGCGTTTCGGCGCGTCCCACACGCTCGCGTAAACGCCGAACGCGGCAAGCAAGCCAATCGAGAGATATAGCGGGTTCGACGTGAGAAACGCCGCCACGCACGCCGCGATCAGCCACGCCAGCCACGCGCCCGGGTGCAGCGCTGGCCGCACCATGGACCGCCTGCTCGGCCCGGCTCTCGCGTCGACGCGCGTAACCACGCTAGCGCGCTCTCCTCGCCATCACGCCCGCGGCTCCCGCCCCGACACCCGCCAACAACAGGAGCGTGATCCAGCCCAGCTCAATGCCAGGACTGCCGCCAGCAGATCCGCTGACGGGCAGCGCAATTGCTACCGGCGTCGCGGTCGGTGCTACCGTGCTCGTCGGCTCCGGCGTCGGATGAAGCAGAATGCGCGTGCGAAGGTCCGGGAACGGCGCCAGCATGAACCCAGGTACCGCCTGGTACGTAGCGAATGGGCTGTCTTCGCCGCCGTATTGCACCGCGCCCGTCGACAGGTTCTGCCACGACACCAGCGCCGCCAGCGGCGTGTGGCCGCCTTGGTCCCAGGGCCCGCCGTCCTCGATGTTCTCGCCCGCCGCCGCCAGCGCCTGGAGGACAAGCCCCGTCGAGTTCGGATCGCTGTCGGCGCTCGCCACGAACGCGAAGCCGCCGTCGTCGTTCTGCACCGTGCGCAGGTATGCGATCCCGTTTGTGATCGCGGTGGCACTCGTGGCAACGCCGTCGCCGATCAGCGCCTGCAGCGCCAGCGCCGTCGTGTTCGAATCGCTGCCGGCGTCGGGCTGGAACTCCCAGCCGCCGTCGCTCACCTGCGCCGCCTCGAGGTGACTCAGGACCGCGGCCGGCATGCTCCGCCCGGCGCTTTCCAGCGCGAGCACGTAGAGCACTTCGTCGAACAGATCGTCGCCGTACGCGCCGCTCGAGCTGTCCACGTTTGCGTCGAGCATCGACCAGAGATCGAGCCCGCCGAAGTCGCCCGCGTCCAGCCTCATCGCCGACACACCGAGCGCAAGCTTGGCCGCGCCGCCGGGGTCCGCCGCGTACGTCGCCGCTTGCGACGAGAGGTAGTCTGCCGGCGACTGGCCGCCGTTCGTGATCGACGTCGGATCGACGCCCAGGTAGCCGAGCCCGGCGACGAGCGCGAACACCGCGTCGAGCGTTGATCCTGGCGTCGAATCGCTACCGAACGCAGGGAAGCCGCCGTCGCTGTTCTGCAGACCTTCGATGTACGTCACCGCAGCGCCCGCGGATCCGGTCGCCGGCGGCTCGGCCGACGCCATCTGTTGCAGCGCCAAGCCCGCGAGCAGCGCAAGCGCCGCAGCCGAGAGCACGAGTGGTCGAATTCGCATCATACTTCCTTTCGCGTGTCTCGCATCGATCTCCTTCGTATGCAAAAGCCCCCGAACTTCCGTCCGGGGGCCCCATTAGGTTTGTTCCGTCATGTGTCCTACCCCCTTACGCGAAGGTACTTGGACTCACGACAGAGGTAGGTATCCTGGCTCGGCCGCCTCAGGCGACCTTACAGTTGCGCGACAGCGCCGGACTTTCACCGGCTTCCCCTTTTGCGGCCCTCGCTTCCGGGTTTTCGGGCCACCTCTGTCGGGGTGTCACTATTCGGTTGTTAACTGCGCCGATGCTACCACCGCGATCGCCCCGCGGTCAAGCACCAGCCTGTGGGCCATCCTCCTCCACCCGCCAGTAGCGGCTACCATCGTCCAGCCGCCGCAGCAGACCCGCGTCGCACAGCTCCCGGCGCAGCCGCGCGTGGTCGCCGAACGTATGCCAGGCCTGCAGCGTCTCGTTCACCTCGCGCTCCGAGTAGTCGCGATCGCGCTCGACTTTCTCGATGAGGTACCGTAGCGCGATCCGCTTCGCCTTCGCCGCATGCGGCATCGCCTTCAGCCGCTGCTGGCGATCCAGCAGCCGTCCGATCTCAAGATCAGTCATCTGCGTCCCTGGCTCTTGGCCCCTGGCCCTTTTGACCCTTGGCCCATGACCCTCACACCGCCGCCGGCAGCCCGTCGCGGAACAGGACGCTATTCGTGGGCACGGCAGGGATGCGCGCGCCCGGCGTCAGGATGCCGGCCAGGTTCAGCGGATCGACGGCGCTCACGTGCACCTGATCGTCTCCGCGTGCCGCGCGACGCACCCGCCGCAGCGAGTCGACGGCCTCCGGCCGCGCGTACTGCTCGCCGTAGAACCCCGCGACAAAGCGCCCACCGCGGATCACCCCGCGCGCCTCCATCCGCCGCAGCGCGCGCAGCACGTTGCGCCACGGTATCGACATGCTCTCGCGCTGCACCATGTCGCGAAACACCACGCCGTAGCGGAAGAACAGCTGCTCCGCCCAGGACTGCGCGAGGTCTTCCGTAGCGATCTTCAAAGATCCGTTCCTCCCCTCTCCCTCGGGGAGAGGGGCCGGGGGTGAGGGCAATGGGCTCCGCACCAACGCCCAGCGCCCCGCCGCCACGCCCGCGCTCAGCCGTCGCCCTCGCGACGCCGCCGTCTGCCGGTGCGACGCGCGTCTGCGGCTCGCCGCCATCAGCGATCGCAGCGCCTGGAAGCCGTCGGCTGTCACCAGCCCCGACGCCACCAGCTCCCACAGCCCGCGTTCGACATCTGTCGGCAGCCGCCGCAGCGCCGAAACGATGTCGTCGTAGAACAGCGCCCCTTGCTCGCGCAGCAACGCCAGGATCTCGCTCGATGCGCCCTGCTCCGGCGCGATCGGTTCCTCCCCGTTGCGGATACCTGCCATCAGCCACGGCAGATCGCTTCGTCGCCCGATCGAGATCAGCGTCCCCGACGATGCCGCGGCCGGCGTCGCGGGCCCGGTGCCGTTGCCATTCGACTTGCGTACGCTCAGCCGCGCCCACGAGACGTCGCCCGAGAGACACAGCTCGTCCAGCCAGCTCGAGCGGTACTCGCGCACGCGCGCGGGCAGCAGATGTCGCTCCCACGCCGCTGCCGGCGCTTCGAAGCCCTGCAGCTGCGCGATCGCCTCCAGCAGCCCGCCCTTCCCTTCGAGCTGTGTGTTCGGCGCAATGTGCTGCCAGCGCAGCAGGAAGCGCAGGAAGTCCTGCGCGCTCACCGGCTCGATCTCCCGCCGCAGCCGGTCCAGCGTGTAGCGATGGATGCGCGCCAGCAGCCGCCGGTCGCACCACTCCTCATCGTCTGCGCCGCGGCGGAAGCGCCCGCGCAGCACGGCGCCTTCCCCCTCGAGCCGCGCCAGCCCGGACGCGGTCCGCCCCGCCTTCTGTCCCACGCGCCGCGCCAGCTCCTCAACCGTGATCGGCCCGGCCGAGTCCATGTGCCCGCGCAGCAGCCCGATCAACGCCGACTCCTCATCGCCCGCACCGTTGTCGACCGACGCCGGCAGCGCGATCGACGGCGTGATGCGCGCATTCGGATACAGCGCTTCGATCGATCGCAGGTTTTCTGCCGCGAACCAGAAGCGCTCGCCATCGACTTCAACCGTTGCCGCGCGATGTGCTTCGACAAGCTCATCGAACATCGGCTCCCACTCGCGTCCGCCAGAGGCGGACAGCACCAGGAAGCCCAGCAGCGCATCATGCAGCTCCTCCGCGTCGCGAGGCTGCGGCCACGCCTCCTCGCGCACGCGCGCGATCGCTTCGTCATCGAGCTGGCCCAGGTCGCGCGAGCTCTCGGGCAGCGTGCGGCGCAGCGTCACCGCCCGCGCGCGGCGCTCTTCCAGCGGCGCGTTGTCCAGGAACGTGTACGGTTTCGAGTTCAGCATCTCGTGCGCGAACGGCGACGGCTCGGTCGTGTCGCGGCCGTGCACGCGGATCTCCTTGCGCTCGATGCGCTCCAGCACGTCGCGCAGCCCGTCGATGTCGATCGCTTCGTGCAGGCAGTCGTACACCGTCTGGCGCACCAGTGGGTGGTCCGGCAGCTCGATCGGCCCCGTCACGTTCTCTTGGCACGCCACCTGCGCCGGGAACACCGCCGCGAGCAGGTCGTCGGCTCTCATGCGTTGGATCGGCGCCGGCACGCGTTTACCGCCGCGCTGCCGCAGGATCGCCAGCGCGCGCGTCGCGTTCCAGCGCCAGCGCGCCCCGAACATCGGCACCGCAAGCAGCGCCTGCTCCAGCGTCTCCTCAACCTCAGACGACCGCACGAGCGAGAACATGTCCTCCAGCGGGAAGCTGTTCTGCGGCCCGAGCGAAAGGAGCACCGCGTCGTCGTTCGCCGCCGCCTGCAGCTCGAAATCGAACGTGCGGCAGAAGTTCTTGCGCAGCGCCAGCCCGAGCCCTCGGTTGATCCGCCCGCCGAACGGCGCGTGCACCACGAGCTGCATGCCGCCCGAGTCGTCGAAGAAGCGTTCGAACACCACGTCGCGCTGCGATGGCACCACGCCCAGCGATTCCTTCTCGGCGCGCACGTAGCGCACGATCTGCTCCGCTGCGTAATCCGGCAGCGCCGCCTCGCGTCCCAGCCACTCCATCGCGTCCTCGCCGCGCTCCAGCCGGTCCGAGATCTCGCAGCGCAGGTCCGAGACCTCCTCCGACAGCTCGATCGTGCGCCCGGGCGCTTCCCCTAGCCAGAACGGGATCGTCGGCGGCGCGCCGTGCGCGTCATCCACGCGCACCGTTCCCGGTTCGATGCGCCGGATGCGCCACGATGTCGTGCCGAGCAGAAAGATGTCGCCCGCCATGCTCTCGATAGCGAAGTCTTCGTTCAGCGTTCCGACGAAGATACCATCCGGCTCCGCCACCACGCGGTAGTCCGCCACCTCCGGTATCGCGCCGCCGCTCTCGATCGCCGTCATGCGCGCGCCGCGCCGCCCGCGCAGGACGCCGTTGATCCGGTCGCGGTGCACGTACGCCGCCACGCGTCCGCTCGCCACCGGGATGCCTTCGCTCACCAGCTCCAGCACTTCGTCGAACGCCTCACGCGTCAGCGATCGGTACGGCCACGCCCTCCGCGCGAGATCGAACAGGTCGTCTTCGCTCCACGCTTCGCACGCGCACTCCGCCACGATCTGCTGCGCCAGAATGTCGAGCGGCGCCACCGGCGGGTACAAGCGGTCGAGCCGGCCGTTGCGCACCGCGCGCACCAGCGCCGCGCACTCCACCAGCTCATCCCGCGTTGTCGGGAACAGGCGGCCCTTCGGCGTCAGCCCCAGCGCGTGGCCCGACCGCCCGACGCGCTGCAGGAACGTCGTCACGCTCCGCGGTGACTCGAGCTGGCACACGAGATCGACCGTGCCGATGTCGATCCCCAGCTCCAGCGACGCCGTCGCGACGAGCGCCTTCATCTCGCCCGCCTTCAATCGCCGTTCGAGCCCCAGCCGCCGGTCCTTCGACAGGCTCCCGTGGTGCGCCGCGACATGCTCTTCGCCCAGACGCTCCGAGAGCTGATGCGCCACCCGCTCCGACAGCCGACGCGTGTTCACGAAGATCAGCGTCGTGCGGTGCTCGCGAATCAACGTCCTCAGGCGATCGTAGATGTCGCCCCACTGCTGTCCGGAGCACACCGCTTCCAACTCCGTCGGCGGCGTCTCGATCGCCAGATCGAGATCGCGCTGGTGCCCGGAATCCACGATCACACAATCAACCGGCTGGGGAGTGAAGAGGGGCTGTGCCCCTCTTCCGGGGGGTTTGGGGAGTGTCCCCCCAAATTCATCAAGCTTTTCTGGGCGGGTGGGTGGGAAGAAAGACGCTTCTTCCTCGCGCGTCTTCCGAGGCGTTCCCACTAGGAACGCCGCCGCCTCCTCGATCGGCTTCACCGTCGCGGACAGGCCGATGCGCGCTGGGCGCTGCGCCGCGACATGATCCAGCCGCGCCAGCGTCAGCGAGAGGTGGCTGCCGCGCTTGTCACGGATCAGCGCATGGATCTCGTCCACGATGACGGTCTTCACGGTGCGCAGGATCTCGCGGCTGCGCTCCGCCGTCAGCATCATGTACAGCGACTCCGGTGTTGTGATCAGGATGTGCGGCGGCTTGCGCACGATCTGCTGGCGCTCGCTCGATGTCGTGTCGCCCGTTCGCAGCGCCGTGCGGATGGCCGGCGCTGGATAGCCCAGCTCCAACGCGCACTCGCCGATTTCAGCGAGCGGCTGCTCCAGGTTGCGCTGGATGTCGTTGCTCAGCGCCTTCAGCGGCGAGACGTACACCACCTCGACCGCATCCTCGAGCGGCCCCTGCTCCTGCGCGCGTCGCATGAGCCGGTCGATCGCCACGAGGAACGCTGCGAGCGTCTTGCCGGAGCCCGTCGGCGCGGAGATCAACGTATCGCGCCCCGCGACGATCTCCGGCCAGCCTTGCGCCTGCGCCTCCGTCGGCGCAGCGAACTTGCGGTCGAACCACGCGCGCAGCGCCGGATGGAAGGTTTCGAGGACGGTCATACCCACCGTAGCTGCAGGGCTGAAGCCCTGCTCTGCAACCGAACGTCTGTGCTGTGCACTGTACGGGGAGGGGGACGGAGGTGTCAAGCCTCGCCGCTCGCAAGAGCGGCGCTGCGCCAACGGAGCCGCTTTCTACCTGGCCCGCCGCCTCCGGGCGTACCACGCGCAAGTCCCGAGCGCGAAGGTCACCGCCATACCTGCGGCAACCCCGCCCCAGAGCAACGGGGCCGTGCTCGAGGCCTCTTGCTCCTCCAGCGGCAGCGCGCCTGCGTCCGCGTCGAACGCGATGCCGCCCACCGGTCGGGGCGTCGGTGTCGGCGTCGCGGTGGGGGCAGGGTTGATCTCTACAATGCCATCCTTGCAGCCATTCAGCGCGATCCGATCTCCCTGGGAAGTCGCCGCGTCACAGGCCATCAGGAGGAACTGGAGCTGGCCGGGCACCGGGATCTCCAGGGAGAAATCGAGCTCGCCCACGACGCCGGAGCCACTCACCCCAGGCTTGGCCTGCAGGACGCAACTGAGTCTTCCTAACCCTTGGAAGGTAGGTGGTCCCTGTTCAACGCAGATGGTAGACCCCCCACCGCTGCTCAGGAACGGGCCCTCGCGAATGTCTGTGAGGTCCAGGCTGCTCTCGTCGTAGTGGATCTCGAACGTAAAGCCGCCGAGGTCGGTAACGCCCTCAGTGCGGACATTTACCGTGAAGGTCGCTCCCACCACTCCTTGAATCTTGAGGCTCGACGGATCTAGCCGCATCGTTGGTGGGTCCGAGGCAGATACGGAGCGCGCAATGCTAACGCTGAGGAGGCAAGCCACCATCAAGAGACCGACGAGACCAGCTATTTTTGCCATCAGACACCAAGGCTCTTACGGGCGGGGCGAAATCACCGGAGCGCGTCAATCCTTGAGCGGGGGCAACGCTTGACGCGTTATAGCCAACCAGTCGATGCTAGTATACTCCCATAGGCGAACTCGTCAAGAACAACCTGTCCCAACCTTGACGCGCACGGTAAGGTTGCCCTATACTCGCACCGTCACTAGGCGAAAGGAGCCGCTCCCATGTCTAAGCTCGCCGAGCACATCAAGGAAGTTCCCTCCCGACGCGATCCTCCCTATCGACCCGCCCTCCTCCTCGACGAGGCCGGCCGCGCCGACCTCGCATCGAAGATCGGCGACGCCGACAACTACGATCTCCTCCAGCTTCGCGAGATGATCCAGACCGCGCCCGAGAACATGGAGTTCCGCAAGGCGCTCGTGAGCGCGATCGCCAGCGCGGAGTACGCCGGCGTCGACGCGTTCAGCCGCAAGGTCTGCGAGTGGCAGGACTGGGACGTGCCCTGGAGCCTGATCATGGCCATCGCGCGCCAGACCTGGGACGAAGTGCGCCACGCGCAGCTCGCCACCGGCGTCCTCGAATCATACGGCTGCGAGATCGGCGAGTACCCGGACACGCTCGCCGGCGGCGCGCCTCCGCCCTCAGTCAGCGGTAACGGCGTCGGCGGTCCTCCGCCGGGCATCATGAACGATCCGATCATCACGCTCTCCGCCGTCAACGTCTCGCTCGAAGGCGGCGCGCTACGGCTGTTTGAAGAGACCAGCAAGCTCGGCGAGCGCATCGACGATCCGCTTCTCGCCCGCTGCTACGACTACAACTGGGCCGACGAAGTGACGCACGCTATGATCGGCGACTACTTCGTCCGGGAGCTCGCGATCGAGAACCCCGAAGCTGAGAGCCGCGCACTGCGCGCCCACGCCATGTTCGAGTACGCCCGCGTGCGCCTCGGCGAGCAGCAGACGCAAGAGCTCAAGGAGTTCTTCGCGGAAGAGATGCAGCGCGCGACGGCTGCCCTCGGCGGCCAAGCCGGCGGGTATAAGTAGAGACCAAGCATACATGCAGCATCTTCCCGCAGCCCTGATCCGCGACGGGGGTACAGGGGGCAGAGCCCCCTGTCGGGGGGTTTGGGGGGTGTCCCCCCAGATCACAAGAGCACCCGGCCGCGAGTCCTTAAGGACGACGTGGGCCGCGAGCGCCTAATGCAACCCACCGTCCTCCGCATCGATCTGCAGCGCTGCATCAACTGCAGCCTCTGCCGCCGCGCTTGTCCCACCGAGGCGATCAACTACTTCTCGACCGGCCACCGCACCCACGTCATCGATCCCGTCTGGTGCATCGGCTGCGACATCTGCGCCAAGGTCTGCCCCGTCGAATGCATCGACGAAGACCCCGGCTACGTACCCGATCCCGCCCAGCTCGAGATCGCGAAGGAGCGGGCGCGCGCGTTCGCCAAGCGACAGCACGGGATCAAGCTGACCCGCCTGAGGCGGGCCGCCGCCGCCATCACCGCGGTCGGCCCTGTAGGGGCGCACAGCCGTGCGCCCTCGACGCCGCAGGCGTCGGCCGCCTCGCCTCCCACATCCAACCTCCAGAATGGCCATGCCTGAGCTTGCGATCGATCCGCGCAAGGTCGGCGGCGCCTTCTCCGTCGATGAGAACGCGCGCCGGCTGATCCACTACCGCTTCGCCGAGAACGTCTGCATGACGGCCGAGGGCGCCTGGACGTCGTCTTCGCCGACGATCAAAGTGAAGTTCGCGCTCGGCGAGCACTGCTACCAGGACTCGATCCACTCGTACTGGCTGGGCCAGCGTCTGCCGGAGCTGCGCGTAATGGAAGGCGCCGAGCTGCACGAGCCGCCCACGCTCCGCTCGTCGCGCCTGGCTGAGCCGCCCAACGAGGAGTTCCTCAAGTTCTGCGAAGCGATGCAGCTCCAGGACGATGAGCTGCTGCGCCTCGTCGGGCTCTACCGCGTGCTCAAGACGCACCTGTGCGTGTACTACCGGCATCACCTGCTCGTGACCGACCAGGTCTGCGACGCCCCGACCGTGCGCATCCTCCGGCACATCCTGCTCGAGGAAGAAGAGCACCTGAAGTGGGGCCAGGCGATCTACGAGGAGCTGGCCGGCACGCCGGACAAGCGTCGCGCCGCGCTCGAGTGGCAAGCGCACCTCGAGGATCTCCTCGTGCGCTCCGGCGGCGTGACGGCCGGACGATAGCGCCCTCTCCCCCTGGCCCCCTTCGACAGGCTCAGGGCAGGCTCCCTCCCCGAGGGAGAGGGGAGCTCGATTTGTTTTCGCGAACATGAAAAATAAATCGCCCCATTTGATTCCGCCTCGATTGAATATTTCGAATTGATTTTGGGTGGGCGCACAGCCGTGCGCCCCTACGGGTTCGAGATAGCACCTTCTCGGGCGCATGGGCCGGGGCGTCACGACGGTTGGTCCTCCGCGGGCGGGCGGCGGCGGGCGCGCACGAGCTGCAGGAGCGGCCGGAGTTCGGCGTCGCGCGTGAGCTTCTCGATTACGGCCTTGAGCTGTCGGGACGTGCGGCCGGTCTTGAGCGCGTTGAGATTACCGCGGGGGGCGCCGCGATGGCGCGGCTCAGGGCAGGCGCGTTTGCGCGAGGGTCGAGGGGAAACTGACCCCTCCCCTGGCCCCTCCCCGGTGCGGGGAGGGGAAGCGCTGCGCATCGCGGGAGTCTTATGCCGCATGAAGCCGTCCGTCGGCTGTGTAGGCTTAGGCTATGCGGCAGTGGGAATAGCGCGAAGGGAGTTATGGCACTGGGAGAGCCAATTGAATTCTGGATGCGCAGAAGATTTCCAACGAGGTTCCAATACGATGGAGTGGTCGCTCCAAGGGCATGGTGCAAACTGCCCGCGTCACCAGTCCTGACTCTTCCAGTCGCCCTTATCGTCGTCCCATTCCAGCCAGACTGCCATCATGCCCTGCGTTGGGTGCGCATCCACCGTCGGGTAGACTTCGAGCAGTTTCAGAATTGCCTGATCGAATGTCGTGGAAGACATGCTCGGCGGAAATATGAAGAGAATCACGTCTTTTTCACTTTGCGCTACTTCCATAGTCAACGGGGCATAGCCGCGACCATTGGCCCATGCTTTTGCCTTGCCATACGCAGCAAATAGTGCAGCACGGAGTCCCCTATAAGCGTCCTTGCCAAACTCGGCCAGAAAGCTGCCTGCTGCAACACCAAACGCGATCACCAGTGCTGCTTCCGGATGCATCCCACCTGCTGCCGGGCCAGCTACGCGACGCTTGACGCTTACCTCAACAAACGTTGGTTGAAGCTCGCGCACTATCTCATCGAGATCAGACAGAGCTAGCGTGTTTTCAACGAATGTCAGTACGGGACCGGGGTACAAGTAGAGATCGTCGCGCATACCAAAAGGATAATAGCAAAGCGCGTGAAGGCTCCAGGACCCCTGGCCCCTCTTCCCGAGGGAGAGGGGAGCTGGCAGCGGATGGAGAACGGAACGAAGGGATGTGGCGGAGTGCGGGAGAGACGGCCCGGCTCGACTGGCGCGTCCTCTGCTATGATGCCAGCGGCGCCGCGCTCGAGTGGCAAGCGCACCTCGAACATCTCCTCGTGCGCTCCGGCGGCGTCACCGGCGGGCGATAGGCCGCTAGTCGCTGGTTGCTAGTCGCTGGTACCGTCTGGCGGCGGAGTCATCGTGTCGGACCCAGTCGACGTCAGTCTTCAGATCACGGCGGTTAGCGCGCGGCTCCTCCTGACACAAAACGCGGCGCCCTCGAACAACTAGGAGGGCATGATGCCACACACCACGAACCAAGATATAATCTCGATGGAAGAGCTTCAGGAGGGGCGCTCGGGCGATATACCGTGCCGATTGCGCTGGGGATAGCAGGGAGTGAGTAATGAGCAATAACATCATTCTGATCGTCGTCGTTGTGTTCATCATGCTCGTTGTGTTGGGCGTGGTGACTGTCAGCGTGCGATGAGCCAGCACGGCCGGTCGGCGGCCGCCTGCGGTGGGACGCGCAACAGCGCCGGTGCGTTTGTCCGGTTAGAGAGAGGTAAGAAGCGATGAATATTTTCGCCTGGCTGTTGGTTGGACTCATAGCCGGTGTGCTCGCGAAGGCGCTGATGCCCGGCCGTGGCCCCGGCGGCATCATCGTCACGATCCTCCTCGGGATCGGTGGCGCGATCGTCGGGGGCTTCATCGCGGTTGCGCTGGGTCTCAGTGACGGTGTCAACAACTTCGATATCGGCACGATCTTCCTGGCCGTAGCTGGCGCCATGCTCCTGCTCTTCGGCTATCGGATGGTCACTGGGGCTGCGACCGCCTGACGCGCGTCGGTCGTTCGGGGGCGCCGTTCGCGCCGCCCGGCTCGCCGGAGAAGCGCCGCCCCGCGCTCGAGTGGCAGGCGCACCTCGAGCATCTCCTCGTGCGTCCGGCGGCGTCACGGGTGGCTGGTAAGGAACAAGGAACAGGGACCCAGGAACAAGGCCCCGATCCCATCGAATCAGCCACGGGGAGCTCGGAACCTTGCGAGGGGCCGAATTGAATTGTCGAAGGCGACACGATCCGCTCTTAGTTGTGTACTCATGGCGGCAGAGCACCGAACGTGCTACAGTAGCCACAAGCGATCCCCTCTCTCCTCTTCGAACTGCAGCCAAGATCCCTGGGTCTTCCCGGCATTCCGATGACGTGGAGCCGCAGCCATGCTCGAAGCTGGGCCGCTGGAGTTTGGATTTTCGCGAAACCGGGAGGTAACGATGAGACGATTGAGCAACAACGAAGAGCAACACGCCCAGCACATAGCCTGTGGCCACTTGGTCAGGGGATGCGAGGACGCAATATCAGAGCTTCAGGCGGCGCCCAGCGAAACCAATGGACGGTCGCGAACGAGGAAGCGAGCGCAGGAAATCCTGGCGCACGTACTGTCCTCCTGGCAAGACACGCTGAAGACTCTGAGATCTGCTGAGGAGCCGGCCCAAACAACCCTCCCAGTCGGCAACCTCGATGAATGGACCGGCGATGAGCTGTTCGCCGAGGCGTTGGCGCGCACGTCGGGCGACGGACCAGCGCTCCGACTCATGCAGGGGCTGACCCTGAGGGCGCAGTTGACCGCACATGACCATGGCTCAGCTGCGGCCAGCCTGCAGAGTTGATGGCATCCCCGGCGGGTGCCGCGCTCGCGATCAACACGGCGTTCGACGGCCAAGCCGCGCCCGAAGTGCATCAACCGGGCGATGATCCGGTCCAGATGTATCTGTCGGAGATCAGAAAAGTCTCGCTGCTCTCCGACCGGGACGAGAAGCGGATCGGCCGTCAGATCGAGGAAGGCGACCACATCCAGGAGATCGAGCAGCAATGGCGAGACGAACGCGGCCAAAATCCCAACGGTAGCGAGATCCTCGTCAGCCTCCTCGATCAGCTCCACGGGGAACGGCGGGCCCTCCGCGCTGTTACCGAGTACCTACATATCAAGAAAACTCCGCTCTCCGAGCTGGTCGTCAACAAGACGTTGAGAGAGGCCCTCGATGGTGAACCGGACCAGGGGCTGACCGACCACCTCACCCGCAGCTTACGCTGCGATCCGAAACAGGCGGAACGGTCCTTGCTGCATATCTCCGTTCTCACCCACATCCTGGCGCCGGAGCTGCTGACACCCACCAAGGTGGCCGGCGGCAAGCGGCCACTCCTCCGACCACTCCTCCGCCCGCCGAACGGGCACGCTCATGAGGTCGCCCTTCAGAACCACTTTGCCTGCCTCGCCGAGACGGGCTCTCAGGGCAAGAGGGCGATCGCAGAGGCCAACCTTCGCCTCGTCGTCAGCATCGCGAAGAAGTACATCGGACGCGGCATGGCGCTCCTCGACCTCGTCCAGGAAGGGAATATCGGCCTCATCCGCGCTGTCGAGAAGTTCGGCTACCGCAAGGGCTACAAGTTCAGCACCTACGCCACGTGGTGGATCCGGCAGGCGATCACCCGCGCCATCTCCGACCAGGCGCGCACGATCCGCATCCCCGCCCACATGGGAGAGACGATCAACAAGCTGGTGCGCGTGAGCCGCAATCTGGTCCAGGAACTCGGCCGCGAGCCCACCAGCGAGGAGATCGGCCAGGAGATGGAGATCCCAGCGGAGCGCGTCCGCGAGATCATCAAGGTCTGGCAGGAGCCTCTGTCGCTCGAATCGCCCGTCGGCGAGGAACAGGACGGCCATCTGGGCGACTTCCTCGCGGACGGCGAAGCGGTGGCTCCGGCGGACGCCGCTTCCCATCGACTTCTGAAAGAACATCTGGCCGTTGTCCTCAGCACCCTTCCTGAACGAGAGAAACGGGTGCTGGGGCTGCGCTTCGGGCTGGAGGACGGCCGCAGTCGCACGCTGGAGGAGGTCGGGCGGGAGTTTCAGGTTACACGCGAGCGTATTCGCCAGATCGAATGCAAGGCCCTCCGCAAGCTCCGGCATCCCTCCCGCAGCAAGCAGTTGCGGGACTACCTCGTGTAAGAGCGAGCCGGCTCGCCCGAGAAGCGCCGCGCCGCGCTCGATTGGCAAGCGCACCTCGAGGATCTCCTCGTGCGCTCCGGCGGCGTCACCGGCGGGCGACAAGTCGCTGGTCACTGGTATCCCCGTTGACGTACGATCTCGATATGAGAGTTCCAGACGGTATTCGGGACTGCGCGGCCTACATCCTGGCGACTACGCCTACGGGCGATAGAGACAAGCCCTTTGGAACTGCGTTCTTCGTTTCCGTAGAGTCGGAAACGCTCAGCACCGAAGTGCGCCACATCTACCTCGTTACCGCGAAGCACTTGTTGCTCAATGGAGAAGGCTTATCGCTACGCTTCAACGGCAAGGATGGTAAGGTCCACAAACCCGTTCCTTTGCCCAACGCTTCTCAGTGGTATCGCCTAGAAGACGAAGGCGTAGATGTCGCGGCGCTTTTCTTAGATGACGATTATGCATGGCTCGCAGATGTTGACTATGAGCCCGTGCCGCTGGAGAACACTTTCAACGACCATATGACCCAGGAGTTCCAGGTAGGCATAGGGGACGAACTGCTCGTGACTGGCTTATTCATTACTCACCCGGGCAAGGAGAGGAACATTCCGATTGTTCGATCGGGCATCATTGCGGCCATGGCTGGAGACGAGTTTCGAGATGAAAAGAAGGATCGCAGCTACGGCCCGCCGTACAGAGCTCACCTGGTGGAGCTTCGTTCGACCGGTGGTCTCAGTGGCTCGCCGGTATTCGTGGTGATTGGCCCCGCGCGGACCGTGATCATGCAGTCAAGCACTACTTGGGACGCAGGCGGTGGAATCGGTCAGGTTTCGTGGAGGCTACTTGGACTCATTCATGGGCACTCGGCCACGAACGCAGCGGAGGGTGCCAGGGCGCATGTGATGTACGATAGCGACTATGAAGGAGTGAACCGTGGAATTGCGAAAGTTGTGCCCTCCCAATACATCAGGGAGCTTCTCTTGACGGGGCAGCCCAAAGCCGACCGGATCGAGCGGGACAAGAAGCGCCTAGATCTGACGCGTCAAGACCGTAAGAACTCGGCTCTCGACGACCTTGTCCGCCATCGATAAAATGACGGCCCCTACGCCGGAGCGCCGCACGGAAAGGGACGCATCCCATGAAATTCGGACTGTTCGACGAACACCAGCTCCCGCGCCCCTACGATAAGGACCAGTGGGAGCCCGTAGACGAGCACCGGCCCTTCAAGAACGCGCTCGACCAGATCGATCTGCTGGATGGAAGAGCCAGGCGGCGGTGGGGCTGCTCCAGTTGAGTTTGCAGAGAGGAACCCGCGGACTGAGCGGGCGGACACATGGGTCCGCCCCTACAGACCGCGGCGGCGCGGGCGCGGGCGGACACATGGGTCCGCCCCTACAGGCTGCGGCGGCGCGGCGTTAGGGTGACGCGCAGTATCGCGCGTCCAATGCGCTACGACCCTGACATCTATCATCGCCGCTCGATTCGTTTGCCGGGTTACGATTACGCACAACCCGGCGCCTACTTCGTCACGATATGCACCGAGGGGCGCGAGCGCTTGTTCGGAGAGATTGTTGGGGACGAGATGGCCCCTAACGAGGCCGGACGCATGATCGACGCGTGGTGGCGCAGGATTCCGGAGAAGTTCCCATCCTGCAACGCCGACGCCTTCGTCGTGATGCCCAACCACCTTCATGGCGTCATCGTCATTGACCATGACACCGTAGGGGCGGACCCACGTGTCCGCCCTCGGCACGGAGCAGCGGGCGCGCCCCTGCCACGCATCGTGCAATGGCTTAAGACCATGACGACGAACGCCTACATTCACGGCGCTGACGACTGCGGATGGAGGCCGTTCGCTGGGCGGCTCTGGCAACGCAACTACTACGAGCACATTGTCCGCGATGAGGAAGAGTTGCAGCACATCCGCGACTACGTCGTCAACAATCCGCTGAATTGGACGCACGACCCAGACAATATGCCAGCCGAGGGCGGACACGCGGGTCCGCCCCTACCGAGGCCGCCGTCGGATTGACCGTGGGCCGACACATGGGTCGGCCCCTACGGATTGCGTCGTGGCGTCGTTGGGGACGGACACGCAGGTCCGCCCCTACGACTGTGTGAGCGGCCGGCCTAACCTTGACGCGCACGGGAAGGTTAGCCTACAATGGCCGCGCGCTGAAGGAGCCCTCCCATGAAATTCGGACTGTTCTACGAACACCAGCTCCCCAGGCCGTACGACAGCGACCAGTGGGAGCCCGACGCCGAGCACCGGCTCTTCAAGAACGCGCTCGACCAGATCGAGCTCGCCGATAAGCTCGGCTTCGATTACGTCTTCGAGGTCGAGCACCACTTCCTCGAAGAGTACGCGCACTCCACCGCGCCCGAGGTGTTCCTCGCCGCCGCCAGCCAGCGCACGAAGAACATCCGCCTCGGCCACGGCATCTGCCTCATGCCGCCGCGCTACAACCACCCGGCGCGCGTCGCCGAGCGCATCGCCACGCTCGACCTCGTTTCCGACGGCCGCGTCGAGTTCGGCACCGGCGAGTCGGCGTCCGAGATGGAGCTGGGCGGCTTCGGCGTCGCGCGCGAAGAGAAGAAGCTGATGTGGGAGGAAGCCACGCGACAGTGCGTGCGCATGATGACCGAAACGCCCTACCCCGGCTACGAAGGCGCCTACTTCGGCATGCCGGCGCGCAACGTCATCCCCAAGCCGCTGCAGAAGCCGCACCCGCCGCTCTGGGTCGCGTCGTCGCGGCGCGAGACGACGATGGTCGCCGCGCGGCTCGGCATGGGCTCGCTCGGCTTCGCCTTCGAGACGCCGGACGAAGCGCACGAGCGCGTCCAGCAGTACTACCAGCTCGTGCGCGAAGAGTGCATGCCGATCGGCAAGGCGATCAACCCCGCGCTCGCCGTGCTGTCGTCGCTCATGTGCTGCCCGACGGACGAAGAGGCGATCGACAAGGGCGTCGAAGGCACGCAGTTCTTCAGCTACTCGCTCGGCTACTA
>CAYQLM010000017.1:0-38191 GCA_964418365.1 uncultured Dehalococcoidia bacterium
GCCATCGTGCGTGGTGATCTGTTCACGAATCAGTGCGTTGTGCTCATGCAGCAGGGCGACCCACTCGGCGTCGCCTAGGCGCTCGGCCAGCGGCGTCGAGTCCTCGATGTCGCTGAACATCAGCGTCACCTTGCCATCCGGCGCGGCGTGGATGCTGATGTCGGGGCGCTCACGCTCCACGGCGAGCGTCACAGCCCCGATCGATGTCTGGAGATCGGCCACACCGACGCCCTGCAGTTCCAGCTTTCTGGTAATCACCTGGTCGAGGTACAGCCTGGCGCCGTGCTGGCGAAAGCGCTCGCCGGCTTGGTCGAGGAGTTGCATCGCCTCTGCGGTGTCCCCGCGTCGTTCGGCTATCTCCGCGAGCCCCTGGAGGCAGCGGCCCGCCTCCACCGGGCAGCCTTCGCGATCGCACCACGCGAGGGCGGTGCGGAAGTCCTGCTCGGCTTCGTCGAGGAGGCCAAGATGCAGCTTCAGTGCGGCTCGGGTGCGTTGCGCGCTTCGGGCGCTCAGTTCAACGAAGCTGCCTCTGTCAGGGTAGGCCAGCACCGCGGCGAGGAAGTGTTCGTCTGCGAGAACGGGCAGCGTCTCATCGAGCGACCCATACACCGAGCCGTGCACCGCGATACCGTCGATAACTTCGGAAAACGGGTTGTTCTGGAACGCCTCGCGCATGAGAGCGAACTCATGTCTCGCCTGCTCCAACCGGCCGGCGTTGCGCAGGATGCGCGCCCGGCCGGCGTGGATCTGGCCTAGGTACCCGGGAGCGCCGCCGGCGATGCGCGGGTCGGGCAGGAGCGAGACGGCTGCTTCCAGGTCCCCCGCCATCTCCGCCCGCGCTGCCCGCAGCAAGTCCAGCAGGAAGCTGCCGCCGGTTCCCCGCTCGTCGGCGAGCGCGGAGAACGCGTCGAAATCGCAACGCGCCAGGAGCACGGCGGCGATGAAGTCGGAGCAGGTATTCTCGACGAACTGGATGTGGTGCTGGCGGGCGTAGGCGAGGCCCTCCTCTGCGGCCGTCTTCCCACGATCGAGATCACCGGCCAACAGGACCTGGAAGGCGCGGCCGAAGAGGGCCATGGCGGCGTGCTGGACGCGACCTAGCGCCGCGAGGCGCTTGTGAGCCTCCGCGTGGAGGCTTGCTGCCTTTTCGAAGTCTCCGTGACGGCCGGCCCAGCCGGCATCGGCAGAGATGAGCAACGCCTCTACATCCTCGAAGCCATGCGTGGCCGCCAGCTCACCTGCCCGCTGCCGGAAGCGCGCACCCTCCCCGGGGAGTGCGATGTTCGTCCATGACATCATGCTGAGGAGACGCGCCTCCAGGTAGGGCTCACTGGTCCCTAACGCCGCGAGGGCGTCCTGCGCGAGCTGGAGGAGCCGTCCGGGGGGCGCATCGATCTGCATCGCCTCCAGTGTTGCTCGCGCCAGGCCGCCGGCGTCGCCGCGCTGGCGATAGATGGTGATGGCGCGCATGAGCGCGCGCCACCCCGGCCGGTAGTTACCGCCGTTCCGCCCACAGGTGCCCAGGGCCGTGAGCAGGGCCGCTTCGTCCTCGCCCAGCTTGTCCTCCGCCTCGCTTATCAGCGTCAGGCAGCTCTCGTAGTGCTTGGACGCATCATCCCAGGCGAACTGCGACTCGGCCTGTTCCGCGGCGAGCTTGGAGTAGCGCAGCGCCTTGGCCGCGTGGCGGGGGGTGAGCATCGCCGCTTCGACAAAGTGCTGCGCGAGGCGGCTGGCGCGTTCCTCGGCGCGCGCGCCCCAGCGGCGTTCCAGGGCCTCGCCCACCTGGCCGTGGATCCGCACGCGGCGGGTGGTGGAGAGCTCGTCGAGCAGCGTCTCTTGCATCAGCGCGTGCGTGAAGCGGTAGCGGCCCGTCTGCGGCATCTCCTCGATGACGCGCGCCTCCAGCCCTTCTTCGATGAGCCGGAGCAGCTCGTTTTCGTCGCGCTCGCCCAGCAGCGTCAGCGTGTCGTACGCGAACTCGCGCCCGATGACGGCGGCCACCTGGAGCAGCTCGTTCGCCTCCTCCGAGATCCGGTCGAGGCGGCGGCCCAGCGCCTCGCGCACCCCGTCGGGAACCGCGATGTCGGAGACGGAGTCGGCGCTGAGCGTGCCCTCCTGGGCCATCAGGTTGACCACTTCGGAGAGGAAGAAGGGGTTGCCCTCGGTCTCCTCGAAGATGCGTTCGAGGACGTCGCGCGCGGGCTCGACGTTCGCGGCGGCGCGGATGTAGCCGGCGACCTCGCCGCGCGAGAGGCCGCGCAGCACGATCCGCTGGAAGCCGGCCCCGCGGTTGAGCGTCGCCAGCGTCTCGGAGAGCGGGTGGCCGCGCACCAGCTCGGTGTCGCGGTAGGTGCCGACGATGAGGACGCGCATGCGCGATAGCTCGCGGGCGACGTGCTGCAGGAGCAGGAGTGACGGCTTATCCGCCCAGTGCAGATCGTCCAGGGCGATGAGCAACGGCGCTTGATTTGACATGGCCCGAACGATGGTCGCGTATGCGTCGAAGAGGCGGAACTGGGCAGCCTCAGGGTCGGAAAGGGGCTCCGCCTCTACGAAGTCCGCGACCTCGCGGAGTTCTGGGAAGATGCTCGCGAGGACAGGCCCTTTTCCCTGCAGGTCCGGGATGAGCAGGGTAAAGTCATGGGTTGACCCATACGCGCGGCCCGCCTGGATCCACGGCCAGTAGGCAGGCGCGCCCCCGGCCTCGTGGGCCCCGCCCCAGAGCACCAGCGCCCCGCGGATACGGGCGTAGGTCTCCAGCTCCTCCGCGGAGCGCGTCTTGCCGATGCCCGGCTCGCCTACCAGCATCACGACGGAGCCGTGACCGGCGAACGCTTCGTCGAACGCCTTGCGCAGGCGCTCCAGCTCCTGCTCGCGGCCGACGAAGACGCCGCGGGCAAGCCGGTCGAGCACGTTCGATTCGGAGTGCGACGCGCTCCTCTGCGCCGGATCGATCCGTTCCAGCGCCTCGAGCACTTCGGTCGCTGAGGCGGGCCTCTCGCCGGGATCTTTCGCCAGCAGGCGCAGGATCAGCTCCTCGAGGTCGGGCGGGCAGTGCTCCGTGTGCCAGGAGGGAGCGACCGGCGCCGTGTTGATGTGCTGGCTGATGACGGCCGTAGGGTCGTCGCCGAGGAACGGCGGCCGGCCGGTCACCATCTCATAGAGCATCGCCCCCAGCGCATAGAGGTCTGCGCGCGGCGTCACGTCGCCGCCCAGCGCCTGTTCCGGCGGCATGTAGCTGACCGTGCCAACCATCATGCCGTGCTGGGTGAGGCGAGAGCGGTCGAGGCTGACGGCCAGGCCGAAGTCCCCGATCTTGGCCGTGCCGTCTTGGCCGAGACATACGTTGCCGGGCTTCAGATCGCGGTGGACGACGTTTCGTTCGTGGGCGAACTCAAGGCCGCGGCAGACGCCCTTGGCGATCTCCAGCGTCCGTTCGAGGGGCAGCGGGCCGTCTGCCTCCCGAAGCGCGGCGGCGGCGTCGCTGGCCATCAGCTCCGTGATCATGTAGGGCTGGCCTTCATGCTCGCCGAAATCGAACACCGAGACGATGTGCGGGTGGGTAAGCCGGCCCATCGCCTGCGCCTCCTGCGTCACGCGCTGCCGCCCGAGCGTATCGAGGCCTTCGATCTTGATGAGCGCGATGGCGACATCTCGGTCGAGGCGGCTGTCATGCGCGTGGAAGACGCGCTTCTTCGCACCCTCCCCCAGAAAACGGCGAACTTGATAACGGCCGGCGGCGAAGGAGGCGGGCAGAGCTAGCGCCGGGGCAGAAGTCTTGGAGCCGAGTGGCGGCCCGATCGCCTGCCCACAGGAGTCGCAAAAGACAGCGCCTTGCCTATTCTCTTGGTGGCAGGAGGGACAGCGAGACGCCAGGAGTTGCCCCAATCTCACGAGCTTCTGTTCGGAGTGTGCTCATGATGGGGCACAGAGCGCCCGCGTGTCAACGCGCGTTCGTTGCCCGAGCGGGAGACGGGACTCGAACCCGCGACCCTCTGCTTGGGCGCAACTCGTGGGACCTGAGCGGAGGGCCGAACTGGTGCGGCGGCCGTGGGTGATTGTTGGCGTAAGATGCAAGGCGCGGAACGCCGTCCGCGAGTAGATTACGCGCTGCGTCGGTCGAACTGCTGCGGATAGTCTCGTTGAGGGAGCTGGACAGGCTGTCGTTCCTCGATGTCCGCGTAGATGAGAGCAAAGATGTTTCGGGCGGTCTCCAGCCATTGATCTCGCTGTGACTGCGGCCAATTCGAGCCGGGCTCGGGCAACGTGTCGAGCAGACCGCGAAAGAAGGGATGGAGTCCCGCGGGCGGAGTCAGCCCTATCGTCCGCTCTTCTTCTGGGCGCTGCATCGGTGGCTTCCCCTCCGACGCCGTTCGAAAGGCCTCCCTGGCCCGCTCGACGGAGCTTCGGAGCTCGTCATTCGGTGGCATGGCGCCTCTGTGCCGGCCGATCGAGAGTCGGTGCGGGGACCTCGGTCGGTCACCCAGATTCCTCCTTCGGCACACCCCAATGGGTGGACTCAGTAGAATTATCGGCTTTGGGCAGGGCCCTGAGAAGCCCTCCACGAACTGTGACAGACTCGTGGCCCGCGCTGATACTGCCAGAGAGGGCCATGAAGGGCAAGAACACGAGCCCCAAGCAAACGCTATCTCGCCATAGTGCGCCAAAGTTCACGCGCCGGGTTTGCGGGCGCGATGACGAGGCAAATCGATTCACGCCTGCCGGTCGTGCACCGGGAGCCGTGCTGCCCCTACTGCAACAAGCAGGTCGCCGTTCCTCACCCAGCCCTGGGAGATCGTCCGTGTTCCCTGTACGGAGAGAAGCAGACGGTGCGAGCAGTCCGAAATGGAAACGCCCGGTTCACCCGCGGGAGCTGCCGCGCGAGGGCGGACTCGTCAGCCGCGCCGTGTGCGCTTTTGGAGCCCGACTCCCAGACAGAGCACCGCCAACGACGCGCTAGCGAGTGCAAGCAAGGTCACCATGGGAAACCCAGATGAGCTCTGGTCAAGGTAGCCACCCGAGCCGACCGCCCCGGGGAGAGGCGCGGCCACCGTGAACGTGACCGATCCTCTGACGGCGCAGGCCGTGTGGTTGAGCTGCCCAAGCACCACCGATACCGTGTGCTGGCCGGCAGTGAGCGCGCCAAGATCTTGAGTGGTAGACGCGCTGTGGATGATCTTCGGGTTGCCCGTGGGTACCGCCTGGCCGGCCGCGGTCGCATCCGTGTCCACGAAGTAATGGAGGTGAAACGACGTTGGATCGCTAGCCGAAGCAGGCTTGATGTTGAGCTGTGACGAAAGAGTGACGGTCACCGTGGTCGGCGCGGCCGCGGCCGGTGGCGCTACCGTGAGCGTTACGCCCGTCGGACAAGCGGCTAGCGCCGCCACAGTCGGCGTCGGCGCCTGAGCGAGAGCTAGTCCTCCCAGCGCCATTGCAGTTGCCAGCCCGATCACCGAGACGAGTAGTCCTTTGAGTCCTGTCAACATTGCACCATGTCTCCTTTCCCTTCGGAGCGCAGCTCGCCCCACCAGAGGGACGAGCAGGTGGAGGCTAGCAACGTTTAGGAACCGTGTCAAGGAGCTTTATGCTGCGTGGTGGTTTCTGACAAGGCCGCCTTGTGCTCGTTTCGCCGGGCCTAGTAGCTCTTGGCCTCCGCTTCCTCCACATGGCGCAGGTGTGGGGGTAGCCCGCCGAGACGGCGGCGGCGACGCTCGTGAGCCCGCTCACGTCCACCGGCGTGCTGCTGTCCGTGGTGGTGCCGTTCCTGGGGCCTACACGCGCGACGTAGACGCCAGACAGCAGCAATGACGGCTAATGTCGCGGCCACAGCGATTGCCAAGACGCAAATGAACGGATCGGTCCCTTGGACAGGGGCGCGCAGCGGACGCGCAGCGAGCCGAGCGCTTCCGCGGTGCCGCCTGCGGCGACGACAGCCATCAGCGGCAGTAGGCTGATGTGGAAGCGTGCGATGCCGAAGAAGGTGACGTGGAACGCCGTCCAGAACAGGAAAAGCGATACGATCAGCAGCCTATCCGGCCCGCGGCGCAGCCAGAAGAAGGCCGAGGCGGCGGTCGCGAAGACGAGCAGGAACCAGGTGGCGGTCACGAGCGGCTCGAGCACTCGGGCGAGGGCTCGCGGCTCGATCGCCGGCGCGCCCCAGGCCGTGAGCGCGGGCGCCATCTCGGCGTCCGAGCGGTAGAGGTAGTAGACCTTCTTTGCCGCAAGGTTGAGCTCGCGCCCGGGATGCGTGAACGCATAGCCGAGCGCGCGTCTCGTGTAGACGTGATAGCCGCGCGTCTCCCACTCGGGGCGCTCGATGGAGCGCCAGGCCTCGACGCCGTCGATGGGATCGGACAGCAGGACGACCGTGCCGGTGGCCTCGTCCGAGTGCCCCATACGCAGGTTGAGGCCGGTGTTCGATGAGACGAAGACGGGCGTGTGCATGACGCGCCAGTTGCGCACGGTCCAGGGCGCAAGGACGAGGGCGACCGTCACGAGGGCGAGCAGGAGCTGCTGCAGGGCGGCGCGCCCGCCGTCGCGGGCGAGCCAAAAGACGAGCGCGGAGGCCGGCAGGATGTCGCCGACTCCGCGTGTCAGGACGGCCAGGCCGGTGAGCACGCCGAAAGCGATCGGGACATGGTATCGGCGCGCCTCTCGCCAAGGTCGTGACGCGATGAGCAACCACACGGCGGCTGAGAAGAACAGCGTGAAGAGCGTTTCGGAGAGGAGCAGCGGTAGCCAGGCGATCGCGTTCGGCAGCAGGGCGTAGGTCGCGGCGGCGCCGAGGCCCACCCGCCGACCGAAGATCCGGCGCGCGAGGTCGTAGACGATGAGGATCGTGATCGCGTCGAAGCAGACATTGAGCAGCTTGCCGGAAGAGAGGCTGACGCCGGCGATTTTCCAGAGCGCCGCGAGTACGAGGGGATAGAGTGGCGGATAGTACGCCGTCGCATTGGCGACCGCCGGTTGGTACCAAGGGCTGTGCGGGACGGCGGCGAAGCCCTTCCCGCGCACGAGGTTCTGGGCGACGTTGGAGTACCAGTAGGTGTCGCCGAAAGGCATGGGCTCGACGCGCAGCGCCCAGACAATCCGCAGCGCCAAGCCGACGAGCACGATGATCGCGAGCGGCCAGTTCGCGCGCAGAAATCTGCGAACGGCTGCGCCGACGCCTGTCGCCGCGGAGAAAGCCAGACGCGTTGGTCCCGCGCGCACGGCCTTACGGTACGCGAGCGGCCGGCGATGGAGCAAAAGAGATCGGGCGCGGGGCACGGGCGACGCCGACGAACGTAGGCGCCGCTCCTGATCAGTGCGCTAATCTACGAGTACTCGCAGATTCGTGGCCTTCGTGCCCTCTCCGCCTTTGGCGCGGACCTCGTGCCCACCGTGGCCCTCTTGAAGGAGGGCCTTTTTCTTGGGCAAGCCCACACCATCCGGCAATAGTGTCGCCGCCTCTGCGCGCGGGGAGGGAATCAATAATTTTGGAGCTCTCGCGCCGGCGAACAGCGCTCGCTGGGCTGATTTTTCTCCCCGCGAAATTCGGCACGGGGGTATGGCATGAGAGGACGGAAGCCGAAGCCGGGCGCCGGGTGCTCATCCCAGCGCGACTGCCGGCCTGCCCGGCGCACCTCCAGGGCGAGGCGCGCAAGGAGTGGCAGCGGACCGGGCGGAAGCTCGCGGCCTGCGGGCTCGTCACCGGGATCGACGGCGAGCGGCTCGCGCCGCCCGAGTCGGCCATCGCTATCGAAGCATGGTGTGACCCCGAGGGGCGGCCCTGCGATCCGCCGTCTGAGGTGAGGAGCGCCGTCGAGGCCCAGGCCCGGTCGCTGGCGAGCTGCGGTCTGGGCGCCCCGGAGAACGGCTGTGTATTGCTGCTCGGCTATCGCGACGAGCTGCAGGTGGTGGAGCTGTGACCGCGCGCAACCGCTGCGTGTTCTGCCGGCACGAGTGCGAGGGAGACGGACCAGAACACCGCGTCGCCGGCCGCGGTCGTGACGGCCGGCGCGTCTGGCGCATGCCTGGTCTAGATTGCCTGCAACAAGCTCATTCGCGCGTTGCAGCGATGGGAGCGAAAGCACCGACGAGACCCGCCCGGACGCCCTTCATGACGGCTTCTGTGCGGCTGGCCGCGTCCATCTTGCCGAGAATGTTCTGGATGTGACGAGCGACTGTTCGTGGACTGACAGTGATCGCTTCGGCGATCTCATCGTTTCGCTTCCCATCGGCCAAGACGGACAGAACTTCTATCTCGCGGCTTGTCAACCCAAACGGGTTGGCTTGTTCGGCGGGGACTAACGTTGGCTGACGGACCTGCGTCTCAAGTCCATCAAAGATCTGCTCCGCCCTCACCTCTAACGCGTTTGCCTTACGGCCGTCCCCCTTACGGCCCCTTCTTCTGCGCATCTCAGCGTAGTCGAGATGAGTACAGGCCAGTTCCCACACGGCACCGGTGGGAGCCAATTGAGCGGTGGCGAGTTCGAAGTGTTCGATTGCCTGGTCCCAGTGCTCTAGACTACTCGCGAGCCGTCCTAGCACGCGCTGCACGGACAATGGTCGATACACCATGACGGCCGGTCTCGCTTCGGACGCCAGCGTGTCGTAACACTGTTGTGTCAGGTCTGCGATGTGCAAACGGGAGGCGGCGTCAGCCAATGCTGTCAGGCCCGCAACAGATCTGCGACTGGCAAGGACCTTCTTGGCGTAACGTTGTATCAACGGCATGGCGTCGTCCTGCCTCTCCGCCCAGCACAGGGCCTGCGCCAGGTGCATGGCCGCGACCGGCCGGATCTTTCCCAGCAGCGGAAGCGCGCGACGCATTGTTTCAATGCCCTCGTTCGCAAGACCGGATAGGACAAGCGCTTGTCCCAAGATAAACTGCGTTGTTGCGAGCTGATACTTCCCCGCAAGCCTCACGCGATCGAGACGTTGCTCACATGTTCGAATCACCTTCCGCCACTGGCCTCGGTAGCCAAGCAACAGTGCGTCGCAAACGATGCTGTACGTGAGCGCCGTAGTGTCTGTCTGCTTCGCAGCTCGACGGACTGAACAGGCCAACCGCTGCGCGGCCTTCACCTTCAAGTTGGCAAGCTCGTGATGGAACAGGCTGCCAGCGAGGAGTGACGCCGCTTCGTGCCGCTCCTGGCGCTCGGCGTCCCCGATCGCGGTGCGCGCAAGGGCCCGAGCCTTCGATGTTTGACCCGTCGTGAGCAGCGCGTACGATATCCAGTACGCTATCAGCGGATCGGGGCGATCTTCCGACATCAGTTGTTGGGCCTCATCAAGAAGGGCGGCTCCTCTCGCCGTGTCACGGCGAAGGCAATGGATGCTCGCTAGCAGCGCGAGGGCGCGTGCGCGTTCCTTCTTGTCGATCGTCTCTGAGGTCAGTCCCTTCCGAAGCCACTTCTCGGAGAGTCTCAATTCGACGCGCCAGCGGTGCATTTCGCCGAGGGCAAGAGCCAACTTCGCAGCTTGAGCCTCGTCTCCAAGCTCATCGAATAGGCTTGTCGCGCTTGTCCACGCACGAATTGCTCCGGTCCAATTGCCCGTAGCCCAGAGAGTCCAGCCAAAGCGACGCAGCATTTCGGCTCGCACAGCAGTTGCCCGAGCCGGTGTCACCTTGAGTGCTAGTTCCCAAAAATCGGCGGCGTCTTCATACGCGAGGAGGCGCTCTGCCTGCTCGGCTGCGCGCGCACAGGAGTCTCCGGCAGGTAGACAAGGACGGGTTCCATAACCGAGCGCGAAGTGCCTTGCGCTCTCGCCGACGGCTGCTCGGCCCTCTGAGCATAGCCTGGCCAGAGATCGATGAATCTTCTCGCGCGTTGCCGTTGGTAACTTCTCGTAGAGCCGGATCTGGAGCAGGGGATGAACGAAGCGATAGTCGGCACCGTTCACATTCGCCCGCTCGACGATTCTTCGACTCAGCGCCTGACCGAGGCGGTCTTCCACGTTGATGCGGTTTGCGCCAAGCACGCCAGCGACGAAGTCAGTCGAGAAAGTCACTCCAATGGTCGACGCGACTGACAGGACTCGCCGGAGACCGCTTGGCAGCGCGGATATCCTTTGGTCGATCGCTTCGGCGACACTCACGGGCAACCGTCCCCGGTTGACAGCCCTGGTGAGGCGGTGCTCGGCCAGGAGGCCGGACTCCAGCAGGTGGTTCAGAACCTGTTGTATGAAGAGCGGATTGCCGCGTGTGAGGGCCGACAGCGTTGCCACGTCTTCCCGGCCGAGGTGGCCGTAGCCAACGATTTGGTGGATCAGCTGTTCAATCTCGCCAATTGGTAGTGGACCGAGATGCAGCCGGTGCCCCTTGCTAATCAGACGGGTGAGCAGCTCTTCCTTGTCAGGCCCGAGCGCAACTCCGGCGCGGAGCGTGCAAATGATGGACGGCGTCTGGCAGGGGAGATCAACGATCGTATTCAACAGGAGTAACGTTCCGACGTCGGACCACTGGAGATCATCGATCCAGAGAAGTGTCTTGGACGACGCATGGCTCGCAAACCGTGAAGACCACCCCAGCAGGAAACGGGCGCGCCGGCTCCGGGCATCCTCACTCAGGTCCGCCCAGGGCCGTTCCGCCGTGTCATTGGCAAGGGCATCTAGGTCACGCTGCAATGCAGAGCCGCCGTCCGTCAATTGCCGGATCGCGAGAAGGAAAGGCCAGTACGGTCCCAGGCCAAGACCCGGATAGCACGAGCCGCGAAGGATCAGCAGACCCGCTGCTTCGGCGCGATGAACGAACTCCTCAACCAGCCGGGTCTTCCCGATCCCCATCTCTCCCTCAACTACAAAGCAGCTGGGCCGCCTGCGTCCTCCAGCGAGAAGTGAGCCTAGTTCTGATAGCTCGGCGCTCCGGCCGACGAGTGGTTGTCTGTCGAATCTGTCTGAAAACGTGTTGTTTTGGTCATTTCTGTGCATGCGTGCCGACATCTCCCAGAGCGATGATCCACCTAGCCTTCGTGACAGGTCCGATGCGGAGTCCAAATCTAGCACAACATCGAAACACCAGTCACGTTGACACCTTACGGCACAGCACGGACGAACCATGCATGGAGGAGGAGAGATGGCAGTACCAGTGTGCGAAGCGGCGATGGCGACGATGAATGTCCTGTGTCAAACCCCGCTGATTCTGAACGACGGGCACGAAATCCTTGCTCAGCTCCGAGAACGCGAGCCGATCGCCGACATCGCGGCGAGTGTCGGTAGGAAGTTCGGCGGGCGCGGCATGGACGACGCGATTCGGGACTTGGCTAGACGCTGGCCTCCGGCGCACATGGAGGCTGTCGGCCGTATCGTCGAGTGGGCACTGGAGAAGCTCGACACCGAAGAACGGATCTCGATCAAGTGGAAGGGCGACGCGGACAGCCCTGAAGTCGTGACTCGATTCGAGCTGCGCGGGAGCGATCTCCTGATCGAATTCGCGCACCCGCCGGGTGCCGTCTAGACGACTTCAGGCGATTCAGCAGACAGTCCGTGCCGCCCAACCGATCCCCTTGTCCCGACTCGAAGTCGCCGGTCGTTTGTTACGGAGCAGTGGAAGCCCTAGCGGGCGACATGCCCCTGCGCGGATGGTTAGTGCTCGAAGCCGAAGTTGAGGTGGAGTCCGGCTACGTCCTTCGCATCTATGTTAGCGGTGGCCTGCCAGGACTACGCGCCTATCTTCGGAGGGTACTCACCGGAGTAGCGATCGGGCACTTGCACTGCTGCGGCCTCTCTTCCGAGCGAGGCGAATACGGCGCTGGAGTTCCCTTGCTTGTTCGGAGCGCCGTCGCGCAAGTCAGTCTGTCATTCGCGCGGCGGAAAATTTCAATTCACCGAAAGGGCTTCTTTAGGAGAGACGCGATGGCACTTCATCGGCGAATTCATGAGATGCGGCAAGTTCATGACAATCCGGCGCCGTGCGCCGTCGTGCAGGTGCATGGAAGTACGCATCGTGGAGCTGACCAACGGCGTTGCTCGTCGAGCGCTGGGGCTACGAGAAGTGAACGATGAGGAAGGCGAACGACACGGCCGTTGCCTGCAGCGAAGCGTGATGATGAGCGAGAGCTTGAACCGTTGGCCTCTGGTCACAGCTCGGCCAGCGCCGTCGCTATGACATCATCGTGCGCGCTGCGGATTGTCGAGCTTGTTTCAGGCGGCTTCTGTTTCCGGCTCAGCCAGATCGCGAATGCGTGAATGTACTTCCGCCAGCGCCTTCTGCCCTCCTAGTGAGATCATCGGTCAGAGCTGACTGGGCGTGAAGGCAAACCGACAATGGACGACGAGCGCGGAGGGGAAAAGAGAGCGCAGCAGCCCGTCGCTGGGGAACCTGGTTGGTTCATGGCGATGTTGTTTCGGGGTGAGTGGATCGACTTTCACCTAGCCCACGAAGTGGGCAACGCGGCCAAGGAGGAGGAGGTTCGGCAGCTCCTCGCGGCGGAAACCCGCCATGATGAGGCTCGCTTGCGGCCCTTGGTGAACGCTAGCATGCGGCGTGTCCGACTCGAGACACTAGCCAGGCAAGTCGCAATCTGTGGGATTTACGGAAGGCAGGACCGGCGCTTTCTTGGGGATGCAAAGTACCTTCGCCGGGCTGGCGGAAGAGTCATTTTCATCGATCATGCTGGGCCTTCCCGTTCGTTGAACAGCCTAATGCGTTCCATCACGCACTTCGGCAACTTTTAGATGCTGATGCGGCCGGCGCAGGCCGCCGGCAACTCGACGACGAAGCCCTGGAGCGACGACCTGCTCCGAACTAGCGGGGGGCGCAAGAGCCCGCCGCCGTAGACTGGTGGCAAGAGAAGGCAGCGGCAGTTAGGCCCTACGTCCCGCATGGCACGGTCAGTACCGGACGCTATGGAAACATGATGCGTGCCATTGTCAGTTGCAAGTCCACTGCTCCTGCCGAATGAGCGTAACCGCAGCATGGTCCGAAGACAGTTAGGGCGTGACGTGTGGGCAGTCGTGATTGTACTGCTTGATTGCCGAAAGGATGTCTGCCACTGTTTGTTGTCCATCAGGCGGCCCTAAAGCTCCAGCTCTGACCAGCGGGCACCGCGGTTCGGTCGGTCGCCGTCGTGTACGCAACGTTCCCCTGGTTCCTTCCATCTTGACCGACCACTTTCAGAACGTCAGCCACCGTCTGGGCGTTCGGCGTGTTGATCTTCTCAGGGTTAAAGTAGTCCCATGAGTTGAAGGGGTCTCGCAGGCCGCGCTTACGCTAGCGGGTCGGGCCGTCGATCTCCTTGCGATAGAGGTCCACCGTCCGATCGAAGTGCGAGGCACTCTACCGGCGCACTGGCTCCGGTGTTCTGAAAGGAGGCCACTCCGCTTCGCTGGCTCCCGGCGCTGCGTGACCCGCAGACGCTATTTCATCATCGTGTGGGCATGTTTAGTTCCTTGCCTTTTGACTTCGTTGCGCCGTTCAAGAATACTCCCTGTGGTGGACGTAGACTGGAAGGAACGACGGAGAGGCGCGAGGGCGATTGAACACGCCGACGGCCCGAGCTATGGGTGCACCACCGGCGCGCTCCAAGAGGTTCAACCATGTCGAAGCTGATTCGCATCCGTTACGTCGATGGCAGGACAATCGAGGTCGAGGAGGGTACGAGCGTGCTTGAGGGGTCCGTGCGCTATGGGGTCGATCACATGCACGCTTGTGGCGGCGCAGCGCGGTGCACGACTTGCCGCATCGAGGTGTTGGACGGGCTTGAGCACTGTCCGGCGCCAAACGAGCGGGAACGTGACGTGTCAGCCATCAACGGCATCTGTAGCCCTGTGCGGCTGGCGTGTCAGCTTCGTCCGACAGGTGATATCACTGTCCGTGTTCTGATGCAAGAGCACCGGGAGGAGCCGACGCTACGAACTGAAGGAGATGCTCGCGAACTGCAGGTGGCGGTGCTGTTTGCGGACATTCGGGGGTTCACCACGTTCGCTGAGAATCGACTTCCGTTTGATGTGCTGCACGTCCTCAACCGCTATTTCGACCGGATGGGGACGATCGTGGAACTGCACGGCGGGCGCGTGATGTCGTTCCAGGGCGACGGCATGATGTGTCTGTTCGGACTTGCCGGAGATGCCCAAGGGGCCGCCGTCTCAGCAGCGGAGACGAGCCTCAGCATGCTCGAGGCGGCCGGCGTACAGGCCGCGTACTGCGCCGATCATTTTGAGTTCGAACTGGCCATTGGCATCGGCATCGACTTCGGCAGGGCGGTGATTGGAGAGGTGGGCTACTACCGGAACTCCCAGCTCAACGCGATAGGTGACGTGGTGAACACGGCGGCTCGGGTTCAAGACTTCACGAAGGAGACAGGCTGTGCCGTGCTCGCGACGAAGGCTGTTCGGGACAGAGTGCGCGAGCGCTTCCGGTTTGGTCGCGAGTTTTCGGTCGAAATGCGTGGCAAGCGCGGCCAGCACCGTCTATATGAACTTGTTGGTGATAGGTAGAACCCCAGTGGCCGGGGCGTGTCCAGGAACAACCGACGTTTTGAACCAGTCTAGTGGTAGCCCCGACGCACGATATGTGACAATAGCGATGCCTTAGTGTTCGAGAAGCAAGCTGGGATCACGCCAGGTATACTATTCGCCCAGCTCGAGGCCGTTGTGAGGCGTTGACAGAAGGCTGCAGCGAAGATCAGTTAGTTGGGCCTGAGTTTGGCTCGCCAGACGGTGCAGTTGCATCGTGGGAGCGGAGGCGAGCTCTCTGTAGTCGGACGGTGTCTCTCAATCGGTCGATAGACGCAGCGGTCGCCGACTCGTCCTCCCGCGGCGCAGGTGCTTCCGTCCTATGGAGGCGTGGTCCTTCAAGATAATCCTGGGCCGGGCGCGAACTCGGCGCAAGCGGAGACGGTTCCGCACCGGAGTCTAACGTTCTGTGCTTTCGCCAGAACCTCAATTTCATGGCACCTTTATTATCGGCAGAGCCGTGCACGAGGGTTAATGCGCTTCCCGCTCGAGGGGGCCCAACCTGGCCGGCACGCTCTTCGCCCACCGTGAGGCATGCTTGATCGTCGCGATCCGGGCGCTGGATGCTGCCCTAGCCGATCCGAAGGTGACACGGCAGGGGCTGCGCCGGCGGATGCTGGCGGCTTATGCGGCGATGGCGGAGCGCGGGCCGGAGACGGTTGGGTGACTAGATCTGCCAATCATGGCGATATACTAGCGCCATGAAGACAGTCCTCGCTGTTATAGGAGACGTCATGTTCCAGTCGCGCCTGCGGACACAAGCCCGAGCGCTCGGTTATGAAATGGCCATAGCCGATTCACTCGAGCTGGTTCGCGCCGGTCTCGAAGACTCACCCTCGCTCCTTGTAATCGACCTACATGTTGCCGGTCTCGACTGGACGCAAGCCGTCGAGGCGGCGAAGAAAAGCAGCGTGCCTGTCCTCGCCTTCGGGCGCCACACCGAGCCCCAGCTCCTGCGCTCTGCGCGCGAGGCTGGCTGCAGCCGCGTCGTCCCACGTTCCACGTTCGTGGAGCAGCTGCCGCAGCTGATCGAGGAGCTAGCCCACGAACGTTACTCGCCATCAAACTGAGTGCGGTGCTCGCTGCGATCGCGGAGCGGGCCGGGGGCGGTCGCCGTCAGATCAAGCCAGGACTAGCGATCTCTTCGAGCACGCCAGGATCATCGTTCTTGACGGAATTCGCGCGCGGAGGAACATGCGTCGCTATCAGCAAGTCTTCGCGCGCAGGAGCGAGCAGTGCGCCCAGCAGCGCTGGGTTCTTCTCCGCGAACAACCACGCATCCACGGCGTCGTCAGTCAAGATCACCGGCATCCGATCATGCACCGGCCGCAGGAGTTCGTTCGCGTCCGTGGTCACGATGGTGAACGTCCGCTCCCATCGTTCCGGCTTCGGCTGCCAGTACTCGTACAACCCGGCGAAAAGCAGGAGGCCGGCGTCGGGCCGGTGGAACCAGAGCGGCTGTCTTGCCGTCTTGGCCCCGGTCCACTCGAAGAAGCCGTCGGCTGGCACGACGCAGCGCCGCTTCTGGAGTGCTTCCTTGAATGCGCTGCGGCTTTCGAGGGTCTCCGCCCGCGCATTGATCTGCTGCGCGGCGCGCTTGTTGTCCTTGGCCCACGAATTCACCAGCCCCCAGTGGGCCGGCAAGAGTTCGCGGTCTTCGTACTTAACACGCATGATCCAGTGCGGATCGGTCGGGGCGATGTTGTAGCGCGGACGGTAGCCTTCCAGTTCGGCGACGGGGATGCCGAGCTCGTACGCGAGCTGTTCCCTATCACGTCGGCTGAGCGTGAAACGGCCGCGCATGCGCACGAGGATAGCAGGGAGCGCGGCTGGGCGCAGCTGCCACCGGTCGGAGGCGCCACCGGCGTGAATTGACACTCACAAGGGCTCGCTGATACCATCGCACGACTCCACATGAGCGCAGACACGCAGCATCCGCAAACGCGACGCCTCGGCCGGACGGAGATTGAGATCACGCCCATCGGTCTGGGCACCTGGCAGTTCTCCGAGGCGCAGAGCATCCACCGCTTCATCTGGTCACGGATCGAACCGCAGGTGACGGATCAGATTGTCGCTTCAGCGCTGGCCGGCGGCATTAACTGGTTCGATACGGCGGAGGCGTATGGCGGCGGCCGGTCAGAACGTGCTCTCGCTCGAGCCCTGAGTGCAGCGGGACGACGTAAGGGCGACGTGGTGATCGCGACCAAGTGGCAGCCCGTGCTACGCAGGGCGGGCTCGATCAAACGCACGATCGAACAGCGGCTCAAGAACCTCTCGCCGTTTGGCATCGACCTGCACCAGATCCACAACCCTGCTTCCTTCTCTTCCGTCGACGCGGAGATGGAGGCGATGGCTGACCTAGTCCTGGAAGGCAAGATCCGCGCGGTGGGCGTGAGCAACTTCTCCGCCGACCGCATGCGGCGCGCGCACGCGGCGCTGGCTAGACGCGGAATCCCGCTCGCGTCCAATCAAGTCAAGTACAGCCTTCTCGACCGCCGCATCGAGGGCAACGGCGTGCTCGACGCGGCGAAGGAGCTGGGCGTGACGATCATCGCCTACTCTCCGCTCGAAATGGGCCTGCTCTCGGGCAAGTTTCACCGTGACGCAGGCTTGTTGAAGAGCCGGCCGATTGGCAGACGCTTTTCGCTGCGGCGCAAGATCGAGCGCAGCCGACCGCTCATCGAGACGCTGGAGGAGATCGCGGCTGCGCACGGCGTCACGCCCGCCCAGGTCACGCTCAATTGGCTGATCAACTTTCACGGGGACACCGTCGTCGCGATCCCCGGGGCTAGCAAGCCGGCTCATGGTCAAGAGAGCGCCGGAGCGATGGGCTTCACACTGTCCGGCGAGGAACTCTCGCGCTTGGACAACTTAACGAGACAGTTCCGTTAGCCGCAGTCTTCAGGGCTGACTAAGTCTTCTCTGTATGTTAGGGTCAGACCTCGCGCGTGTATGAGGCGCCGGGCCGGTACAAATACGGCTGACTGAAATCAGGGAACTCGCGCATTACTGCGCCGGCCGCGAAGGTCCGGAAGGCTGAGTGATGACTTCATCTGATGGGCGGGCCGGGGCTGCGCCGAACCGTCATCGTTTCTGCCGTGGACCTGGCAGGGGTCAGGGCCGATACGCCACGCTGTCTCTGCGGCTGACGCCGCTGCTACAATTCGCGCGGAGGAACGCCCGCTCTCACCGAGCCGAGGCGTCAGGGGAGAGAGATTGTGACGCAACAACGTGATACGATTGACAACCCGGTCACCGGCCAGACACTCGTTTTTCTGAAGCGGGCCCGCGACACGGGCGGCCAGGTGCTCCAAATGGAGCTGCTTATGCAAGCGGACGGGCCGCGCATGCTGGAGCACGTCCATCCGCGGCAGGAGGAACGCGTCGAGGTCCTTTCTGGCACCGTGCGCTACCGGCTCGGAGGCGAGGAACAAGACCTTGGTGCCGGACAGGCTGTCGTTCTTCCTCCTGGCATTCCACATACCTTGTGGAACGCCGGGCAAGGCGAAGCGCGCTGTCTCTTCGACGTGCGGCCTGCGCTGAAGACAGAAACGGCCTTCGAGACGCTCTTCGGCCTGGCGCGGGAGGGAAAGACCAACCAGCAAGGCATGCCGAATCCGCTGCAGGGGGCGCTCCTAGCCCGCGAGTACGAGACGTTTTTGCCTAAGCCGCCAGTCCTCCTGCAACGGATAGCCCTGGCCATCCTCGCGCCGATCGCGAGGCTCGTCGGATACCGAGCGCGCTACGCGAAGTACAGCGGCTCAGAGTAAACCGCCGGCCAACACAACTTGGTCGGGCAGAGCTCGCTTACAGCCGCCGGACGCCGCTGCTACGATCCGCCAACGGCTGGAACCAGCTCGGAGCGCTGACGCCTGGCAGGCCCGCCGACTATGCGACGGTCACCACGCGCGCCTGGACAGGCTCACGCTTGCCCTTGGCTGGCGGTGAACCACCGCCCGGTCGTCACCGACGACTCGTTTGGCTTCTGGCGACGCGTCCGCCTCGTCCCGTTTCTTCGGGTGTTCAGCGGGGACGAGGACGATCAACAGCTCAGGAACATGCTGCTGAAAGAACTGTCCGGCATCTTGGCGTGGGCCGTGCGCGGCGCCTTGGAGTGGCAAGCCCGGGTCTGGCGCCGCCGGACGCGGTTCTGGGTGCAACGGAGAGCTACCGATCTGAGTCGGATCCGCTGGCCCAGTTCATCGAAGAGTGCTGCGTCGTGGGCTCCAGCCTTCAGGTTGGCGCCGGCGCCGCGTTCAGGGCCTACACGGCCTGGGCAAACGTGCAAGGCATCAGCGAGCGGGAGCGCCTGTCCAACAAGGCATTTGGCACGCGCATGACGTCTCGGTTCGAGAAGACGAAGGGCAAGAAGGGGAGGACTTACTTAGGCCTGGGGCTGTTGGCCGACGTCTCTTCATGCGACGGTGACGCATGGGTGACGGGTCGCGAATCTGACACCCCGAAAACGATGTTTGTTCTCAAGAGAATTCCTTCTCGCGAGAAAACATCGCAGAACCCTTCACCACCCGTCACCCGTCACCAAGCGTGCATGACGGCGTCTTGTGATGACCGACCAGTCCGCCGGTCGACCGCGAGCCGCGCTGTCGGTTTTGCAACAAGAAGCCGGCCAATTACCTCACGCGGCCCTGGAGCATCACCTGCGTCCGGTGCAAGAGGGCGAACGGCAGCCCGCCGGCTGGCGCTATCGGCACATAGTGAGGCCCGAGCGGTGGCTTTTCGAGCGAGACGATGGAGGCGCCGCGTGATGCAGTTTGGTCGGACTTGAACCCACTAGGATCGGGGACGCTTAGTGGCTCGTGAAATCGCGCAGGATATGAAGGCCGGACCGATTCCCAATAGGGCTAAGTCAGCAGGGCCTCGATCGCTTCTGCGGCGGCGCGCAGCTGGGCCGTCATGGGCTGAAGCCGCGCATCGATCCCGCGTGGGTCCCAGGGGTTGAATCGCCCTGGGTGGCCGTAGTCCGTCTGCTCCCACTGCGCCTTGCCTGCCGGCAGCTCGAACTCCAGAACCCGTCGGATCATCGTGTGCGGCGTGGCGTGGGCCGGGTCGTTCGGCGGATAACGTTCCTCAAGGAACCGGATCGCGGCGTTCCGTAGCTGTTCGGCCATCGCTTCCTCCCTCGGTTAGCCTTTCGCCCAGACGATTTGTAGCAGTCGCGCCGGGGAAGCAATAGACGCCGCATCCCGCAACCTAGTCAGCGACCTTCCGCCTCCGCCTCCATCTTCGTCAACCGCGTGTAGTAGTCCGGGATCTCCTTCAAGTGAGCGAAGGCAATCTTGCCGGTAGTCAGTTCGTCGTTATGGGTCACGTCGGTCTGCGGATCGCGGGCGCCGTGCTCTAGCTCAACGTGCAGGCCGATGCGGAACTGTTCAACATCGAAGGCGCTGGTCTGCCAGTCAACGCCAATGGAAGAGCCTATCCGGCGAGCGTCTTCTGTCGTGAAGCGATCGAGCTTTGGCATGTTCCCCTCCTTTGCGTTCCCTGCGATCTTCTGGCCTTAGGGAGGGTACCGGCAAGGCCCAACTGGCCTGGTCTTCGGTGCCGACCGGCTCCGGCTCCGTAACGCTATCTCGCCATAGTGCGGCTCCTGAGTGACGAACGTCGTGGAAGGGTGAAGGAGCGCTCCTTGGTATCCCGCTGTCCGACCGCACGTTGTCAACGCCGACCTCTCCATTCATGCTGCACGCACCGAACCGCCCTCACTGCGAGCGCGAAACTACTGATGAGCGCCGTCAGAAGGCCTCCGAGCTCCACTACGTCGACCGTTGCCCTCGCCCAAAATGATTTCGGGTTGACTTGCTCCGATAGCACGAGGAAGCGCTGGCGCTCGTGCGTGACTTCGTCCAGCGCGAGGTGGAGCACGCGACAGCGTGGTGATGCAGTTTGGTCGCGAACCTGCGCCCGCTGCCATCAACACAATCCCACCAACGATGAAAGCCGGGCCCATCTCAGAAGACGTAGAAGCAGGTCACACTTCCGCCGACGCCGAATCCACCTCCTATTTCCAGGAATCCCCAGCCCTCCTTGTTACCTGTAACGGGGTGGCACAATGTTGTAACTCCACCCGCTGCCCGTAAACTGGGCACCGCGGGCCCAACCTTCTCTTATTCGCTGCCCCGGTGCCCACGTCAGAGCTGCCCCGATCCCGGCCTCCTTGGCGACGCCACAGCAATAGTAGAGTCAGCCCGCTTCGCCGGGCTGACTCTACTACAACAGAGAGAGGCGATCCGCCGGCGCGAGATCAGAAAATAGGCGGAACATGGAGCGTGAAGCAGCCGATCTGGGTGAAGCCGAGCTGATCCCAGCGATCCTGCGTGGGAATGAGATAGCTACCGGGGCACGAGTCTGCCGCTACTGCATCAAGGAAATCGCTGCCTGGATACTCAGACCCCTCGACGGGCTGCCATTTGGTCAGCTCCACGTAATAGTCGCCTGAACACGGACTAACCGTGACGACTTCCACGTCTTGGAGGGTGGTTTCCTCGGGCAGGTGGAAGCACTCTCCGGGCTGCACATCCATGACGTCGATGGAACGATCGAGCGCCAGTTCTCGCGAGATGTCCATAAGCTTCGTCAGATCCGTGAGGTCTTCAGCGGCTGGGCGCCAGGGCTGCAGCGTTCCTGTCGGCAAGATCAACTGCTGGCGAGGCCCCACCGATGTCGTTCGTCCGCCCAGTGTCACCTCGACAGAGCCTTCGAGGACGCCGATGCTCGCAAGCCCGGCGAGCGTGACCTGGAACACCGTGCCCGTCACGCGCAGAGTCGCCTCATGGTTAACTCCAAACGTTCGCGCGGTCTCGCCTCTTCTCACAACACACGAGGTCGTTCCTTGGCTCCCGAACCATTCCAGCGCGAGCGTCTCATTCGGGCGGACGCGCACTTGCGTATTCGGTTGCGAGATGCACAGCTCGACGTCGTCAGTCTTGAAGTCGACACCTCCATCACGGTTCGTCGCGAGCGCATCTCCCGCGAAGAGCGGATCGTTAGGTCCCACCTCCAGCGATACTCCTCCTGACCCGTGAGTGACTCGGGTGATCGGAGAGGTGGACTCAACGTGGCCGACCTTCGTCCTGGGCAGCTCCGTTGGGGCCGTCGTGGGTTGTAGTGTACTCGAGCTCGTCGCGTTTGGGATGGTTGGCGCCGTTACCCCTTGTTGCCCGTCACCGCATGCCGCCAGCATCACGCCAAACGCTATGAGAGTTGCGCAGCCTAGTAACGTTCGCATCGCTTCCTCCTACGAAGGAAAGATCGCATCGATAAAGTCCTTGGCCCCGGGGATCGCATTGCCGATGGCGACGAGGAACACGACATTGAGCGCCTTCTGAGCCATGTATTCGGTGAGCAGCGCGCCAGCCACGAAGTACGCGCCGATGCGGTCATGGTCCTCATCACGAAGAAGCTCGCCCGGCTTAGGAAACAGAGGCACCTTGGCTGCGCGCACAAACGCGTCAGCCGCGCGGGCCGGCCAGGGCCAATCGGCCTTGCTGTGGCGCCGCTTATCGTTCTGCGCGCTCGATGCAGGGGCTCGCGCCTCTTGGTGCTTCTTTTCTGCTGCGGCCCCTTCCGGACGCTTGCGGGCCGGGCGGAGGGCTGCGTGAAGGCGCCGCACGCCATACCTGCGGTCGTCAATCAGCCGCACCAGCGCCCCGATCGCCACCAACACCAGTGCAGCGGCCAGCGGATGTCCCGGCCGGACCGCGTAACCACCGATCAATCGACCGAAAAACAGATGCAAAGCCTTGCTGGTGCCCACGCGGTTGTTGTCCTCGATCTCGTGCTGTCGATACGACGCAGCATTTGCCGTGTCGAGATCGCCCTTGTCTCGATACGTTCGTTCGATCGCTGTGAGCACCGAGATCTGTTCCACGTTGGCCTCGTCAGCGTCGACGTAGTTGATGGCGTCGAGTGGCATGAGTAGAGAGCCGACGGTGACTTCGTTCATACTGAGCGACGGGTTACCTGAGAACTGGGCGCTTCGTAGATCAAGGGTTTCCGCCGATAGATCGTCGAGAAAGAGACGACCCCTGATGATGGCAGAGTTCAAAGAAAGCTTCTTGGCCACCACGGACTCGCGGAGGTCCGTCACAGCGGTTACCTGTGCGGACTCCATGCTGAGGTCGCCGCTTGCCGTTGTGCGGTAGAATCCCGCTCGACCCTTGAACTGCGCTCGGACGAAGATGGCAGCATCACTAAACGCTGCGCCTGAAAAGTCTGTGTCGCGCTCGAAGTCGGCGTCTTGGAACAGTGCAAGTGACTTGAATGAGGCGTCGGCAAACGATGTCGGCGCAAAGAAGCTGACCCTTCTCAGATCGGCCTTCTGTTGGAACGTGACGCGCTCTAGGCTGATGTTCTCGTCCGTACTGCCGGCTCCAACAGGGACAGCGGTTCGAAACGCCGCGTCAGCAAAGATTGCGTCTCCTTGAAAGATAGAGCCCGCAAGCTGAGGCGCATGGGTGAATTTCGTGCCCGTGAAATCGACTGCGGACTCAAATACAACAAACGAGGCCTGGAACTGACCTGTGATAGTCGAGTTCGTGATGACCAGTGGTGCAGCGACGTTCTTCGATGAGAGGGAAAGATCGCCCGTCACGCATGTCTTGTCGAGCAGCACCGGCTCGCCATTCCGGATCATGTCGAGGACGTTCGCGGCATCGACTGTGGTCAATCCCTCGCCTGGGCCGCACGCTGCCTGCTGGGCAGTGGCCTGAGGACGACCGACGGCAGCGGGTACCAAGCTGGCAGCCAACCCGGCCAAGAGCATCAAGGAACGAAGCTTCGTCATCCGCCATCCTCACCTCGAGCAGCTGGGGCGTCACCCAGCACAGCGGCCGCGCCTAGCGGCGATACATCTTCGCGATAAAAGCCTTGTCTCCCGCCGACAGCTTCGTATTGTTGGGCGTACCTGCCTTGAGCAGCTCCCGCGGGCCCAGAATGAACGCGGCCGGGAACGTGTAGAGCATGATCGACTTGCGGTCGAACTTGGTGGCGTTCAGCTGGTCCAGCGAGTACTTCTGTACGACGTTCAAGTCAATTTCCTCTTTGGTCCAGTTGTTAGGCGGACCCTTGAAGTAATTGTAGACCGCGGGAAGATTCCAGCGGATGCCCCCCCGAGGATTCTGGTGCTCGTGGATCGCGCCGAGCGCATGACCGAACTCGTGCGTCACGACGCGTCTCCACTCCGTCTCATCAGTGTCATCAGTGAGCCAGCCGAAATTCATCGTCGGCTTGCCCTTGAAATAATCGTCGTGGCAGTCCACGCCGATCGCAGACCACGAGTCCGGATCCGCCTGGAACGAGACGCGCACGTCAGCCTTCCCGCGCGGAGCGAAGTCAAACTTGATATCGGCGTAGTTACACCACTCCTCTGCGTACTTCACCGTCTGCGCGCGCTGCCTCTTGCTTCCGTCGAGAAAGCGGACACGGACGGTGCGCCCATCTGCCCACTTCTTGCCGGTGAGCAGAGCCATTTTCACCGGCGTCACCGACACACCCATGAGTGGCATAAGCGTAGGCGCGTTCGCTGGATTCTCGGTTACTGCCAGCTGCGCGGCTGCTGTCTTGCGATGCAGCGGGATGATGCGGTCAGTGCAAAATCGAATTGATGTCGAGCGTGCCATTTCAGCCGTCCTTCTCAACTATTGCCCAGGGCAGTCTCCCGTAGCGTGACCAAGGCAGACCACCGTCTCGAGTGTCAACGCTGTGGATGTCTTGGGCTCCTTGTTGGGTTACCCCATCGTGCTTGCGGCGGACGGGAACATCCTAGCACAGCCTTGCGCTCGCGCCAGGTCTTCGCTGTTCGGAGCGGCTGGATTGCGGAGGCGTACCTCAAGTTTTAGCGTGCAACCGCAGCTGACACCAACATCCCTGACATGGGTACGAATACTCAACTAATTGACTATTCCCGAAAGAGTGCCGGCCGGCAAAGCCGCCGGGCTCTTCTCCACGTAGTCTTGTAGTAGTTCACCACACGCGATGCGTGCGACTAAGTCCCGGCCTTACGCGCCGCCCTGTGTGATATACTCCGGCCCACCATGCCTGGGGCGGCCAAATACCTAAGCACCATAACGGCAATCCCCGTCAAAACCAAATTGAGGCTTGCAAGACGAAGTGTCCAACACGCGATCTGAGCGACCAATCCGCACCGGAAGGGATTTCGGTTCGTACTGGAGCCGGCGCGCATAGCTGCGGCAAGGCCGCCAGGCGACCCAGTTCAACTTGAGGAGGAACCCCAATGGCACACGCGTTTGACAACAGCTATGCCCAGGAGCCCTTTCACACGCTCTGCAGCAGCTACCCCGGCCCAGGCGTGTATCCCACTGCCGACTTTCGCACGGAGTGGGGACCTATCCTCCACCGGGGTCGCCTCGACGGCAGCGCACGAGTGGTTGTGATCGGACAGGACCCGGCGACGCAAGAGACGATCGCTCGCCGCATCCTCGTCGGCGCTGCAGGCCATCGCGTTCAAGGCTTCCTGTACAAGCTCGGGATCGACCGCAGCTATGCGATGGTGAATACGTTCCTCTACAGCGTCTATGGGAGCGGCGGCGAAGCGCACAAGAATGATGCAGCGCTCGTCGCGTATCGCAATCGCTGGCTGGATGCGCTCCTCGTAGGCACGCACGTAGAAGCGGTCATCGCGCTCGGTATGTTGGCGGACGGCGCGTGGCAGGCCTGGAAGGCAACCCCATCGGGATCTGCGTCGGCCCTCGCCTATGCGCACATCACGCACCCCACCGCCCCCCAGAGTGCCGGCGGGAGCGACAGCCAGATCGCGGCGGCAACCCGCGCGCTCCTGGTCAATTGGAATCAGGCACTCCAGTCGCTCAAGTCGGCGATCAAACACCCTGACACACAACGGGCGCTGGTCGCTTACGGAACAACCTTCAAGGCGACGGAGCTCGTCGACATTCCGGAGGAGGATCTGCCGCCCGGCCTGCCGGACTGGATGCGTACATCGGATGGCTGGGCTCCCCGCACCGGTACGACGCCGGCGAAGAAGCGGCGGACGATCACCGTGACCGTTCCTGCGACAGTGAAGTTGTAGGCGAGTCATGGCACCAAAGGGTCCGATCGATCCACTCGCAGGGCCGAAGTTGGCGCTCCGCGGGCGCGTCGTAACTATGGACTCGCGCTTCCGCGTCATTGACGACGGTGCAGTCTACGTCGACGCAGGGGTGATCACGGCGGTCCAGAAGGCCGACGTCAAGGCGCCGATCGGATTCGAACAAACGAAGCTGGTCGACGTCAAAGGCACGATCTTTCCCGGCCTCATCGAGCTCCACAATCACCTCAGCTACAATGTCCTGCCGCTCTGGCATGTGCCTAAGCGATACGAGAACCGCGATACGTGGGGCGGCACGGCTGCATATCACCAGCTCGTCATGGCACCGATGAAGGTGATCGCCGCGAGGCCTGAGCTGCTGTCAGCGCTGGTTCGCTACGTTGAGTGCAAGTGCTTGCTCGGCGGCGTGACGACGAGCCAGGGCATTGGACTCGCGAGCAACGCCGGCGTCCGTAAGTACTACCGAGGCATCGTTCGCAACGTCGAGCAAACTAGCGACCCTTCATTGCCGGAGGCAGCCACGCACATCCTTGATGTTCAAGCCGGGGAACTGCAGGCGTTCCTGGCTGCATTGCAGCGCGAGAAGACACTGATCCTTCATTTGAGCGAGGGGACCAACGAAGCCGCTCGCAAGCACTTCCTCGCGCTCAAGATCGCTCACAACGGTTGGGCGCTCGACGACGGCCTGGTGGGGATTCACTGTGTGGCGCTGACCGTGGCCGATTTCGCCGTGATGCGCCGCTACAAGAGCTCGATGGTCTGGTCGCCACTGAGCAATCTTCTGTTGTACGGGGCCACGGCCAACGTGGCTGCGGCTCACCGGGCAGGCGTGCCCATCGCGCTCGGCTCGGATTGGTCGGTGTCAGGCAGCAAGAACCTTCTCGGTGAGCTCAAGGTTGCGCGCGTCTACAGCCAAACGAACGGCGATCCCTTCTCAGATCGGGACATCGTGGCGATGGCCACGTGCAATGCGGCCGCCCTCCTCAAATGGGACGCTGCGCTCGGCTCTATCGCGAAGGGCAAGCGGGCGGACTTCCTTGTCATTGCCGGGACGTCTGCCGAGCCCTACGGGTCGTTGATAGAGAGCGCAGAAACCGACATCCACCTGGTCATGATTAACGGCGTGGCGCGCTACGGCCTCCCAGATCTCATGAAGGCATTTCAGGCGAATGGCGAGACGATCAAGGTCGGCGGCCAGACGCGCAAGGTTTTTCTAAAGCAAGCGACGGAAGATGCGACGGTAGCGGGCATCGGGCTCGGCGAGGCCAAGGACCGCCTGTCGAGAGCGATGCGCCGCATGCCTCAGCTTGCCAGGCAGTTGGATGCGAAAAGGCCACCTCCCGCGAGGGCACTCCGCGCCGGCCCGGAGCCCGTCGTTTGGAAGCTCGCGCTCGACGAATTTGGGGGCACTGGCGTGGAAGTTCGACCGCGCCTCCCGATCGATGGTCAGCGTGCCACTGGCCCATCACTGGCACTCGCCGCACGGCTCGCCTCAAAACCCGTGGCAGACGTCGTGAAGGCAATGACGTTGGATCCCCTAACCGTAGCGGACGACAGTGCGTTTATCAGCGCCTTGGCGGCAGCGGTCAACCTGTCCGACGAAATGAAGGCCGGGCTGGCTGCTCTCTACTAGGGGGCTGCACTGAGCTGCGACGTGCCCAACGCGTGCCGCCGCCGCTGGACCGCCATTCCGCAGAAGGAGTTGTCATGGCCCTAAGAACTCGACAACGGAACCTGGACGTCAAGAAGGACCCACTCGATCTTCGAGACATGATGTACGAGCCGACCCTCGACGAACTGCCCGCGGTGCTCGACAACCGGAAGTACGCAGGGCCGATCTTGAATCAAGGGCGGGAAGGCGCGTGCGTCGGCTTCGGCCTGGCCGCGGTGGCGAACTATCTCATCTGGAACCGTACCAAGACACGCGCGAAGCCCATCATGATCAGTCCGCGCATGCTCTATGAGATGGCCAAGCGCTATGACGAGTGGCAAGGCGAGCACTACGACGGCACGAGCCTGCGCGGTGCCATGAAAGGCTGGAATAAGCACGGCGTGTGCCCCGAAACCGCTTGGCCATACGATCCAAAAGACGGCGGCCGACTCACACCGCAACGGCAGGAAGCAGCGCTCAGGTTTCCTCTTGGCGCCTACTACCGCGTGAGGCACCTGCACCTCAACCACATGCAGAGCGCGATCAATACCGTCGGCGTCTTGTGCGCGAGCGCCTTGGCGCACTCCGGCTGGGATCGAGTCGATGCGACAGGGCACATCCCATATCGGAACGACCCGATCGAGGGGCACTCATTCGCCATGATCGGCTATGACGCTGAGGGCTTCTGGATCCAGAACTCTTGGGGGACGGACTGGGGCGCCAAGGGCTTCGGTCACCTGAGCTACGACGATTGGCTTGAGAATGGCTACGACTGCTGGGTCGCTCGATTGGGCGTCGTAACTACCGCAAAGTCGCCTGACGGAGCGAAGGCCGACAGCCGAGTGCTCACCTTTGGCTACATCCCCCACCAAGCCGCCGTCCTCAACGAGATACGCCTGAACTACGTGAACTTGGGAAATGACGGCCGATTCTCGAGGTCCGGCCTCTACGGTAGTGATGAGGGATCAGTGGGGGACATCATCGACCACGGCTTGGCGACGGCCGCTCGCCAGTGGGGTGGCCCGACGACAAAGCTGTTCCTCTATGCGCACGGCGGCCTCGTGGACGAGAATGCGGCTGCCATCGGCATTAGTCGAATGCGGTCTCACTTCCTCGACAACAGAATTTATCCGATCCACTTCATGTGGGAGACGGGCCTGTTGGAGTCGCTGCACGGAATCCTCGAAGACGCGCTGCGACGCGAACGCTTTCAGGGTTGGCGAGACGAGCTAAGGGACCGTTTCCAAGACCTTCTCGACGAGGCGATCGAGCTCGCCTCCCGGCCGTTCGGACTTGCCGTTTGGAACGAAATGAAGGACAACGCGGACCGGGCCAGCCGCAGCCAGCCAGAAGGTGGGGCCGCGTACCTCGTGCGAAGGCTCGCCAAGTTCGCGCGTGAGGAAGGCCCGCTCGAAATCCACCTGGCGGGTCACAGCGCCGGAGCGATCTTCCACTCCTACTTGGTGCCGCAGTTTATCGAAGCTGGACTACCGATCAAGACGCTGACGCTGCTTGCTCCCGCGTGCACCACGGCGCTCTTTGCCGCAAACGTCGTGCGTCACGTCAGGACGAACGTCGAGCGCTTGACCATCTTCAACCTCACCGACAAGACTGAGCAAGACGACAATGTTACCGCGCTCTACAACAAGAGCATCCTCTACCTCGTATCCGAGGCCTTCGAACCTACAGGGAAGACGCCTCTCTTGGGCTTAGAAAAGTGCCTGGCTCACGATGCATCACTGCTGGCCAAGGTGGGAGCAGGTAGGCCCGCCGGCGAACCGACAATCGTGCACTCCGTGGGCGGCCCGAAGGTCACCCTCGCATCAAACGCTCACGCCCACGTCGATTTCGACAATGATGCCGCAACGCTGAACTCGACGCTCCGCATCGTTCGGGGCGATGATCGCATCACGGGGTCGTTCTAGGGAGGCGACCCTGGTGACGCTTGGCGGAGCACACGGTGTGGAAGATCCCGAGATCCGAGACCGCATCTATGAAGGGATACCCGGAGATCGAGAAAATGCTCGACAAGGAACGAAAAGGACAGGCGGTCGTGGTAGATCTCGACCGTGTCACCGGCGCCGGCCTCGACATGCGCCGACAAGACTCGTAGTCGCAGAGTCAGATCAGCGAGTATTGGATTGATGGCGGTGGCTTTACCCTTGGTTCGCACCGCTGCACGCTATGTGACAATGGTGTCGTTCCTAAAGAGTAGCCCCACGCGGTCGCGCTGGTCGAGCGTTGGGGAGGGGATGGTTAGCTGCCGCTAGACGAGGTGCCCTAGTCGCGAAGGTCAGCAAACAGCAGCGAGAGAAGTCTTCGCCGACCGGGTGAGCCAGTGTCCGTTTCGGCCAGCGCTGCTGTGCTCGCCTCCGTAAGCCGCTCGCGTACGAGCAATCGGCTTGCCTGGACTGCCTCGGCTAGCCGTTGCAGACTGCGAGACGATGCCTCATCCCGATCACGTAGCGTGGCTAGCCTCCATTCGGCCGGCAGCACTTTTCAGGCTCGAGTATTGGTGCGGCGTTCAGATCGCTCCACAGGTGCAAATAGGGCTGAAGCTCCTCGGTCCCGTCCGGAGAGCGCCAGAGGCAAGCGTCCAGCTCTCGGACACACTCTGTCAGGATCTTGCGCAGCCTGTTGTCCATCGCTACATACCTTGCTCATTAGGTCTATCGTCCCGGGATGGGTAAATTCGTCGCACAGGACGCGACTTTCTTGGCCTCGCGAACATCGGCAACCCGCAACACCGCGATCAAGAAGCCTGCCGAGGAGGACTCCAGGGTCGTCGTTCTCGAATGGTGTGCGCTACGCGCAGTCGTGGTTGTATTGGCGAACCGCCGCCAGGACGTCATCGATCCGGATCTGGCCGTTTGGCGGACCGAGGTTCCACACGTTCGGCCCTACATACGTGCGGTCGTACTCGGTGGAATACGCCAGGTCGCCTGTGTTCTTTCCATAGTGTGATGCAACCGCGAGAACATCATCGATGCGATTCTGGCCGTCGTGCGTCGGATTGAAGTAGTCCCACGGGTTAGTCGGGTCGCGGTCGCCGCCACGCAGCTCATCGCCCAACCGCTCATTTGAGTTCCAGCAGTCATCGCCATCTAGGTCGCGGTCGCAGTCATCTCCCAGCGCGTCGCCGTCGAGATTTTCCTGGCCCGGATTGCGCGCGTTGGCACAGTTATCGGATGCATCCCCAAAGCCATCGTCGTCCGTGTCTGTGTCCGTTGGGTCGGATGAGACGTTGTACTCCTGCAGCAGCGTGAGGCCGTCGCCGTCGGCGTCCGATCCGGGCGCCGGCGCGTTCGAGCCGAAGTGCCACGCCTCGAAGCCGTCAAGCACGCCGTCATTATCGACGTCGCCGTCGGCGTCCGACGTCAGGTCGTCGACCACGTGGAGCATCGGAACGAACCGCCAGTCGCGCCAGATGTCGTGCAGGCTGTCCGAGTTGTCACTCGGCAGACCGCCGGAGTCGATGAAGCCGCTCTGGCCCAGCGGGAAGATGAACTCACCGTTCACGGTCGGTCCAACTTCAATGATCTGCTCCCAGATGCCGCGGTTGCCCGATGGCGTCTGGTCGAACACAAGGTTGGGGAAGAGCGCGGCCAGCGGATGCGCGTAGTTGCTCTGGCTGCGCGTTCCGTTCGCCGGGATGCCGCCGAGGTCGCTAATCGTTTGCGCGAACGCGTCGCGCACCACCACCCGCCAGTCGGTGCCGTTGAAGTAATCGCCTGTGTAAACCTGCCCGTAAGCGCCTGCCGGGCTGCCCGCAGCCGAATCGATGGTGTGCTGCATCACGTCCAGGCCGAAGGAGCCGCCCGGGTTACCGATGCCCGTGGTCGAGAGCTCGTCGCCCCAGATCGCGCTCGAAAGGCGCGAGATCATGCCGTTCAGGAAAGCGATCTCACCCTCCGTCGTCGTTGCGGTGACAGGATCGATGAAGTTGCGGCCTGAGATCGGCCCCGCCTGGAACGTCTCGAGATCAGCGAGGACGCTATCGACCTGTGGGTTGCCACCGTTCCCCACGCCGTCGACCGCTTCGCGGATCTTCGGAATGATGTAGCGCCCGAAGGCTCCCTTGCCATCTAGACCGGCGACGTCCTTATTCAGCTGACGCAGGTCGTCGCGCGTGATAGAGCTGTCCATCGAGAGACGCTCCAGGATGTCGATGACGCGGTGCTGCCGTCCAAGCGGCGCGAAGTCCGCCGTCGCCGCCCGGTTGTTCCAGTTCGCTGAGAAGCCGCTCGGAGGGTTGATCGCCTCCGGGAAGCCGTATATCTCATACACCTCGAAGAGGTCGCCGGGCGCCGGCGTGACACCCCAGTCTTCTTCCAAGGTCAACGTGTCATCGTCGTTTGTCGCAATGCGACGGGTCTGCCTGTACCCGGTGCCGCCCGTGATCGTCACGATGTACTCGCTGCCCCGCTGCGTCGGGTTGTCCAGCCGGTAGTTGTAGGGTAGGGCTGAGAGATCCTGCCCCGTAAATGCGCCCGTACTCGTCAGGGAACTCGCGCCCGCGCTGCTGACGGTGCCGCTGATCAGCACCAGTTCGTCTGCCACGGTGCCATCGAGCGGCAGTCGCGGATCGGTGCCAGCCTGACGCACGCGCCAGTAACCCGATGCGTAGTAGCCCGTGTTGCCGGGGTCGGTGCTTAGGTCCGTGCCGAGGCCGTTGAACGAGTTGTTATCCGCGGACATAAAGTGGTGCGCGCTCGGGATCAGGCGCACGCCCCGGCGAATATCGAGTACGTTCTCTGCACGCTGGAAGTACGAGAAGCCCAGCGCAGTCGTCGTTTCCTCCAGCCAGAACGCCCGCTCGCGCGAGATCGCCAGCATCGGGTTTCCCGTCTTGACCGCCACGTACTGCGAGGCGGACGTGGGCGTCACCGCCCACGTCCCGCTTAGCGTCAGCGTGTTCGATGTGCTCGACGCGATCTCACGCATCTGTCCAGCGCCCGGCCCGAACGTAATCGCAACGTACCCGCCCGCTAAGCTGCCGCTCGCGAACGCGCCGCTATCAGTCAGCGTCGACGCCGTCGCGCTGTCGACCGTGCCGCCTGCGTCTCCCTGGAAGCCCTCCACCGTGCGCGAGCCGCCGTTGCCCGCGCGTTCGTGCGTGCGCCACACGACAATCGGCGTTGCCGCTCCGGACGTCGGCTTGATCTGTTCGACGCGCATGTTCATCGCCGCCGGCGAGCCCTCGTCGTTGTAGCGGAGCGCGTCCGTGCTTTCGAGGGCGAGCTGGTCTAGGTAGAGGTCGTTGTTCTTCAGCGCCCCCGTTGTCGTCGTGAACGCGACGGTGTCCGTCTGCCCAATGAGCACCAACGGCGCGCCGACGAACTCCATGCCCAGCGTCTCGATCTGATGATCCGTGCCCTCAGCGCTCCGCATCCCCACGTAGTGCATTATCGATGGCACCTGGATGCCTGTCTGCGGGAAGCCGCCGACCCACGGGTTTCCCGTAGCCGAGCGCGAGCCGTCGACCATCCAGGCGTAGCTTCCGAGTGCTGGCCAGGCGCCATAACTGCGGGCGCGCTCCTCACGCGCTTTCTGTACCTCCGCCAGCGCATCGACCGTCGCGCTGAAGTCATAGTTTGCGACAGCTTCTCGATATGAGGGGACCTTGTCATCCGGCGCGCCAGCCGCGCCTGCGACAGGCACGCCGGCCAGCGGGCCGCCGAACCCTGGGAGGCTCGGGTCCGGCACCGACGACGGCGCCAGCGGGTCCTGCAGAAAGTTGAGGTCGCTCCAGATGTTCGTGCCGTCCAATGGGAACTTGGCAATCAGCCGGTTGAGCTGATCGAGTAGCGCTACTTCGTTCACGCCCGCGTCCCCGAAGTTGCGCACTTGCAGCACAGAGATCGCCGCAGCGAATTCGGGCGTGAACTGAAAGCCCGCGTTCGGACGCTCGGGGTCGGCGCCGCCCGGAGCCTTGTAGTACGGATCGACCTGGTCCGAGATATTCGTCGCGTTTCCGAAGAGGTCGCTACTGAGTCCAAGCGCGCGCAGCAGGAACACCTCGGCCGGCTCCGGCAGCGTGCCGGCGTAGACCTGCTCGATAGTGTCGTTCACACCCTTGCAGTACTCGAGGATAAGGGCCCGAACGTCTGCGGGCAGCTTGTCGTACATGTCGTTAAGCTCCGACGACGTGTAGCCCGATCGGCGTACCTCGACGTCGTCGTTGAACGTGCTCGGATCCAGCAGCCCGAAAGCCTGGTAGAGCGTGCCCCGTCCCACGCGGCTGATCAGAATGATCTGTCCCAGCCGGTCCTTCGCGATCTCGCGCCCATTCTGTCGCGCCAGCTCCAGGTCGGTGTCAGCGAAGATGTGCGGCAGTCCGTAAGCCGGGTCGCGATAGACCACTGTACCCGGCGCCGCCTGCGTCAGGCGGGGCGTCCCGTCCGCGCCCAAGACCAGCGTGGCAAGCGCGAGAAGAGTCAGTGATGCGAGAACGCACAGGCGAAACATGATCCCCCCGATCGCAGTAGAAAGCGGGCCGATTCGGCAAGGAGCGGGGACCCCACTAGTGTGTTGCCGTTAGTATACACACTCTGTCAAGCGCGGGCGTGATGGATCGTGGCCACGGGATTACGGAACTTCGTGTGGCAAAGCATCCAATGACACTAAGTGACAATAGCGATCGCTAGCAGCGGCCAAGGGGGAGCACAAGATCGCTCCCGCGCAACGCGGTCTCTACCTCTTCCCGGTCCATCAATTCCCCGTTCGGGATCGTGGCAAGACAAGGGTGAGCGGGCAGGAGTTCTTTCGCGTGCTCGGTGAGCGCGGCGTCAGCCAGAGTGTAGCCATGATTCTCTAGGACTGCCGCCTCGGCAGGACTCATGGCATCAAGATCGATCCGCACTCGCGATACGACGGAGTCGACGAGGCTCTTCGGGTAGCCCGCGGCGTCGGGATTGTAGTGGTGGGCAGAGCTGCCGATGCCCCAATACGTGCCGTTCAGCTCGCGATTGAGAAAGTTCGCGATGAGCCACCGCTTCCGCACCGCGCCTGCCTGTTCATCAAGGATCAAGACGTACTGCTGCAACTGCCAGAGAAAGCCGCTGTCTGGTGTCGCAGCAAAGGTTGGGCCGCCGTCGGAGACGAGCACGGTGGCATGGTTCTTCCATACTGGTTCGAGCCCCATGTTGTCGTAGACGCCTCCGTCGCTCAGTGACAGAGCGCGAACGATCCCGTCGCGTTCCTTCCCTTGATGGGCCTTCCCGTCGTGCAGCTGATCCGGTTGAAGGCCGACGGGCAATGGATTGAAAACGGGCGGAAAGCAGGAGGAAGCCGCCACGGCCCGAGCGACACGCCACCTGGGCGGCGGCCTCATGTAGCCGGCCTGGTGGTCCCCGACGGCAGCGCGCTCGAACTTCCAGTTGCACGCATACGAAAGGTCCGTCGCGCAGAACACAAAGTTGGGGCGCGTCGGCAACTCGTCCAAGTACAAGCCGGTGAGGTGCTGTTCATATTCCGCGGCCAGGGCCTCGACGGCGCTGCTTGCGACGAACCAGTTCTGGGGAAGCAGACGCCTCAGAAGCGGGCCGGTGCGGATGTTGCGCTGCGTGAACGCTTTGAACGGTGTCGCTACAAGTTCGTCCCATCGGTCGATGGACTCGCCGGGACGAGGCCAACTCGGGACCGCCGTCGCCAGGTGCGCGGCGATGATGCTGCCACCAGACACTGACGTGATCGTCTTGACCTGCGAGAGGATGCCCAGTTCGTTTAGGCGGCGCAGCGCGCCAAGGTGGAACAGTGCTGCGCGATAGCCACCCCCGGAGAGGCATAAGCCGATGCCCTCTCGCTCGTCGTTCGGAAGGTATTTCTGAGCGTGCGTCGTCGCTGCTTCCGCCATGCGAGTCCTCCTTGACCGCGGTTGGGGTTCCTGAACTGTACTGCTGGCTTGGGGTGCACCACAACTCGCCCGTAGCGCAAGGCAGCGCTGGCGGCGATCGCGGGGCAGGGGCCGGAGGCGATCCTTCTGAAGTGACCCTGACCGGAATTTGCGTCCGCATTCGCTACAATGCTGATTGTGAAGAAGGCTCCCTTTGTCGTCACACTCGTGGCGGACCTGCGCCCCCTGGTCGTTGGTCTCAACCGAGAGCTTCTGGTGCGTGGCGCCGACCCTGTCCAGTCGGCAGAGTTGCCGGAAATAGACCGGATGCTGCATCAGGGCGTGCCAGATCGCGACTCACCATCCGCCCGATGCCGGCACTGCCGAGGGTACATTTTCGCCGAAGCAGGTGGAGACGACACATGTTTGAACTGTGGACGGTCGTTCAATGCCCGCGGACCGCTAGAGGCCGTGATTCAGGAGATCGCGCAACACGTGATCGAGCAGCGGCGGGAGTGGTCGCCCGTGCCCATGTGAGGCGGCGGTGCCGATCACGGATGTGGTTTCGTCATGAGCAAAGAGCGAGGAAACGAGAGATTACAGTGACAGAACGGGGTGCGACGGCACCCTCGGGCCGACGTTCGCTGAAGGCCAAGATGCGCCTCGCCGTGTTGACGGAGCGGATCGATGTGGACGGTCCCGAAGTCGCCATCTTTCGCTTTAAGCCGAAGGACCACGACCTGTTCCAGTTCGTCGCCGGCCAATACGCTACGCTGGGCCTCGACGTCGGGGACGAGTTCGTCCCGCGGGCGTACTCGATCGCGAGCTCGCCGTACGAGCGAAGCTACCTGGAGCTCTACATCAACGTGATCGAACGGGGTCAGCTGACGCCGTCCCTGTTCAACCTGCGCCACGGAGACGAGGTCTACTACATGGGGCCGAAGGGCGTCTTCACCCTAGCGAAATCGAACGCGCCACACCTTCTGCTGTTCGCCACCGGCACCGGCCTGGCGCCATATGTCAGCATGCTGCGCACGCTGAGCATCGAGCAAAGCCAGGGGAAGCCGCACGGGCGCATGATCACGCTCGCGCACGGCGTGCGCTACACAGCCGACCTCGGCTATCGCTGGGAGCTCGATGGGTTGTCCCGACACAAAGAGTTCAACTTCCTGTACGTTCCGATGGCGAGTCGGCCGCAGGAAGACCGGCACTGGGTGCCCGAGGTGGGCAGGGGGCGCGTAACAGCGCTCCTCGAGCATGCCACGCTGGACGTCCTGCCGCAGGGCTTCGACGCGGAGGAGGTGCAGACGCGCTATCCGCCGGGTAGCACGGCGGTCTACCTTTGCGGCAACCCCGACATGATCACCGACGCGCGCAGCATCCTCAGCGCGAAGGGCTACGGGGAGATCTACACAGAAGAGTACTGGTAGGCGCGGACGTGTCTGCGGAGACCTTGCCAATGGCGCTCCGCCTAGTCGCCGGCATAATGCTTATGAGCGTTGGGGTCGTGGGGTTCGGACGGTCGTACCGGGTCACACTCCTTGCAGATCCATTCCTGACATCCATCGCAGAAGTCATCCAGCTCTGTCGGTCGGTCGCAGATATAACAGTCCTCTCTGTTGTTTGGATCACCCATGTTCGAACTCCTGCTAACGCCTTAGTCGGAGCGCCCTCCCGCTGCATAGCGAGCGCTTGGCTAGTTGAGTCGAGCCCCGGTCAGTACAATGATAGGGGTACAGCGCGCCCGCTGCGATCCTACGAGTCGAAAGAGGGCTTTGTCGTTGGCACGCGAAGCAATCGTCCGCGTAGTGAAGCCGTACGAGCTCCATGGCGTCCGCTACTATCAACTTACTGTGTCTTATGGCGATGATCCTGATTCGGTTCGGGAAATCCGTATTTCGCACGATTCCATCTATGACGACCCATCCGCTGGCGATAGAATCGAAGCGGACATGATCCTGAACATAGTCACCGAGGTGCGAAAGAAGGCCTGACTGCTTTAGATCTCGCCTATTCCCCAGGATTCCTCAATCCCGGCTGTTCGTCCTTGGTTAGAAAGACGAGGCGATTGAGACGATGAAGGCAGCGGCGGCAATCGGTCGCGACCCTGACTGGCGGAAAGCTCTGGCCGACGTCCTGGCACGTGTCACGGAGGAAGTAGAGGACGCGGATCTCGCCGTGCTCTTCGCGAGTGCTAGCTATGCTCAGGAGTTCTCTGAGCTGATCGAGCAGGCACGGCAAACGCTACGGTCGCGGGTGCTCATCGGCTGCTCCGGACAGGGTGTGATCGGGCCGTCGACGGAGATAGAAGGAGAACCGGCCCTCGCATTGCTCGCCCTCTCGCTGCCAGATGCCTCCCTGGAGACTCGCCACCTTTCGCAGGCTGACCTCCAGCAATGCGATTCAGTAGGTGCCACTCGGGAGCTGCTTGGTGTCCTGCCAGACGATGTCAACGCTTGGCTTCTGCTCGGCGATCCCTACACGCTCGACGCTGAGCGCCTGTTGGACGTGTTGTCAGCGTCCTACCCAGGCGTGCCTCTTCTGGGAGGCATGGCATCTGGCGACGCGCAGGCCCGACGCACCCATCTGTTCCTCGACGGGCAGGTGCACGAGCATGGCGCTCTCGCGCTGGCAATTGGGGGCCCGCTGACGATTCGAAGTATCGTCTCCCAAGGGTGTAACCCCATTGGCCGCCCCTGGACCATCACGGGAACGCAGGAACAGACAATCAAGAGCATCGCGGGCCGGCCGGCGCTAGATGTCCTCCTGGAGACGATCGAGCAGTTGCCCGCGGAAGAGCGACAGCGAGCGCAACAAAACCTCCTCATCGGCCTGGCGATGGATGAGTACCGCGAGGACTTCGGCCGCGGCGATTTCCTCATCCGCAATCTTCTCGGAGCCGACCGCGAGAGCGGCGCCATCGCCGTCAGCGCCCTGCCCCGCGAGGGCCAGACGCTCCAGTTCCAAGTGCGGGACGCTGCGGCGGCCGACGAAGACCTGCGCCTCCTCCTCGAGGAGAAGAGGGCGGCTCCGCCGGGTGAAGAATTGTTAGGCGCCCTGCTGTGGTCGTGTAACGGGCGAGGCCAGGGCCTATTTGGATCGCCGGATCATGATGCGAAGGCTGTTGCCGACATCCTTGGCCCGATCCCGCTAGCTGGTTTCTTCTGCAACGGAGAGATCGGGC